>CAMWWH010000054.1 GCA_947177975.1 uncultured Clostridia bacterium | reverse complement strand
GTTTTATAACTTGTAGGGAGTGACTTGGTAAACGTAGTAGTTTAACCAATTTATATAAAAGAGGTTAGAGGTGGACGACCAGTTCATTTTGACCTTGGTCATCTCCTTGTCGGCGAAGTAATTTTCGGGCGGCTTAATGGGTAAGCCCTTCGCCTTGTCGCGCTCGTACTCGCGCTTTAAGGTGTCGCGGTCGTACTCCATATGCCCCGTGACGAACACCTGACGGTTGTCGGTGCTCTTGATAATGCTCGCGCCCGCCTTCTTGGAATAGGCTAAAATTTTAAGCCCCTTAACGTTCCTGATATCGTCGGCGTAGATGACGGTGTGGCGGGAGTGCGGCATATGGAACTCGTCGGAAATGCCGCGCATAAGCGGTTCAACCTCGCCGTCCTGCACGCGTTGGTGCGCGAATATGCCGAAGCATTTCGCCTTTAACGGGTGCTTTTTTATGCCGTAAAAGTAGTGCAGAGCCGCCTGCGCGCCCCAGCAGATAAACAGCGTACAGGTAACGTTCGTCTTCGTCCAGTCGAGAATTTCTTTCAGCTCTTCCCAGTATGCAACGTCCTCGAATTCAAGGTTTTCCACGGGCGCACCCGTGATAATCATACCGTCGAATTTCTTGTTTTTAATCTCGTCGAAGTTCTTGTAAAAGCGCGAAAGGTACTTAGCCTCCACGTGGGTGGGGTTGTACGTTTCGGTTCGCACGAGCGTCACGTTGACCTGCAAGGGCGAGTTGGAAAGTAAGCGCATAAACTGCGTTTCGGTCGTTTCCTTGGTGGGCATTAAATTCAATATGGCAATTTCGATGGGGCGGATATCCTGAACGCCCGCTCTGTCGGTGTCCATAACGAATATCTTTTCGCCCGTCAAAATCTTGTATGCGGGTATGTCCTTATCGATAACTATCGGCATAATTTTCCTCGTTGGTTAAGGCATATGTGCGGGGTAACGCCCCTTTTTGCGTGTTTTTTAAACCTTTTCGAGAGCCTGCGCTACGTCGGCTATAATGTCGTCGGGGTTCTCGATACCCACCGAAAGACGGATAAGGTTTTCGGGTACGCCCGCCTTTTCCAGCTCGTCCTTTGAAAGCTGTCTGTGAGTTGTCGACGCGGGGTGCAGAACGCAGCTTCTTACGTCGGCGACGTGCGTTTCCTGAGTTATGAGTTTAAGGCTCTCCATAAACTTTGCGCAGAGCGTTGCGTCGCCCTTTATGCCGAAGCTCATCATACCGCCCTGACCGTTCGGCAGATATTTCTCCGCCAAAGCGTGGTACTTGTTGTCGGGCAGAGAGGGGTGGCGCACCCACTCGATTTTGGGATGCTTGGAAAGATACTCCGCAACCTTTGCGGCGTTCGACGAATGTCTTTCCATTCTAAGCGCCAGAGTGTCGCAGCCTATGTATGAAAGGAAAGCGTTCTGCGGCGCCATAATCGCGCCCATATCGCGTATGAGTTGCGCGCGGCACTTGGTCGCAAACACCGCGGAGGGCAGGTCTGCGTACACTAAGCCGTGATAGCTCTCGTCGGGTTCGTTAAAGCTTGCGTAGCGGGGATTGCCCTTGAAATCGAAGTTGCCGCAATCGACGATAATTCCGCCGAGCGCCGCCGCGTGACCGTCGAGATATTTCGACGAGGAGTGAATTATAACGTTTGCGCCGTACTCTACGGGACGGCAGAGAGCGGGGGTGGCAAGCGTGTTGTCGACGAAGAGCAGTACGTTATGCTTTTGGCAAACGCCCGCAACCTTGTCGAAGTCGATAACCGATATCGCGGGGTTTGCAACCGTCTCGACGAACACCGCTTTGGTCTTGTCGTCAATTAGCTGTTCGATTTCTTCGGCGGTATCGTCCGGCTCGAAAAATCTGCACTCGATACCGAGCTTGGGTAAAGTCACTCCCAAAAGATTGTAAGTGCCGCCGTACACCTCGTGCGAGCAGACGATATTATCGCCCGCGCCCGCAACCGTTAAAACGGCAAGCGTGGTCGCCGACATCCCCGAGGCGCAGCCGATAGCCGCAACGCCGCCCTCTAAGGCAGTAACCTTGCCCTCAAAAGCCGCAACCGTGGGGTTGGCGAGGCGGGAATAGAAGTAGTCCGCGCTCTTTAAATCGAAGCAGTCCGCCATAGCCTTGGTGTCGCCGTAAAAATAGGTCGTCGACTGAACGATGGGCGGAATTCTGCTTTCGCCCGTCTTGGGGGTGTAGCCTGCCTGTACGCACAGTGTGTCGAGCTTGTAGTCTTTCATATATATTAAAACTCCTTAGTAGTCTTTGATTTGCCGTTTTGTGTCGCGGTCGATATCGCGCGCCTTAATCGTCTGTTTCTTGTCGTAGTTCTGTTTGCCGCGGCAGAGCGCCACTTCGACCTTGATTAAATTATCCTTAAAGTAGAGGGATATGGGCACGAGGGTCATACCCTTCTGATTGATTTTGCCGACGATTTTATCTATTTCCGCCTTGTGTAAAAGCAGTTTTCTGTCGCGCTTGCTGTCGCGTGAGTTGAACGCGCCGCTCTTGTCGTACACGGGAATGTGCATATTTTTCAGCGTGACTTCGCCGTCGCGGATAAAACAGAAGCTGTCTTTGAGGTTGCAGTTGCCCGCCCGCAGGGACTTGACTTCCGCACCCTCCAAAACTATTCCCGCCTCGTATTTCTGTTCGATAAAATATTCGAACGTCGCCGAACGGTTGTATGCGATTTGTTTCATAAAAATATTATACCCCCGTTTGCTTTGAAAGTAAAGTGAATTGCACTCTTCTCGAACCCAAATCACACCCCGCAACTTTAACGCGCACCTTGTCGCCTATACGGTAGGAGTGGCTCTTGCCCTTTAACAAAAATTTCTCCGCGTAAAACTCGTAGCGGTCGGCGGGCAGAAGCTCGAAGCGGATAAATCCCTCGACCGTGTTGGCAAGCTCCGCAAAAATTCCGCTCTCGATAACGCCCGATATTACCGCGTCGTATTCCTCGCCGATACGCTCTTGCATATACGCGACCTTGTAGAGGTCGTCAACGTCGCGTTCGGCGGTTTCCGCCTGCCGCTCGCGCTCGCTCGTGTCGATTGCCGCCGTCCTTGTAAGGGGTGCGAACTTTTCCTTTGCAATATCGTCCTCGCCGTGCAAAAGACACTTTAAAACGCGGTGAATAAACAGGTCGGGATAGCGGCGGATGGGCGAGGTGAAGTGGCAGTAGCACCCGCTCGCCAAGCCGAAATGCCCCTTGTTCTCCTCGGAGTAGCGCGCCTTCTGCATAGACCGCAGCATTACCTTGTTGACAATCGAGGCTAACGGCTTGTCCTCGACTTGCTTTAAAATACGCTGATAGTCGACGGGGCGCGCGTCCTCGGTGTCGCCCTTCGCGTTAATTCCCAAGTCGCGCAGAAAGCCGTATAAAAGGCTCGCCTTTTCGGGCGCGGGCTGTTCGTGAATACGGTATAAAAAGGGCGCTTTGCGCTTTTCGGCGAACTCTGCTACAGCCTCGTTCGCGCTCACCATAAACTGCTCGATAATGCGGTGGGAGAGGGCGCGTTCGTAGTCGGGAATGACTATCTCTCCGCGTTCGTTGAGGTATATGTGCGCATCTTTCACGTCCAAAGTCACTTCGCCCGCCTCTTTGCGCTTGTTTTCGAGAATAAGACAAAGGTCAGCCATATCGCGGAGCATAGGCTCGATTTCGGGGCAGTTGCCGTCGCCGTCGAGGATAGAGGTAACCTCGTCGTAGGTCATTCGTCTGTCGCTTCTGATAACGCTCTCGCACAGCTCGAAAGAGAGGCGGTTGCCCCTTTTGTCGAAGACCATAAAACAGCTCATCGCATAACGGTTTTCGCCCTCGTTCAGACTGCACGCGCCGTTCGATAGCGCCTTGGGCAGCATAGGGATAACGCGGTCGGGAAAGTAAACGCTCGTGCCGCGCGAATACGCTTCCTTGTCGATACAGCCGTTAGGCTTGACGTAGCGGCTGACGTCGGCAATATGCACGCCGAGGCGGTAGTTGCCGTCGATTATTTCAAGCGATACCGCGTCGTCGATATCGCGGGTGTCTACGCCGTCTATGGTTACGGTCAAAAGATTGCGCAAATCGCGCCTGCCCGAAAGCTCCACGGGCTCGGCGGCAACCTTCTCGGCAGTTTCTTCGACGTAGTAGGGGAAGGAGATCTCATAGCCGTAACTGCGCAAAATCGCCTCTTCCTCGACGAAGAAATCACCGTCCGTGCCGAGCACTTCGACAATCTTACCGCCCACCGCCTTGCCGCGTGGATAGGACGTGATTTCGGCAACCACCTTGTCGCCGTCCTTCGCGTCGCCGCTTAATGGTAGGGGGATATAGACGTCGCTTAAAAAGGCGCGGTCGTCGGGGATAACGTAGCCCGCGTGCCTGTCCGCCTGAAATACGCCGATAACTTCGGTTCTGCCGCGCTCGATAATTTTGATAATCCGCGCCTCGTCCTTTGTGCCGCGCACGGGTACGGCAATTACCGTATCGCCGTCAAGCGCGTCGTTTAGGTGCTTTTTGGGCACGAAAAAGTCGTTCTCGCGTTCGGCTTTGCCCTCGGGGATTAAAAAAGCGTAACCCTGCGGATTGGCTTTGACCTTGGCGCGGAACTCCTCCGATTTATAATGGGCGCTGCGACGCGCGCCGCTTTGTTTGAATTTTTTTCCTTTATATGCCATAGTTAAAAATAAAAAGGCGGAAATCTCTTAATAAGAGTTCCGCCGCAGTAAAACCGTTTTAAAATTAATTGGTGCCGAGAGCAATTACAACGATGTAGAATGCGATTGCAAGGAATGCAAGCACGCCGAGGCAAATCCAGCTCCATTTTTTGAGCTTGCTTTCAATCGACTTGCCCTTGTTTTTGCCGAAGAAGGTTTCGCTCGAACCCGTGATGCCCTGAATACCTTCGGAATTACTCTCTTGCAGAAGAACCAAAATTATTGCCACAAGCGCCGCAAGGAACATGGCAACGATTGCGATTGTCCTTAAAACGACGTAGGCGGTATAGGCGCTGTCTTCGCCGAAAGTGACTAACAAATTCAACATTGATTAGACCTCAAATAAACTTATTTACCGAAAAATTATAACACAGAGCAACGCGTTTGACAATGAAAAACGGGGCGTTTTGAAAAATTTATTTGTGAATTTTGCGCCGTTCGCCGAATTTATTGATGATAAATATGCCCAGACACACCAAAATTATGGCTATTAAAGTGTACCAGCTTAAAAGTTGGTCGCTCTCGGATAAGATAATCGCCGAGAACACTGCGCCGAAAAGCGGGTTCGTGCTCTTGAAAACGGCGACCTTGGAAACGGGGTTGTATTTTAACAGGAAGCCTTGCAGCGTGAACGCGCACGCGGACAGAAAGGCGAGGTACAAAAGCATAAACGCCGCGCCGACGGAGATATAGGGTATGCGCCCGCCGAAGCTTGCGCCGATGATTATCAGCACTACGCCGCCGATTAAAAACTGATAGCCGCAGAGAGCGGTGGTATTCTCGTATTTCGAAAAGATTTTGACAAGCCCCGCCGCGACCGCCGCGGACAGTCCCGAAAGTATCAAAAACCCCTCGCCCGTAAAGGAAAAGGTGAAAGAAAAATCGCCGCCGAGATTGATTAAGATAACGCCGCCGAAGCCCAAAACACAGCCCGCGAGCTTGATTAAATTAAACTTTTCGGTGCGGAAAACAAAGCACGCGCAGAGTATTGTAAAGAACACTCCCAGCCCGTTTAATACGGACGATTTAACTCCCGAAACGCGGGATAAACCGATATAAAAAAAGGTGTACTGAAGCGCCGTCTGAAAGAGCGCGACAAGCATTACCCGCCACATATTACGGGGTTTAGGTACTAAAAAGGCGCGTTTTTGTATCGAGCCGAACGCTATTACCAACATTCCCGCCAAGGCAAAACGGACTCCCGCAAACAGCATTAAAGAGGCGGGGTTCGAGGTGTCGATTTTAAAAAGCTTATAGCCCGTTTTAACGCAGGGGAAGGCGCTGCCCCAAAGCACGCAGCAAAAAATCGCGCAAAGCGCAACCACGAGCGGCTTGGTAAAAAACCGTTCGGGAGTGAGCTTTGCTTTTGTAAATTTTTCGTTGCCGCCGCTTTCTGGTTCGGATTTTTCTATATCATTCATTACTGTATCATTATAATCGTTTGCGAAAGTTTTTGCAATTAAAAAGCCGCCCGCGTTAAACTTAACGCGGGCGGCTTCTGTTTTACGTAATTACTTAATCAAGCTCTTGCCTGTCATTTCGGCGGGAACGGGCAAGCCCATAACCGTCAGAAGAGTGGGAGCAAGGTCGGCTAAAATGCCGTCCAAACGCAGCTTCGCGTTTTTGTATTTTTCCGATACCAAAACGACGGGTACGGGGTTGGTCGTGTGAGCGGTGAAGGGTGAGCCGTCGTCGCCCAAAAGTCTGTCCGCGTTGCCGTGGTCTGCCGTTACAAGCGCCGAACCGCCCATTTCCAAAATCTTGTCGCAGACCTTTTTAACGCACTCGTCAACCGTGCCGACAGCCTTGACCGCTGCGGGAATAATAGCTGTGTGTCCGACCATATCGCAGTTTGCAAAGTTTAAAATTACAACGTCGAACTTGCCGCTGTCAAGCTCCTCCAAAACCTTGTCGGTCACAAGGTACGCGCTCATTTCGGGTTGTAAGTCGTAAGTCGCAACCTTGGGCGAGTTAATCAAATCGCGCTGTTCGCCCTCGTTGGGAGCTTCGACGCCGCCGTTGAAGAAGAAGGTTACGTGCGCATACTTTTCCGTTTCGGCAATTCTAAGCTGGCTCTTGCCGCACTTGGCAAGGTACTCGCCGAGAGTGTTGTTTAAAACCGTCTTGGGGAACGCAATGTCAACGCCCTCGAAGGTCGCGTCGTAAACGGTAAAGCAGACGTATACGGGCTCTAAAAATCCAGTCTTTCTCTCGAAAGCCGTGCCTTTGGGTACGACGAACTCGCGCTGGGATACCGCGCGGGTAATCTCTCTTGCGCGGTCGGGGCGGAAGTTAAAGCAGATTACGCTGTCGCCCTTTCCGATAAGTCCGACGGGCTTTCCGTTCTCGAAAACGTTGATGGGCTTAATGAATTCGTCCGTATCGCCCGCCGCGTAGCTGTCCTCGACCGCGGTGGCGGGGTCGGCGCACGGTTTGCCCGTGCCGAGAGTTAACATATCGTAAGCCTTTTCGACTCTGTCCCAGTTGTTGTCGCGATCCATTGCGTAATATCTGCCCGCAACCGACGCGATTTTGCCGTAGCCGAGAGTTTTCATTTCCGCCTGCAACGCGCGGATAAACTCGATACCCGAGGTAGGGGGAACGTCCCTGCCGTCCATAAAGCAGTGAACGTAACATTCTTTAACTCCGCGTTCTTTCGCCATCTTCAAGAGAGCGTAGAGGTGGGTGATATGGCTGTGCACGCCGCCGTCGGATAAAAGTCCGTAGAGGTGCAACTTTTTGCCTGCCGCCGCGTTGTTCATAGCCTTGATAAGCGCGGGATTTGTAAAGAAGTCGCCGTCGCCAATCGCCTTGGTGATTTTGGTTAAATCCTGATACACGATGCGCCCCGCGCCCATGTTGAGGTGTCCGACCTCGGAATTGCCCATCTGACCGTCGGGCAGACCGACCGACATACCGCTCGCGCCGAGGGTGGCGGAGGGATAGGTATTGATAAGCTCGTTGACGTTATAACTTCCGTTAATCGAAATGGCGTTGCCTTCGCCCGCGGGAGCTAAGCCGTAGCCGTCCATAATTATTATCGCGTAAGGAGTTTTTTTCATTATAAATTTTCCTCTTGTTTTTTTATAATATTATAGCTTTATAATTTGTAATTTGCAAGCGCGGAAGAGCCGTTTTGTAAATTTTGCCGCGGCGGTTGCGTTGCGGCTGTCTTTGTGGTATAATGGGTGCCGTAAATAAATTAAAAGAGGAAAGATTATGGATAAGCAAAAACGCGGAAGAATTATAATGTTTATAGGAATAGGTTTGTTTTTCCCGGCATTATTAGTGCTCTCAGCGGAATCCTTAGGGTTGGGAATTCCGAAATCGGTTGCTACCGTCGTCGGCATTGTCCTGATGATAGTCGGTTTAGTGTTGGTTGCGGTGGGCGAATATATGTACCGCGCAAGGGGCAAAATTTCGGCAAATTTGCGCAAATACAAAAGTCTGCCCTACCGCGAAATATCCGATTTCAAAGCCGAGCTTGAAAAGTTACGTGCCGCATATGCCGCAGATAACAACCCCGACAAGAATAGAATCCCAAAAATGCGTTTTAAATCGGCTGCTCCTTATTTCGATTTTTCGGTGCTTAAAAGCGGCAGAATTTATTACGCGTATTTGGTCGAGGCAAACGATATGCTGTTCACTCCGATAAGAAACAATACGTACGACGTATTGCCCGCGGTGTTCGTTTACAGCACCGACCCGCACTTCGAGGAGCACCCCTACGACCTGCAACCCATTGCCGAAAAGCTGTTCGAGGACAGAGCGAACAATATCTTAAAGAACGAGAGCGAATATTTTTCCAACGTGAAGGTGGACGGAAAACTGACCGACGGGCGCGAGGTGTATATGACTACGGTTATGGTCAACCGCGCGCACCTGCCGCTCGGACATATAAGCGGCAACCTTCTGCCGTTGATTGCCGACCCCTTAAACTGCACGTCCGCGTTTATCGTAGACGTGAATTACTGGTCCGAGGACTTGGGTTGTCACGTTGCGAACGGTATGAATTACAAAAAGCTGTTGCAAAGCGAAATCGACGCGTACGACAGCTACCCCGTAACTGAGGTTGAAAATTACGCCTACGACCTTGCCGCGGTTAAGGAAAGCTTTCTTGCCGACGTTCCCGAGTACGAAGAGGACGAGGGGGAAAGCGAGCCGTTAGAAGAACTCGGCAAGGAGAACAAACAGGGCAGGTATTCTTTCTATTACGCGTACGTTATATACGTCGACAAAAAGCTCAACGACCCTTTCAATAAGTACGACGGCTTTCCCGCAATCGTACTTTACAGCGAAGACGAAGAGTTCAGATACAACCCGCGCGGGCTGGAAAGCATAGCGGCGGTTATCAACGCACTTGACGAAAATGAGCGCAGGGAAAACTTTAAATTGGCGGTCGACGTCAAAAACCGCAAGATTGGCAGCGTGCTCGTGCCTAAGGAGTGGACGGACGGCAAAGAGGTGTATTTAAGCGGCGTGGTCGTTACGCGGCGCGATTTGCCAAAGCTCGGCATAACAGACAATATAATGCCCGTGGTCAGGTCAAACAAGGACGGTATGATTTATTCGATAAATAAGAAGTATTGGACGCAAGGATTGGTTTCGCAGTTTGTGCGAGGAAATTTCAAAACCGAATAAAAGTAAAAAGCCCCGCGGCGAATTATCGCCGCGGGGCGTATTTTATATTGCTTACTTATTGTAGTTAACTATGGTTGCAAAGTCTAATTTTAACGACGCGCCGCCGATAAGTCCGCCGTCGATATCGGGCTGAGCCATAAGCCCCTTGCAGT
>CAMWWH010000053.1 GCA_947177975.1 uncultured Clostridia bacterium | reverse complement strand
AAGCTTGCAAAGCTGACCGCCGAGGGCAACAACCCCTACGAAAAGACCAAGTACGAAGTGACTGCGAATTCGCAGTCCGTAAAGGACGGGTTCGAAGCGTTAGAGGGCAAGGAAGTTTCCGTCGCGGGCAGACTTATGAGCCGCCGCATTATGGGCAAGGCGAGCTTTTCCCACATTTCCGACCGCGAGGGCTTAATTCAGATTTACGTCCGCCGCGACGACGTCGGCGAGGAAGATTACGCCTCGTTCAAAAAGGACTACGACATAGGCGATATCGTGGGCGTAAAGGGCTTCGTTTTCAAGACGCAGACGGGCGAAATTTCCGTGCACTGCACGCATATCGAAATGCTGTCCAAGGCTCTTTTGCCCCTGCCCGAAAAGCAGCACGGCTTGACCAACGCGGACATTCGCTACCGTCAGCGCGACCTCGATTTAATAGTAAATCCCGAGGTCAAAAAGACCTTTATCGCGCGTTCGAAAATATTAAAGGAAATCCGCGCATATCTTGACAATATGGGTTATCTCGAAGTGGATACCCCTGTTCTGACCACGCTCGAAATAGGTGCGGCGGCGCGTCCCTTCAAGACCCACCACAATGCTCTCGATATCGATATGTATCTGCGTATCGAAACCGAGCTCTATTTAAAGCGCTTAATCGTCGGCGGTCTGGAAAGGGTGTACGAGGTCGGCAGAATTTTCCGTAACGAGGGTATGGACGCTTTCCACAACCCCGAGTTCACGACTATCGAAATGTATCAGGCTTACACCGACTATTTCGGTATGATGGATCTGATTGAAAATCTGTACAAGACCGTAACCGAGAAGGTGTGCGGCACTACGCAGATCAGTTATCAGGGCACGCCTATCGACATGGGCGCAAAGTGGACGCGCCTTACTATGAAGGAAGCGGTAAAGCAATATTGCGGCGCCGACTACGACGAATGGAAGTCGGACGAGGAAGCCCGCGCCGTTGCAAAGTCGCTGCACGCCGAAGTGGAAGAGGGCGAAAAGGCAACCCGCGGTCACGTTTTAATCGCGTTGTTCGAAGCGTTTGTCGAGGATAAGCTCATTCAGCCGACCATAATCTACGACTACCCCGTGGAGAACTCGCCGCTTGCAAAGCGCAAGCCCACCGACCCCGAGTTTACCGAGAGGTTCGAATACTTTATCTGCGCTCACGAGTTCGGCAACGCGTTCTCCGAGCTCAACGACCCCATAGACCAGAAGCAGCGCTTCGTAAAGCAGGTTGCCGATAAGAAGGCTCAGGAGCCGGGCTGCAACGCGCAGGTCGACGAGGATTTCGTGACCGCCTTAGAGTACGGCTTGCCCCCCACGGGCGGACTCGGTATGGGCGTCGACCGCCTTGTTATGCTGTTGACCGACAGCTCGACGATAAGGGACGTTATTCTGTTCCCCACTATGAAACCTAAAAAGTGATATGGCATATAAGTACGAAATATTAACTCAACTCAATAAAATCAAGGGCAAGGACAAAAACCGTCTGCATATGCCCGGACACAAGAATATCGGCGATTTCAAGTCGCAGTTTTCCGTCGCGTCAATCGACTTGACGGAGCTTGATATCACCGACGATTTAAGCTGTCCTACGGGCGTCATCAAAAAGGCGCAGGAGGATATTGCCGAAATTTTGGGCGCGAAGAAGGCGTATATAACCACCGACGGTTCTTCGTCGGGAGTTATGGCAATGCTGTTCGTCGCGGCGGCTTACGGCAATAAAATAATCGTGCCCCGCAACTCGCACAAGAGCGTTTTCAACGCGTGCAGGCTTTTAAATATCGAGCCCGTAATCGTGCAGGGCGCCGAGGAAAACGGAGTGCTTACGCCTCCGCCCGCGGAACTCATCGAAACGCTGATTGTAAACGACGTGAATATTTCGGGCATTATAATAACCTCGCCCGACTACTACGGCAATATCGCGCCCCTTCAGAGCTACCGCGACATAATGGAGAAGTACGAAAGACTGCTCCTCGTCGACGGCGCGCACGGCTCGCACCTTTTCCTCAACGAGGGCAAGGAGGGCTACGCGGGCTTATACGCGGATATGTGGGTGGACGGCGCGCACAAGAGCCTGCCCGTCTTAACTCAGGGCGCAATAGTGTGCGTCAACAACGAAAAGCTTTTAACCCGCGCGGAAGAGGCAATGTCCATATTCCGCACGACGTCGCCCAGCTTCCCCGTAATGGCGAGCGTGGAGTACGGCGTAAAATACTTTATCAACAACCCCAAATATTTTACGAGGGCTATCAACCTTATCAACGAATTAAAGTCGGGGTTGGAGGGAATAACCTTATACCCCTCGGGCGACTGGACGAAATTTGCCGTAGACTTCAAACCCCTCGGCATATCCCCCTATCTCGCGGAGGAGGTTTTCAAAAAGAAGGGCATATATCCCGAGTTCAACGACGGCAGATACATTCTTTTCTATCTCTCGCCGTCGGTCGAGCCCTTCCACATAAACGAGTTCAAAAACGTTCTGTTATGGGTGTGCGCGAACAAGAAATTCCAGAACACCTACAACGACCTGCCGTCCGTGCCGACGGCGGACAGAACGTACAGCTTTTTATACGCGTACCGTCAGAAGACCGAGTGGCTGCCGTTAAAGCAGTCGGTAGGTAAAATGTGCGCGGACAACGCGGGCGTAACGCCGCCCTGCCTTCCCGTGGTTATTGCGGGCGAAATGATTTCGGCGCAGGCGGTGGAATTATTGACTAAGGCGAAAAGCACCTTCGGCATAGTCGACGGCAAGATTAAAGTGGTAAAAAGATGAGAGGGAAATTTATTACCTTCGAAGGGTGCGAGGGCTCGGGCAAGAGCACTCAGATAAGACTGCTTGCCGAAAAGCTGACGGCGGCGGGCGTGGACTTTATCGTTACGCGCGAGCCGGGCGGCAGCGACGTTGCCGAGCAGATACGCAGGATAATTTTGGACGGCGGCAACGATAAGATGTGCGACGAGTGCGAGGCGCTTTTATACGCGGCGGCGCGCATACAGCACTTAAAGGAAATCGTCGAACCCGCGCTTGCGGCGGGCAAGCTCGTCGTTTGCGACAGGTACGTCGACAGCTCGCTTGCCTATCAGGGCGCGGCGAGAGGTCTGGGCGAAAAATACGTGGAAGAGATTAACTCCGCGGCGCTCGAAACCTACCCGCCCGATTTGACGGTGTTTTTGAACATTTCGCCCGACAAGGCGTTCGAAAGAAAGCACGGCGCGGATTTGAACGACCGTATGGAAAAGCAGGGGCTGGATTTTCACCGCAGAGTGTACGCGGGTTATCTGGCGCTTTTGGACAAATACCCCCGCATATGCGCCATCGAATGTGGCGGCACCAAGTGGGAAACGTCGGAAAAGGTGTTTGCGCTTTTAAAAGAAAAAGGGATAATTTAACTTAAATTAAGTCTATGGAACAGCTGATACGGGGAACGGCGGCGTATAAAATATTTTGCGGCGACAGGCGGGCGGACAGGCTCTCGCACGCGTATATGCTGTATTTTGCCGACGCGCGTAACCTGCGTGCGGCTTTGAAAATTTTCGCTCTGCAATTTTTCGGAGCGCAACCCGACGACAGAAACGGCAGACTTATTCTGTCGGAGGGGCTGTCCGATTTAAAAGTCTATCCCCGACCCGACAACAAGCTTACGGCGGAAGCGGCGGCGGCAATCGTCGAGGACGCGGCTTTAAAGCCGTTGGAATACGATAAAAAGCTGTATATAATTTCCGACTTTCAGACGGCTTCGCCGATATTTCAGAACAAGCTTTTAAAGGTTCTGGAAGAGCCGCCCGCGGGCGTACATTTCCTTTTGGGCACGACCTCGCTCGCCCCCGTTTTGGACACGGTGGTATCGAGAGTAAAACTTCTGGAAGTGCCGCTGTTTACTCCCGCGGAAATTTTCGGAGTGTTGGAGAGGGAGGGCAAAAACCCGCTCAATCAATCGGTCGCGGAGGCGTGCGGCGGAGTGCTGGGAACGGCTAAGGACATGCTGGGCGGCGGCTGGTATAAAGAGGTGACGTGCGCGGCACAAGAAATCTGCGCGGCGGACAGTGTTGCAAAGGCGACGGCTGCGGCTTTCAGGTACGGTGATTTCAAGCACAAGAGCGAGCTTCTTTCCGAGATGCAGCGCATATATTTTTCCGAAGTGAAAAACTACGCAAACAGTGCCGGTTACCGCGGCAAAATAACGAAAGGTGCGGCAATATACGCCGTCGAAAGCATAAACGGCGCGTTTGCCGACTTAAAATTCAACGCGAATTTTTCATCGCTTTTATACGATTTTCTGTTGCGCGTTGTGCAAAATAATAAGTGATTTAAAAAATGATTAAAGTAGTTAGTGTAAAATTCAAAAACGGCGGCAAGCCGTATTATTTCGCGCCGAACGGCAAGGACGTTTACCAAAAGGGTATGGGCGTCATCGTCGAAACGGCTAAGGGGCAGGAGTACGCCACAGTCGTTCAACCCGAATGTGAGGTCGAGGACAGCGAGATTGTCGCGCCCTTAAAGCCCGTGGTGCGCATCGCCACTCCGCGCGACGAGGAGCAGGTAAAACGCAACGCGGAAAAGCGCGACGAAGCAATGATAACCGCCAAGGAAAAGATATCCGCACGCGGTCTGGAAATGAAGCTTGTCGACTGCGAGTTCGCCTTCGACGGCAGTAAAGTAGTGTTCTATTTCACCTCCGAAAACCGCGTCGATTTCCGCGAGCTTATCAAGGACTTGTCGTCCGCGTTCCATATGCGCATAGAGCTTAGGCAGATAAATATCCGCGACGAGATAAAGCTTACGGGCGGTCTTGCGCCGTGCGGCAGGGAATGTTGCTGCGTCGGCTGTATGTCCGAGCCGAAAAAGGTTTCGGTCAAGATGGCTAAAAATCAGGGCTTGTCTTTAAACCCCAGCAAAATTTCGGGATTGTGCGGTAGGCTTATGTGCTGTCTTTCCTACGAGGACGAGTACTACGCGGAGGCGTGCAAGAAAGTGCCCAAGCTCGGCAGCACGGTGGACACGCCGAGCGGCAAGGGTACGGTCGTAAACGTCAATATGCTCAAAATGCAGGTCAAGGTCAAAATAGAGCAGAACGACGCGGTGTCCTACCACGATTTCGGAGTGGACGAAATCCGCTTTATGCGCGGTAACGTCGTTATGGGCAAAGAGGACTTGGGTGAAGAGAGCGACGAAAAGCTCGAAGAGAAGCCCGAGAAAATTCAGCCCCAACCCGCGCAGGAAAAGCGTAACGAGCAAAAGCGCGAGCATGGCGGCAACGATAACCGCCGCGAGGGCAAGCGGGACAAAAATAACCGTAACCGTCCTCAGAACGGCGGCAAGCCTCAGGGCAACCCGCAAAAGGGCGAAAACAACCCGCGCGGCGGGGGCGAAGACAAAAATAAACACAATAATAACCGCAACGCGAACAACGGCGCGCCCGAAAAGAATAACGGCGGTAAATTCAACAAAAAGAAGCGGCGCGGCGACAAAAAGAAGAACGGTCAGAACCCCGCGCCGAACGGCGGAGCTACGCCGCCCCAAGGCTAAATGAGCAAAAAAATTTGTTTTACCCCCTTTACAGAGGGAATTTTGTGTGATATAATAAACGAAATTAAAAGCGGCTTAGCCGTTTGAAAATACAATTATGGAGGAGTATGACAATGTCACATGTAGTTACCGATGAGTGCGTAAGCTGCGGCGCGTGCGCTGCTACCTGCCCCGTAGGCGCTATTTCCGAGGGTGCTGACAAGTATGTCGTTGACCCCGACGTTTGCATCGATTGCGGTGCTTGCGAAGACGGTTGCCCCACGGGCGCAATCAAACCCGAGTAAGACTTGGCTGTGTAAAAGGCGGGGCGTGTTGCGCCCCGCCTTTTAAAGTTACGCTCCGTTTATAAACTTCGTTATACTGCGTCGCGCTCCGCGCCGCCTTGGTCGTGTACGTCGGTGTACACTCCCTGCGGTCGGTGCTCGCGCTCCTTGTCTAACTCGTTTCTAAGCGGAGGGACTACCCCAATATTGTATGGAACTAATTTTAAAAGACGGCGAATGTGCGGAAACGCTGTTCGACGAAAAAATCATAATACAGAATATTTCGCTGTACCGCTTTACTTCGGACAGTATTCTTTTGTCGCGCTTTGCGAAGGGTAAGCTCAACGACAAGGTTGCCGATTTCTGCGCGGGAAGCGGCGCGGTCGGCTTTCATTTTTTCTGCTTAAACCCGCATATCAAAAGTCTCACGCTGTTCGAGCTTCAACCGGCTCTTGCCGATATGGCTCGGCGCACGGCGGAGGCAAACGGGTTCGACGCGAATATCGTCGAGGGCAGAGTGCAGGATATCGCGGACGAATACAACGGCGAGTTTTCGCTCATTCTGTGCAACCCGCCGTACGAGCGTGGCGGCTTTGAAAATACCGCTTACGAAAAGGCGATTTGCCGCAAGGAAATCACAATAACCCTTCCCGAGATTATAGAGGTCGCGGCGAAAAAGCTCAAATTCGGCGGTCGGCTTGCAATGGTCAACCGCGCGGACAGGCTTGCGGAAATTTTCTACACGTTAAAGGGAAAGGGGTTAGAGCCTAAGAAAATGCAATTTATTCGCGGCGGCGAAAATTCCTCGCCGTACGCAGTTATGGTAGAGGCGGTCAAGGGCGGCAAGCCGTCGCTCGAAATACTGCCCGATATAGTCAACACGCGCGAAAACGGAGGCGGCACGGTATGATTTATTTTGTTGCGACGCCCATAGGAAATCTTGGCGACATAACTCTGCGCGCCCTCGAAACTCTGCGCTCTGTCGACGAGATTTATTGCGAGGATACGCGGCACACCTTAAAGCTTTTAAACGCGTACGCGATTAAAAAGCCGCTCATTGCGTGTCACAAGTTCAACGAGCGCGAGGCGGCGGAAAAGATTATAGCCTCGGCGCAGTGCGGCAAAAACGTCGCAATCGTCTCCGACGCGGGTATGCCCGTCATATCAGACCCGGGCAACGTCGTGTGTACGGCGCTCAAAGAGGCGGGCGTTCCCTACACCGTAGTGCCCGGGGCGAACGCATTTTTGTCGGCGCTCGTTTTATCGGCTCTGCCCGCGGACAGATTTGCCTTCATAGGCTTTCTGCCCGACAAGGAAGGGGAGCGCAAAAAGGTGTTGGAGCGCTACAAGGACAGCGATTTAACCTTGTGTTTTCACGTCGCTCCGCAGGATATTGACCGCCATATATCCTCTATGTACGCGGTTTTCGGTGACAGACGCGCCTGCGCGGTGCGCGAGATAACCAAGCTTCACGAAGAGGCGGTATCTTTTGATTTAAAGGACGGTCTGGCGGGCGAAAAGCGCGGCGAGTACGTGCTTATAGTAGAGGGCGCGCCCGAGCGCGAAAACCCGTTAAACGCTCTGAGCGAGCGGGAACATATACTGTATTACATAGAGCGCGGAATGGACAAGAAAGAGGCTCTTAAAGCCGCCGCGCGTGACAGAGGAATAAGTAAGTCCGAACTGTACAAATTCAGTCTGGATTTATAGGAGTATACATATGAAGAAAAACAAGAAAGACGAAATAGCCGCGGCGGACGCGGCGGTTGCGCCCTACGCGGCGGGAGGCAGACGGAAAGTCAAGGACGATATACCCGTCGTGCCCGAAAAGATGACCATATACGAGTACGAGGAAAAGTACGTCAAGCGTGAGAATACCAAGAGCGCGAAGTTTTTTCTGCGGCTCATAATCGCGCTTATCGGAGTATTTTTCGTGTGGTGCTTTTTCACCTTGTCGAAGAGCATCTGGGAAATGAACGAGTACGCGGGTTACGCGGCGGCGGGGGTATCGCTGATTTTATTTATCGTTTTCTACATAGTGCCCGTCGTGAAGATTTTAAAGACCGACTATTTCGTGACCAACGTCAACTATAAGACGGCGGCTGCGGCAAAGCGCAGGAACAAGAGGGTGCGCTATCAGATTGCCGAAAAAATCGTCGAGCTGTGCAAGAACGTTGCGGGAGTGGGCTGGTACGACAGCGCGACCGTCGAGAAATTAGAGGCGGGCGTAAAATATCACGACGACGCGGTTATCAAGGAAAACCTGACCGCGCTGTATAACGGCTCGGTTAAAAAGAGCGCGCGCGAGGTCATTTTCAAGTGCTCGATGAAGTCGGCAATGTACTCGGCGCTCTCGCAGGAGAGCAAGATTGACACTATGCTGGTCGCTACCGTCAATTTGCAGATGATAAAGGATATCGTATTTTTGTACGGTTTCCGTCCGTCGGATACGCGGCTTGTAAAGATTTTCGCCGCGGTCGTGCGCAACGCGCTCGTCGCTTACGGACTGGGCGGAGTAAAGATAGGCAATGGTATCGTCCGCACGATGGGCGACGCCGCCAAGGGCATACCCTTTTTGGGGTCGGTCATTTCGGTGCTTGTGGACAGCTCGGTGCAGGGACTTGCCAACGGCACGCTTTCGGCGGTTATCGGCTATCAGACAATAAGATACCTTAATACCGAATACAAATTGCAGAACATTTTAGACGGCGTGGACGTCGGCGAAACCGAAGAGGAGCTTGCCGAAACGTGCGAGGATATCGAGAAGGAACTCAGAAAAAACAAAAAGAACAAAGGCGCAATGCCAATTTAAAAATTAAAAGCCCCGCGGCGGTTGCCGCGGGGCTTTAAGTTATTCAATTAGATATCGGTGTTCGTGTCAGCTTCAGCCTTTTCAACGGGAGCAGCGCCTTCGATAGGAGTGCCGTCTCTGAAATAGCCGATGTTCTTTTCCTTAGTGGGGTCGAACGTGAAGTTGCAGATAGAAGCAATCAAGCGGTGAATACCGAAGAAGGGGTCAAGGAAGAAATATCCTAACGTTTTGCATTTCCAGCCTGCGGGCTTCAACGACGTGTGATTGATAATCAAGCTACCTATCCAACCCAAGAAGAAAGTGAGTAAGAAACGTACGAGATTATTGTTGTCTTTTTCCATAAAAAAACCTCTCATATTGTAAAATTTTGTAGATTTATTATACAATACGTATATGTCACTGTCAAGGAGTTTAGAACACTTTATGCACATATGCGGTATTTTTTGACTGCAAAGCGCAATTAAACATTTTCCATTTCAGGAGTTCTTATCCAAAAGAGTTAATACGGCGCGCTTATTATCTTCGTCGAGTTTTCTGTAAAGCCTTAAAAGCTGCTTTTCGTTTTCGTTGATAATTTCCGTCTCCTCGTCCGTAAAAAACTGCGCAAGCGTAATGCCGAATGCGTTGCAAATGCTTTCGAGAGTGTCGATTTTCGGCGGCGTGCCACGCGAATATATTCCCGCCAAAGTCGAATATAAAATCATCGCCTCTTCGGCAAGTCTGTACTTTGTCCAGCCCCTTTCGGTCCGTAAATCTTCTATTTTTTTGATAATATCCATACTTAAATATTATTACGTTTTTGTGATATATTTATTGCACAATTATATTGACAAGTATTACGTTTTTGTGATATATTATAGTTATAAAAACGATATAATTATAAGGAGAAAGCAAATGGGAAGTATTATAGCAATCGCTTTAGGCATTGCGTTAATAGTCGGAGTTGTCGTATTTGCGGTAACTAAGGCAAACAAGAAAAGTCAGACGCATTGTAAAAAATGCAAGACGCCGTATGAATTAGAGGGAGACATAATTTATAAGGTACTTGGCAATGTGGCGGTAACCCGTGGAACGAACGCAAAAGTGGAGTTTGAGTGCAAATGTCATAATTGCGGTGAAGAAAGGAAGTATATTAAGGAATTTCCCAAACAGCGTATCGACGGCAACGATAAGGTTGTAAATTTTGACGTTGATAATGAAATTAACGAGTATTTTAAGAAGTAAAACGATAATAGATAAGCGCCCGCGCGCTTTTAATCGCGCGGGCGCTTGCGTAATTAG
>CAMWWH010000052.1 GCA_947177975.1 uncultured Clostridia bacterium | reverse complement strand
TTCGGCAACGTTTCCGAGGTGGGCGTTTTCGAGATGACGGGCGAGGGCATAATCGCCATAAACGACTACTCGGGCATATTCTTATCCGAGAGCCGCGGCGAGGAAGCGGGCTGTGCGGTAACTCCCTCGCAGACGGGCAACCGCTGTATGAACGTGGAAATTCAGGCGCTTATTACCAAAGTCGCGTTCGGTCAGCCGCGCAGAATGTCGCTCGGCGTAGATTACAATAAACTCGCGCTTTTGTTGGCTGTGTTGGAAAAGCGGTGTAACCTGCACTTTTCATCGCAGGAAGTTTACATAAACGTTATGGGCGGCATAAAATTGAACGAGCCCGCGTGCGATTTGGCGGTATGCGCCGCGCTTGCTTCCTCCTACTTCGACAAGCCCGTGGACAAATACACGGCGGTATTCGGCGAGGTGGGTCTGACGGGTGAGGTACGCGCCGTACAGTACGCGGAAAAACGCGTTCAGGAGTGCGTGAAAATGGGCTTTAAGCGTGTGCTTCTTCCCGCTAAAAATATGAAGTCGGTGGCAAAGTACGCCGACAAAATAAGCATTGTTCCCGTGCTGTATTTAGGCACAATGCTCAAAAGTTTATTTCCCAAGGATTGACAATTTTAATTTTTAAAGCTATAATAATATTGGTCATCGGAGGACGCGTAATCGCAATTACGTAGTCGAAAAGATGTCGAGTGCGCTCGGGTAGAAATACACGGGCGCTTTTTAAATTTAAGGAGGGAAATTTTTATGTTAGTAACCATTTCGAGGCAATTTGCAAGCGGCGGCAGGGAGATTGGCAAAAGACTTGCCGACGAACTCGGGCTTAAATACTACGACAAGGAAATCATAGCCGAGATAGCAAACACCGCCAAATTAGACGAGGAATACGTTTCGAAGGTGCTGGAAAACGGCGGCTATACGAATTTTGCGTTCAGCTTTGCGCACAGCATACCCCTCGTATCCCCTACTCCCAACACCGTAACCGACGTGCTTGTTGCCCAGCAGAAAGTAATAAGGGCAATTGCAAAGAAGGGCGACTGCGTAATCGTAGGGCGTTGCGCAGACGTAATCGCACACGACTTTAACCCCGTGAAGATTTTCGTCTACGCTGACGAGCAGACCAAGCTCGAACGTTGCCGCGCACGCGCCAAAGCGGGCGAAACGTTAACCGACAAACAGCTTTTAAAGAGCTTTAAGGAAATAGACAAGGGCAGGGCGAAACTGTACGATTTACTCGCCGCCTACCCTTGGGGCGCGCGCGAAGGGTACGATCTGATGGTCAACACCTCACGCACGGAAATAACAAAAATTATTAAACCTCTGTCCGATTTAATCACGGTATTATCGGCACGAAAATAAAAAATGGCAAACGCACTTTCTCAACATTTCACATTTAAAAAACTTGTAAAATTCGTCTATCCCGCCGTAATAATGATGGTTTTTACCTCCATTTACGGCGTCATAGACGGCATATTCGTTTCTAACTTTGCGGGCGAAGCGGCTTTCGCCGCGGTCAACCTCGTAATGCCCGTGCTGATGGGCTTCGCCTCGTTCGGGTTTATGATTGGCGCGGGCGGCAGTGCCCTAATATCCAAAACGCTCGGCGAGGGCGACGTTAAAAAGGCTCGCGGGATTTTTTCGCTCCTTGTTTACGCAACGGTAATTCTCGGCGCGGTAATGACCGTCGTGGGAATATTCACCCTGCGCCCGTTCGCCATACTTTTAAAAGCCGACCAAAAGGGCATTTTAGACGAATGTCTGCTGTACGGCTTTGTAAATATGTGCGGAATAACCCTGTTTATGCTGCAAAACGTGTTCCAGAGCTTTTTCTCGCTTGCCGAAAAACCCAAGCTGGGACTTTTGGTAATAGTCGGCGCGGGCGTAACGAACGCGGTTTTGGACGCGGTTTTAATCGCGGGATTTAAACTCGGACTTTTGGGCGCGGCGCTTGCAACGGTTACGGGTCAGGCGGTTGGCGCCGTTACTCCCATTTTATACTTTACGCTCAACCGCAGAGGGACTCTGTTCCTCGGCAAACCGCTACTTAAAATAAAGCCGCTTTTAAAGACGTGCCTTAACGGCTCTTCGGAAATGATGACCCAGTTATCGCTTTCGGTTGTCAATACGCTGTATAATTATCAGCTTATGAGCCTCGTCGGCGTTGACGGCGTCGAGGCGTACGGCGTAATAATGTACGTAAGCTTTATTTTCTGCTCGATTTTTATCGGGTATTCGGTCGGGGCAACCCCTATCATCGGCTACAACTTCGGCGCGGACAACAAGCGCGAACTTAACAACGTTTTGAAAAAGAGCCTTATAATTATAGGTATAAGCTCGGCGGCGATGTTTGCCCTTTCGATGGCGCTCAACTATCCGCTGTCCTATATATTTGTTAGCAAAAACGCCGACTTGCTGGCTATGACCCAACGCGGCTTTTATATATGCTCGTGCATATTCGCCGTTATGGGCTTCAACATTTTCGGCTCGGCATTCTTCACGGCGCTCAACAACGGACTTATTTCCGCTGTAATTTCATTTCTGCGCACCTTGCTGTTTCAGGTCGTATTCGTACTCTGCCTGCCCCTTTTGTGGGGTCTGGACGGCGTATGGTCGGCTAACGTGTTCGCCGAACTCACCGCGCTGATTGTAACCTTTACCCTGTTTATGTGCCACCGAAAGAGGTACGGTTACTTTATTAAAGACATACAAAATAACTAAATTCTTCCAAGCGCCGCCCTGTATAAGGCGGCGTTTTTGTGCGCAAGATAATTGCACGGAGGAAGTTTATGAATTTTGACGAAACTCAGACTTATTTAAATCTTGCACGCAGTTTTGCGGGCGAAAGTCAGGCGGGAATGCGCTATCAGCTTATTGCAAGGGAAGCAACCGCGCAGGGTTATATTGCTTTGGCAGATGAAATCAAATCGCTTGCAAAGAACGAAACGGTTCATGCAAGACGCTTTTTCGAAGAACTGACCAAGCGCGGAGGCAAGCTCGACAACATCGTAATCGACGCGGGTTACCCCTTTCATACGGGTGATTTAGTCGAAATGTTAAGACTTGCCGGTGAGGACGAAAGAAACGAACACGAGAGAATTTATCCCGAATTTGCAAGGATAGCAAAAGAAGAAGGTTTTGCGGATATTGCGGCTCTTTTCAATCTGACGGCTACCGTCGAAAAGCATCACGAACAGATTTTTAACTATCTTCACGAGGCTATGGAAAGCGGCAATCTCTACAAAAACGAAAGTCCGATTTTATACGTCTGCAAGGAGTGCGGACATATGAACACTTCGAAGGAAGCGTGGACCGTATGTCCTTTGTGTAAGTCGAGTCAGGGTTTCGTTGCGCTTAACGTTCCTTACGGAAAGGAGAAGATATGAAAAAGGCTAATAATACGGAAAACAAGCAGAACAAGCAGTCGAACAAGAACTGCGGCTCTTCCAAAAGCACGAAAAACTGCAAATAATTGCTTTTTCAGCTTTGACGACCCTAACGGAAGTTACACGGGCACGTGCGAGAACAAGTACGAAAAACCTGTTCAGGACGTTGACGACCTTTAATTTAAGTTAGGAAAATGCGGCTGGCGCGAATTTCAAATTCGCGCCAGCTTTCATTATATAATTCTCTGCGACTGGATATAGTACCCCCACCGCGTTGAAGAAATCTGTTCGATTTTAGCGTAGTCGGATGCGGTGTGCAGAATGTAGTTGTCGCCCAGATACATTGCAACGTGCCCCACTCTTTCTATCCCTGAGTTGTATTTCCGCGACGCGTTGGTAAAGAACATTAAATCACCGCGCTTCAAATTGCTTGTAACCGTCGTGCCCTGATAAATCTGCGTGCGCGTATTGACCTGTAAATTTATCCCCGCTCCCAGCTTGTACATATACTGCATAAGCGACGAGCAGTCGAAAGCCGAGGTTGTGAACCCGCTCAGTCTGTTGCCGTTGCCGTCGTGATAGCGGGTTGCGCCGTAAACGTACTTGACCCCCAGACACTTGTACCCTTGCTCGATGACGTTTTCAATATCTTCGTTTGCGCTCTTGTCCATCTGTACAACCGTGCAATATTTCGAGCTTATGTATGCAGTCTTGTTCTTATACCAGGTTTTATACCACCCTCCGCTCTGCCCGTTCAGAGCGTACAGCGTGTTCTTTTCCGCAGTGCCGAGCGACGAATATTCGCTGCCCGCGCCCGAGCGTATGTTGACGTCGGAGGCTGTAACGCGAACGTAATTTGCCGTATCGGCTTGGGGCGTCGTGTTATTGTTTCCCGTCGATACTTCCGTTGCCGTCAACGGAGTTTCGGTTTTATTTGTCGCGCAAGCGGGCAATATCAAGCCCGAGAGCGCCGTAGCGGCAAACGCCGCCGCAATTAAATGTCTATTCTTACGTTTCATCTATAACTCCTTTTTACAAGAAAATTATACTATAAAACGCGCTTTTTATCAATGCAAAGTTTTTGCCAAATTTACCAATTTAACGCAACGAAAAAGGGAACGGTAATCGCTGTTCCCCGCCACATATGCTTGAATTAATCAGTCTTCGACGCCCTCGTTGAGCTTGGCAAGCAACTTATCCAAATCGTTGCCGTGAACGTAAACCGCCTGCTCGATGGTTTCGCCGTGAGCCATAGCGCAGCCTATGCAGTGCATACCTACAGCCTGCAAAATTTCCGCGCTGTTGGGGTTGATTTTAAGACAGTCGACAATCAAGGTGTCCTTCGTTATTTTAGCCATTGTTTTTTCTCCTTTATATATGTTTTGCCCGCAGGGGCGTAAAATTATTCGTCTTCGTTATCGTCTTTATCGCCGTCGTTTGAAAGAACGACAACCTTCAATTCGGTAATTCTTCTGAACTCCGTCTTTGCAACCGTGATTTGCAGGTTCTGATAGGTCAGCTCGTCGCCAGTGTCGGGCACCTTGCCGAGCATATCGATAACCCAGCCGCCCGTCGTCGCGCTGTCGCTGTCGATTTCGCCGAGGTCGAAATATTCGCACAAGTCGTTTACCGTAGTACTGCCGAGAACCTTGTATTCGGTATCGCTCACCTTGGTTATGTCCGAAAGCACCTCGTCGTGCTCGTCCCAGATTTCGCCGACAAGTTCTTCGAGAATGTCCTCCATTGTGATAATGCCGACCGTGTCGCCGAACTCGCCCGATACGACCGCCATATGCGATTTGCTCTTTTGCATCTGTTTTAAAACGGCGCTGATTTTGGTCGTAGACACGACGAAAACAGTGGGCTTAGCCGCCTTTTCAACCGAAAATCCCTTGTCCTCGCGCTGTTTTATAAAGTCCTTTTCGTGCAGAATACCGATGATATTATCTATGCTGTCCTTGTACACGGGCAGACGCGAATAGCGCGTTTCCATAAATATTTTATCGATTTCTTCGAGCGGCATTTCGCAGTCGATAGCCTCGACGTCCACGCGGGGCACTAAAATGTCCTTAGCCTCTAAGTCGTTGAACTCGATAGCGCTGCGGATTAAATCGCTCTCCTGAGCGTTGATACCGCCTTCCTGCTCCGCCTCCTCGACCATTATTTTCAGCTCGTCGTCGGTTATCGTGTTGTCCTCTTTGTGCTTGAAAATCTTTAAAAGAAGCTTCTTCCACAGTCCGAAAAGGAAGGTGAAAGGAATGAGTATCCAGGCGAGCACGTTTATAGAGGGCGCGGAGAACCTCGCAAAGCCCTCGGGAAATTCCTTTGCCAAAGTTTTGGGCGTGATTTCGCCGAAGATTAAGACCACTACCGTTAAAATTACGGTCGAAAGCGTGGTCGCAAGCCCCTCGTTATTCTTGATAAGCGAAATCAAAAGCAGGGTGAACAGCGACGAGGCGAGAATATTTACTACGTTGTTGCCTATTAAAATTGTGGTTAAAAGCCTGTCGTAGCTGTCGGCGAGCTTTAATACGCGCTTAGCGCCCTTATCGCCGTCGTCCGCCTTTGCCCTCAGCCTTATTTTATTTACTGCCGTGAACGCCGTTTCGGTTGCCGAAAAGTAGCCCGACAGTAAAATACATACTATTACTATTACTAAAAAAATTATATTCGTTGTTGACATTATTTCCTCCGTCTTAATCTGAAAATGCTCTTTGTGAAATTCTCAGAGCCGAAGTGAAATAAGCTTTAATTCAAAATGCGCCCGAAAAATCTTTGCGGGCGTAGTCAGCGGCAACGTAAAGCGACCGATATTATTGTTATCTCGTCGCTTAGATGGGTCGTCCATAGTCTCCTCTTTAAAAAAAATTAACTGCGGAATGGTATTTTGCGTTAAAATTAACCGCAATATTCCGTACACCTCAGTATTATAGCATATTCGCCGCGCATATGCAATAGAATTTCACTAAAATTTGTCCGACGCATATTCGGCGCAAAAATGTCATATAATTTCATTACTTTATGTTGACGGCTGTCATATAATTTGGTAAAATATGTATGTAGTATATACGAGGATATTCTGATGAGCAAACCGAGAGTTTTATTTCCGTACGTTGAGGCGGGTATGGGGCACATTACGCCAATGCGTGCAATTGCAGAAAAATTCAAAGAGCTGTACGGCGATAAAGTCGAATGTATTGAAAACAAATTCTTCGGCGACAGCGGCAACAAGACGCTCGTCGCGTTCGAAAAGAAGATGTGTAAATCGGTTACGGACACAAACCGCGACCACGCGCTCGGCTTTGCTATGACCTTTACAATGCTGCTTTTCGGAAACAGAATCGCAACCTGGGCTTCCTCGTGTCTTTTAAAGTCGGGAACGAAAAAACCCGCGATAGCGCATATGGAAGAGCTTGCGCCCGACATGGTGGTTTCCACCCACTGGTCGACGAACTACTTTGCAAAAAACAGCCCCTGCGCGCCGCTGACCGCTTTATACTGTCCCGACGCGTACACCTATCCTTTATTCAACTACCCCAGCGACGTTCTTCTGCTACCCACCGAGGCGGGCTATAAGCACGCTCTTAAAAGATGGAAGCGCCGCTTTAATCCCGACAATTTACAGCACGTGCCCGCGCTTATCCGCAACGACGCGTACAAGATTTCCTCGGACAAGCGCACCCTGCGCGAAAGCCTGGGACTCGACCCCGATAAATTCACGGTAGTCGTTGCCGAGGGCGGCTACGGCATAGGCAGGATAACCAAGATTTGCCGCGAGGTTATAAAGCGCGATTTAAACGTCAACCTCGTTGCCGTGTGCGGTAAAAACGCAGAGCTGTACGAACAGATGAAGAGCTGGAAAAGCGGCGAAAACTGCGCCTTTCACCCCGTCGGCTTCACCGAGCGTATGCTCGAATATTTAGCTTGCGCCGACCTGTTCTGCGGCAAGAGCGGCGCGAACGTGTTCTTCGAGGCTTGCTATTTCGGCGTGCCGCAGATTGTAACTAATACCGCGACGCACATTGAAAAGTTTAACTGCAAATACTTTGTCGAGGATATAAAAACCGCGCTGAAAATCTTCAACGCGGAAAAAGTCGCCGATAAAATAGAGGAATTTACCGCCGACCCCGAAAAGCTTTCGCCCTTGAAAAAGGCTGCCGAGGCGCAGCGGGAAAATTACGGAGCGGAAAAGTCGGCAAAGCACATATTCGAGCTGTTATGCACCCGCTTCCCCGAACTCAAAGACTAAGGTTTTTTAACCTTAGTTTTTTTATATCTGACGTTTTTGGCTATTAGATCGAAAACCGTCAGACAAAGTCCGATTATGATGTACAGATAATAGACGGATATTCGCCAGAAGAGCACCGACCATGCAAGCGTAGCGCCCGCAAACGCGGAGAACGCAAGCGCGCCCAACCCCTCCATAACGCCCGAGTTACCGGGGGTAGGCACGAACGATACGCCGAAAGTCGCAAACGCGTTGAGCGCCATTACGGTTATAATCTGACCGTTTACTGCGCCGCAACCGAAAGCTTTCATTATAAAGAACGGCGTAGCGAACGTCAGCCCCACCTCGCCGAAGCTTACCAAGATAAGCAGAATGAGCTTTACGGGGCTTGTAGCCATCAGCTTAAACGAATTCTTGAAATCGTCGACCACCTTCGTTGCACGCGCGGTGGTCTTTTCTACGTCCTTTACAATCCTCACCTTGTGCCCGAGCTTGACAACTCCGTAAGTCAATTTGTACATAAGCTTGGGGAACAGCAGGAAAAAGGTAATAAACACGGGTATGCAGAGATTTATCGCAATGCCTATCCAGCCCGTGACCTTCAATATGGTAGCGCCGCTTGCGGAATCGAGAACGCCCTTTACCGTACCGAAAATCAAGAGCGCCGCGCCCATCGTCACCCAGCAGACGACCGACGAATAGTACCTTATCATAACCATAGCCGTGGAGTTGCCGCCGCTTATACCCTTGGTGTTGAGATAGTAAATCTGCATCGGCTGACCGCCCGTCGAAAAGGGCGTGACCGCGTCGTAATACTTGCCTATAAAGTGACATTTTGCCGAAGTCGCAAGGTGCACCTTGCCCGTGACCGTCTTGGAAATTATCGCATACTTGGCAACGTCGCAAACCATAGTGAGCAGTATGACGAGCACGGCGATACCAATAAACAGCGGGCTTGCGCCCCTGATCGTTTCGCCGAGCGACATACCCGCCGACGGGTCGATTTCCTTGACAATGCCGAACATCGCAAGTATGCCCGCCGCAACGATAACGACTAAAAATATGTTCCAGAAAATGCGCGCGCCGCGCTTCTTTTTGGGCGGCTCGGCTATCTGCTCTTCTTTGCCAATGCTTTCGTCCTCTTCGATTGGCTTATCTTCCGTATACGAAGTTGCCTCCGCCGTATCGGGCGAAGGCTGTAAAATCGCAACGTCATCGGACAGTGCGTCGTCATATTCGATTGTAATTTCGCTGTCCTTTTCTTCCAAAATACACCTTAATATTTAACCCTCGCATTAGAAACAAGCAAGACTAGGAGCGCGAGCACTGACCGCAGGGAGTGTACATAGACGTACACGACCAAGGCGGCGCGGAGCGCGACACCGTATTGCGCAGTTTATAATGCGAGAAGCAATTATTCTACCTTTAAGCCCCAGCATCTTGCCTTCTTGGCAAGCTCCGCGTCGAAGCTCTTCCAAAGGTTCTGAATGTGGTGGTTTTCTTCGAGCTCGGGACCCGCTTCGAGCTTTTTGACGCCGAGCGCGCAAATGCCCTCCAAGCAGTGGTTGACGATTATTGCGGGGATACCTCTGTTGTTGTGGTCGGGGTCGATTGCCATACTGAGCATATCGACGACCTTAGGGTTCTTCATAGTGCGGAGGTACGGGAAAAATCCGCCGGGGATAATGTGCCCCTTGCCCTTCTGCATAACCTCTTTCATAGAGGGGATGCAAAGACCGTACGCTACTACCTTGTCGTCCTTTAACACGACGGTTGCAAGCTCGGGTTTAAGCACCGTCAAAATGGTGTCCATCTCGCGCTTTTTCTGCTTTTCGTTGATGGGGCTCGTGCCGTACAGGTGCTCGAACGCTCTGTCTAAAACGTCGAGAGCCTGCATTATGTAAGCTTTGAGCTTTTTCTTGTCGTGCTTCAAATAGTACGCAACGTCTAAAATTTCGTAGCCGTACCTCTTCATTACCATATCCGAAAGCTTCTTCATTCTCTCCAAAGGCTTTTCGGGAGCGTTGATAACGTAACAGTTCCAGTCTACCACCTTATATGCGCCAAGCTTCTCCATATGCTCGACGTAATAGGGGTAATTGTAAATCTCGATATAGTTGCTGTCCTTGTCGAAGCCGTCTATGAGCATGCCCTCTTCGTTGAGGTCTGAAAAGCTCATAGGTCCTATAATTTCGGTCATACCTAATTCTCTCGCCCAATCGAAGAGCTTGTCGAACAGCGCCTTGGTCACCTCGAAATCGTCGATTACGTCGAAGCGGGTAAAGCGCAGTTGCTTATAGCCGAACTTCTCGTTTACGCCGCGGTGCCAGATACCCGCGATACGTCCCGCGATTTTGCCGTCCTTGTAGGCTAAAAACATTTTGCAGTCGGCAAAGCGGAAAGCGTCGTTGGTTTCGGGGTCGAACTCGGCAAACTCGTCGGCGTACAGATTGCAGCACGCGTGAGGATTGCCC
>CAMWWH010000051.1 GCA_947177975.1 uncultured Clostridia bacterium | reverse complement strand
CACTATATATACATATTATATATAGTACCCTCAATAAAAGGCGTTTTCGATGTGATTTACGCCCTCTTTCGTCACTTCGATTATGTCGAAGCGCACGGTGCAGTCTATCTCGCGGCCCGAAAAATAGTAGCGCACGCAGTTTTTATAGCGCGCCTGTCTGTCACGTCCGACCGCCTCGTTGGGCTGACCGTAATTGTCGTTGGAACGCGTCTTGACCTCGATAAAAGCCGTCACGTCGCCCTTTTCGGCTATTATGTCCACCTCGCCGAAAGGACAGCGGAAGTTGCGCTCCAAAATCGTATACCCGTGTCTTTTAAGATAACCCGCCGCCTTGCTTTCGCCGAAAAATCCCAGCCGCCGCTTTTCACCTTTTATTGCCATTTCTTTGTGAAACTCCTGCGGTGTATCGGGGTAAGCCCGAACTTTGTTATAGCCTCGATATGCTTTTTAGAGCCGTAGCCGACGTTGCTTTCAAACCCGTACTGCGGATAGATTTCCGCGTACTCTTTCATCAGCTTATCTCTGTGCACCTTTGCAATAATCGACGCCGCCCCTATCGAATAGCTGAGCGCGTCGCCCTTGATTAAAGAGCGCTGCGGAATTGAAATATCCAACGTCATATTTCCGTCGGTAAGCACGAAATCGGGCTTTATTTTCAAGCCCTCTATCGCGTTTTTCATACAAAGCCGCGTCGCCTGTAATATGTTGATTTCGTCGATAATCTGCGGTTCGACGGCACATATGTGGCAGGCAACCGCCCTTTCGAGTATCTTTTCGCTCAGCATTTCACGCTTTTTAGCGGTCAGTTTTTTGCTGTCGTCCACACCCTCTATAATATCGTCCAAGGGCATAATTACCGCCGCGCAGACCACGGGTCCCGCAAGCGGGCCTCTGCCCACTTCGTCCACTCCGCAGATATATTTACAGCCATTTTCTATGAGCTCTCTTTCGTATTGCAATTTGTCCATAACTAAAATTTAAAACCCGAGCAGTCGCTTATCTCGTCGAGCGTGACCTTACCCAAACGACCTTTGCGGAAGTCGTCTATGACCGCCTTTTCGCCGCGCTCGTAATCGTAGTCGTTGCCGCGCAGAATAAAGCCGCGCCGCATACACACCTTGTCGAGCATTTCCAAAGGCGTGGGCTCGACGTCGCCCTGCGCACCTTCTCCTATGCCGTACCTCTCCTTTAAAGCCTGCGGATATTTTTCGTACATCTCGGCAAGCAGTGCGAGGGAAATATCGTCCAAGTCCAAAATATCGTCGTTCAGACTGCCCACGTACGCAAGGCGCACCGCAAGTTTCTGATTGACAAACGATGGCGGTGTCGTGCCCGGAGTATCCAAAAGCTCGTAGCCGTCAAGCCGTATCCACTGCTTGCCGCGGGTTACGCCCGCCTTGTTGCCCGTCTGGGCGCGCACGTTGCCCGCAAGCAGATTTATTACCGTCGACTTACCCGTGTTGGGCACTCCGCACACCATGAAGCGGAAAGTCTGCGTGTACCCCTTCTGCGCGTTCTTTTCGCGCTTTTCCTTAACGAGAGCCGCAACCGCCTCGGATAAAGCGCGGCGCGAACGGCTGTCCGCAGCGTTAATCCGCACGCACGGCGAACCGCTCTCACGTATAAGCTTGACGAACGCGTCGGCTTTTTGGTCGGCCAAATCGCCCTTGTTCAGAACGTACAGAACGGGCTTTGCGCCGAACATTTTTTTAAGCGACGGATTGAACGAAGACGCGGGACAGCGCGCGTCGAGGACGTAGATTATGCCGTCGCACACGGCTACGTTGTCCTCCATCATTCTCATCGCCTTGGTCATATGACCGGGGAACCATTGTAAATTTTTCATAAACAGCCTTGTTATTTTAATAGGTCGGGGCGGCGCTCTTTAGTAATCTTTTCGCTCTGCTCCCTGCGCCACTTATCTATCTGCGCGTGATTGCCCGAAAGCAGAACCTCGGGCACAGACACCCCCTCGTAAACCGCGGGGCGGGTGTACTGCGGGTATTCCAGAAGTCCGTCCGAAAAGCTTTCGTCCACGAGCGAGCCCGCCGCAATAACTCCGTCGACGTAGCGCGCAACGCAGTCGCAGATGACCATTGCGGGCAACTCGCCGCCAGTCAGAACGTAGTCGCCGATTGAAATCTCGCCGTCGAAATACAAATCCAACGCGCGCTGGTCTACCCCCTCGTAGTGCCCGCAGAGTATGACGATATGCTCGCGCGCGGCAAGCTCGCAAGCCTTCTGCTGAGTGAAAACCTCACCCTTGGGCGAGGTGTAAATTCTTAAAGCCTTATGCTCGGGATCGACCGCCTTAATTGCACTGCCTATCGGCTGTGGCATCATAACCATACCCGCGCCGCCGCCGAAGGGATAGTCATCGCACTTTAAGTGCTTGTCCTCGGAGTAGTCGCGGATATTGATAATTTCAATTTCTATCTTGCCGCTCTTTTCCGCGCGCCCTATTATGCTCTCTTTGAGCGGCGCGAACATTTCGGGAAAGAGTGTGAGCACGGTCATTTTCATATGGCTACTTCCTTTATTCTCGACGCGCTGACCGTCACTTTACGGGCGGCGGTATCGATATCCGAAATGAGCCCCTCCACCGCGGGGAAGGTCATAAGCTTGCCGTCGGGAGTTCTTACCTCGTAAATATCCGTGCGTGCGGGAGTGATACTTTCGACTTCGCCGTAGATTTTACCCTCGTCGTCGACTACCGTACACCCTATAATATCCGCGATATAATAGGTATTTTCGGGTAGAGCGGGCGCGTCCTCGCGAAGAGCCGTAATTTCCATACCGCGCAGCGTTTCCGCCGCGTTTCTGTCGGCAATTCCGCTTAAAGTTACAAACGCGCAATTGCCTCCCGCGGGGCGCACTTTGAGTATTTTATACGCGTTACCCCCCACATATACCCGAGCGAACGAGTTTAAATCCTCGGGAAAGTCGGTCATAGCGAGCACTTTTACCTCGCCGCGTATGCCCTGCGGCTTGACTATTGTTGCAATCGTAAGATAATCCGTCATTGATTTTTATTTCCTAATTATTGCCGAACCGTTCGGGAAATGAAAAGAAAAGGCTTTTACGCCTTTTCTCTTATTTCGATGAAGTATTTTTTGCTTTCTCTCGGCGTATATGCGTTCACGAGCGTGCGCATAGCCTTGGCGATTTTGCCCTGCTTGCCGATAACCTTGCCCATATCGGAGGGGTCTAAAAGCACGGTTACCTCAACCGAGGTTTCCTTCTCCTCGACCTTGTACTCGATTTCGTCGGTCTTGTCGGCAAATCTCTCGACAATATACTTAATTAAAGCTAACGTATCCATAGATTACTTCTTCTTTTTCTTGTCGTTGGTCTTGGGTGCGGAAAGCTTCTTGGACTGCTCCATAGCGCCTACCTTTACAAGATAGCTCTTAACCGTTTCGGTGGGCTGAACGCCCTTTGCAAGCCAAGCCTTCGCCTTTTCAACGTCGATGTTGATTTCGGCGGGGGTTTTTAAAGGGTCAACGTAACCGATCTTGTCGATGTACTCGCCCGTCTGTGCCTTTCTCGAATCGATAACGACTATTCTGTAAAAGGGGGATTTCTTGTCGCCCATTCTCGTAAGTCTCATCTTAACTGCCATTGTATATATCTCCTGTTTTTAAAAATATTTTTTTATTTAAAAGGGCAAACGACGTTTACCGCTTCTCAACTGTTTCATTAAAAGCTTGGTCTGTTCGAACTGCTTTAATAACTGATTTATTTCCTGCACGCTGGTGCCGCTACCCGCCGCAATTCTCTTCTTCCTCGACGAGTTGATAATCGACGGCTCCGTCCTTTCCTTGGGCGTCATCGATAGAATAATCGCCTTGACGCGCTCTATTCTGCTCTCGTCGATATCGCCGTCCTTGACCTTGCCGCTTAAGCCCGGCATCATTGAAACCAAAGCCTGCGCGCCGCCCATCTTCTTCATACTCTCGAACTGCGTTAAATAATCTTCGAGCGTGAAAGAATTTTCGAGCATCTTCTTCTGCATCTTCTTGGCTTCTTCGGCGGACACCGCCTCCTGCGCCTTTTCGATGAGAGAAAGTACGTCGCCCATACCCAGGATACGCGAAGCCATTCGGTCGGGATAGAAATATTCGAGGTCGGTCGACTTTTCGCCCACGCCGATAAACTTGATGGGCTTGCCCGTAACCGCTTTTATGGAAAGGCACGCGCCGCCGCGGGTATCGCCGTCGAGCTTGGTTAAAACTATGCCCGTGACTTCCAGTCTATCGTTGAAGGTCTTCGCAACGTTTACCGCAACCTGACCCATCATGCTGTCAACCGTAAGTAAAATTTCATCCACGCGCACAGCCTGTTTAATCTTTTCGAGCTCCTGCATTAACGCTTCGTCGATTTCAAGTCTGCCCGCGGTATCGATAATCACGGTATCGTAACCCATCGACTTAGCGTAATCTATTGCCTGCGGAGCGGTTTTGACGGGGCTCTGCGTTCCCTTTTCGAACACTTCCACGCCCACGTTTTTTCCTACGACTTTGAGCTGCTCTATCGCGGCGGGACGGTAGACGTCGCACCCGACGAGCAAGGGCTTTTTGCCGCCCTTCTTCAATAAAAGTGCAAGCTTGCCGCAAAGGGTGGTCTTGCCCGCGCCCTGCAAGCCGCACATCATAATTACGGTGGGCGGGTTGGACGCAACCGTCAGCTTTGCGTTCGACGGTCCCATTAAAGCAATCAGCTCTTCGTTGACTATTTTAATAACCTGCTGAGCGGGATTTAAGCTCTCTAAAATTTTCTGTCCGACAGCCTTTTCGGACACCTCGGCGCAAAACTGCTTGGCAACCTTGATGTTGACGTCCGCTTCCAAAAGCGCAACGCGCACCTCGCGCATTGCCGTCTTTATTTCGAGCTCGGTAAGCCTGCCCCTCTTAGTGAGCTTGGAAAATATATGATTTAATCTTTCGGAAAGCGATGAAAAAAGTGCCATAATTATTTTCCCAACTTAATCAAGCCCGCGGCAATCTCTTCTGAATAATCCTTATCCAAAATCGCCGTCAATTCCGCGATATCCGCGGCATATTCGGGGTGCAACTTCAAAAATTTCTCCGCCCAGAGCCCTACGTCGGTCATCATAAACGACGTAAAAAGGTCGCCCTCGGCTAAAAGCCTGTCGTGCTTCAACTTGTCGTCGTACTCTTCGAGCTGCTTTTTGCAGAGGTTCAGACACTCCGAAACGCCCTGCCTCGATATGCCCTTCTGCTCGGCTATTTCCGACACGGTCAAGTCGAGATTGAAATACATATCGGTAATTTCCTGCTGCGTGGGCGTAAGCAACCTGCCGTACAAATCCCACAGCCGCATAAACTGTATTTTTTCCATTTACCCGATAATTATATCTAAGCCCCGCAATCTTGTCAAGCATTTTTACTTGACAAATTCGCGCGTTCAAAAAGTTATTTATTTTCACGTTTTGTAAACGCTTTAACATTTAGGTGCTTAAAAAATTTAATAAAGGGGTGTGTTGACTATCTTTAAATAAAGTGATAGAATATGCGTTAGAGGCTTGGCATATGAAAAAAACCATTGACGGAGCGACCTACGATACGCAGTGCTCCACGTTAGATAAAAAGTTTACGTACGGTGCGCCGGGCGACGCCACCGGATACGAGGAAACGCTGTACATAACCTCGGACGGCAGATACTTCATTTACACCAACGGCGGCGCGCAGTCCAAGTATCCGCACGAGAACATTACTCCCATCGAGCGCGAACAGGTGCGCGACTGGATAATGTCGCACTGATTTTACAATCTTTAAGGGCTTTTTACATAAAGCCCCTTTTTATTGCAAATTTCACAAAATAATCATCGAACACGTTGTTGCATTTAATTCGAACTGTTGATATAATATCGTCTGTAAAGAATTTTCAAGGAGAAGTATTTATGGGAGAAACCGCTACCGAAACGACTGCGGAACCCGCGTCAAACCCGACGTGGTCGGACGTGTGGAATAAAGTTGCAGGCTGGCTTACCGATACGGGCATCAAGATAGTAATCGCAATTTTACTGCTTGTCGTATCGTTCATCATCATCAACGCAATTACCAAAGGCATATACAAGAGATTGCAGAAGAGAAACGCGGACGTAACTTTATCGCGCGTGGGCACGAACGCACTCAGAATAATGCTGAAAATCTTGGTGCTCATCTGCCTTATCGGCTATCTCGGCATCGAAACGGCGTCCATATCCGCGGTTGTCGCGTCGATAGGCGTAGGTATTTCGCTCGCCGTTCAGGGCACTCTTTCCAACTTCGCGGGCGGCGTTATCCTGATTATTATGCGCCCCTTCAAAATCGGCGACTACATAACGAGCAACGGTCAGGAAGGCACGGTCGAGGATATCAAGCTCTTCTACACTCACGTGGTTACCAACGACAACAAGGCTGTCGTTATCCCCAACGGAGCGCTTGCAAACAACGTGATAGTCAACGCGTCGGCAAAGGATACGCGCCGCGTGGATTTGGTTATGCAGGTCGCTTACGGCTCGGATATATTGCGCGTGAAAGAAATTATCCGTGAGGTCTGCGCCTCAAACGAGCTTGTGTTCAAGGACCCCGCTCCCTTCGTGGAATTTTCGAACATGAACGAGAGCAGTCTGGACTTCACGGTCCGCGTATGGTGCAACAGACCCGACTACTGGACGGTCAATTTCGCAATCATTGAAAACGTTAAGAAAGCGTTCGACGAGAACGGTATCGAAGTACCCTTCAAGCAAGTCGACGTTCATATTAAAAACGATAAAGCTTAAGGAGATAAAATAATGGCTGACGAAGAAAAAAAGGAAGAAGGTAAAGTTTCGGGCTTTTTCAAAAAGCTGGGTAAAAAGTTCGACGACGCAACGTACGATATGCGTTTGCAGAGCAATTTTGATAAGAACCACAAAAAGTACGTCGTTTACGCGGGTACGAGCGTTCTTGCCGTGTCCCCCGAGATATCAGTCGAGGAGCACCTGGACGAGAACTACCTCTTGACGCTTGACGACGACGAGCAGATTGCCGCAGGCAACCTTATCGAGGATACCGAAACGGGCGACGTTATGCACATAGCCGCAGTAGAAAAGGCTTCGCTTACCGTCGAGTTCGAGGGCAAGCCCAACGAAAAACCCGCGCTCAAAATCTTCCTCGGAGAGATGGCGCAGAAGGTCGACGTTATTAAGGTCGGTAACGATTTCTATTTAAAATAATGTGTGAGTAAAAAATAAGCCCCGCGGCATTTGCCGCGGGGCGTTTAATTATTTATTTCTTCTTTGTTATAGCGTTCCTTTCACTTGCGGTCAACGGCTTCAAATGTTTTTCGGCAAGCAGCTTTTCAAGGTGTTGTATCTTTTGGTCTTTATTATTACTGATATTTTTTTTCTTAAACTTATCATACAAAAAGGCAAATACAATTAACATACCTATGCCGATAACTATAAATATATATCCTACCGTATCGTTTACGCTCGGATAGCAGAATGCAAAAAGTATGCCCAATACTGCGATAATCACCCCGCACGCAAATAGCGGAAATATTTTATTCAGTTCGCGTTTATCCAGACTCGCCTTGATTGACGGCTTTTCGGAATTTACTTTACAATCTCCAGCCGCCTTTGCAGTAGCACGATAACTCTGACCGCCGTAAGTGTAGTCCAACTTGTATTCAGGCATTTTCCAAATTTGTTGCTTGGTGATATTTACCGTTCCGGTATAGCTTTTATTTTTCTGCCAGTTACCGGGCAACAAGACTTTGTCAAAGCACTGCGACAAACAGAACTGCCGTATAACTTTTTCAGTCTGCGACGAAACCTCTATCGCTTCTCCATAACACGCCGCTTTATTTTCGCTTTTTGCAAGATTTAAAAACTGCCGTATATCGCCCGACTCTTTCTGCGCACGACTTAAATCCGTTTCGCCGACGCATACGATACACCCCACGGCGCTGTTTGCATTGCCTGAAAACGGTTTCCAATCGGTAACCTTGCGCGTCTGCGTCGACTTTGAATGTGAATCGTAATATTGCTCGTATCTGTCGTACCCCACACTGCAAGAATAACTCAGTTCAACGTTCGCTTTCGTAATGATATATGCTTCCTCAGTTAAACTGACCTCTCCGAAATCCGACAGGGAAAAGATGTCTGCGGGGGTTCTGTCGTCCGCCGCAATCTCAATCAATACCCGCCTTGTAAACTCTTCCGCAGAAAATTCTGCTTTGATTGCGACAAATTCGTCAATTCTCATCATAGGTACCTCTTTGTTGGTAATAATATCACATATTGAGATAATTGTCAATATCTTATTTTGAGATAACGCATAATTAAAGTATGAAGATGAGATTGAAAGAATTGCGTTCGGAAAACGGCTATACTCAAACTTTTATTGCCGAATATCTGAGTATCAAGCAAAACACGTATTCGCAATATGAAAAAGGATTAAGAGAAATACCTATCGAAAGTCTTTGCAAACTGGCAATGCTTTACGATACTTCCGTGGACTATATTTTGAATTTAACCGATGAGGAAACACCGTACAAACGGAAATAAACCGTGTGTCGGAGAGAGAAAGCCCCGCGGCATTTGCCACGGGGCTTTCAGTTTTGCTGTGATTAGCTATCTTTCAGCCAAGCAATTAAAGGTCTTGGCAGAGGCGACACGCCTCAGTCGTCGGGGTCGATAAGAGGCAACGTCTTTTCATGCTCCTGCGGAATTCCCTTGTACAGTACTTTTAAAAGTATAGGGGTCAGGATAGACGAAACAAGAATTAAAAATACGGTCATAATCATAAATTCTCCGGGCAAGCCCGCGCCTATCGCGGTCGAGGTTACAATCAGTGCGACCTCTCCCCTCGCCATCATACCTACGCCGCCGACGGCGCTCTCGCGCCAGCCGTATTTGAAAGCCTTACACACCGCGCCGCACCCGACAATCTTGCCGACCAATCCCGCAATTACGGCAATCAGGGCAAATAACAGAATTTTGGGGTTCATCGAGGCGAACGAAATGGACGAAATTCCTATGTTCGCAAAGAACACGGGAGCAAAAATCGTGTAGGTGTCGACGTCGACCTGCTGGTCGATAAACCTGCTCGCGCGGCGCACCGTCGACAAAACCGCGCCCGCAAGAAACGCGCCCGTAATATCGGCAACGCCGAACACCTCCTCCGCCAAAAAGCTGTACCCGAAGCACAGCACAAGCGAATACATAGAAATCCTGTGCGTGGAAGTCCAGCGCTTATCCATCCACTTGAACACCTTTATCGCAACGAAGCCCAGAGCGATTGCCACTATGAAAAACGCTACGATCATAATGACCGTGCCGTAAGGGGTCGCCTTGAACGCGTCGAACTTGTTTGCCGAGGGCTCGCTGCCGCCCTTTGCAAGACCCGTTACGACCGACAGCAGCACGATGCCGATAACGTCGTCGATTATAGCCGCCGACACAATCGTAGTGCCGAGCTTGGTATTCATTTTACCCAACTCTTTTAAAACAGACACGGTGATTGCAACCGACGTCGCCGTTAAAATCGTGCCTATAAACACGCAACGGTAAATGTTGTCCACTCCGAGTCCGAGGTTGCCGAACGGCAGAGAAATCAGAAAACCGAGCAAAAGCGGCACGCATACGCCCGCAAGTGCTATGAGAAAGCTTGCAAGACCGGTGTTTTTAAGTTCCTTTACGTTTGTTTCCAGACCCGCGCAGAACATCAAGAACAGCACGCCTATCTTCGAAAATATGCTCAGTCCCTTGCTGTCCGCCGAAATTTCCAAAAGGGAATAGTAATCGCCTTCCTCGAACCCTATTATCGTAAAGCCGCAGAAATCACCGAAGATTGCCGGTCCTATTAAAATTCCCGCTATTATAAAACCTAAAACCTCGGGCAGTCCGAAGTGACGGAACACAAGCCCTATCGTTTTGGTAAAAAACAGAATTACCGCTAACACGGCAACGAAACCTATGGCGTTATCAATATAAAAAAGATGCATATTTTCACCTTATTTCTTTAAATCCCTATCATTATAGCAACAATTTTTTAAAATGGTTAGCGTTTCACTATTATATAATCGATTTTTTTTGACCTTTA
>CAMWWH010000050.1 GCA_947177975.1 uncultured Clostridia bacterium | reverse complement strand
CCGCGCATAGTCGACTTTATGCACGACCTCGATAACGAGCTGTGGAGCTACGGCGTCTTATCCAAGACCAAGCACAACGAGGTTGCGCCCGCTCAGCACGAAATGGCGCCCGTATTCGGCACGGCGAATATCGCCGTCGACGCGAATATGCTCACCATGGAAATAATGAAAAAGGTGGCGTTGAAGCACCATCTTGCGTGCCTTCTGCACGAAAAGCCCTTCGAGGGAATTAACGGTTCGGGCAAGCACAACAACTGGTCGATATCCACCGACGACGGTTTCAACCTTTTAAACCCCGGCGACAAACCCGAAGAGAACACTCTGTTCAAGCTTGTTTTGGCGGCGGTTATCAAGGCGGTGGACGACTATCAGGGAATACTTCGCGCGTCGGTTGCAACGGCGGGTAACGACCACCGTTTAGGCGCGAACGAAGCGCCCCCCGCAATCATATCGGTGTACCTCGGCGACCAGCTCGGCGCGCTCGTTAACGCAATCGTCAAGGGCGAAAATTACGTGCCCGTCAAGGCGGAGAAGGGCAGTATAGGCGTGCCCGAAAGCCCCATCTTCCCCAAGGACGCAACCGACAGAAACAGAACGTCGCCGTTCGCGTTCACGGGCAATAAGTTCGAGTTCCGCATGGTTGGCTCGCAAGCCAACGTTTCCGACGCAAATATCGTTTTAAACACCATAGTTGCCGATGCGTTCGCGAAATTTGCCGACGAGCTGGAAGGCGCAAAGGAAAATTCACCGAAAATCAATATCGTAAAGGCGGCGGAGAAGATAATTTCGCGCGAGCTTAAAGCGCACTACCGCATAATTTTCAACGAGGACGGCTACGGTCCCGACTGGGAGCACGAGGCGGAAAGGCGCGGTCTTTTAAACCACAAGAACACCGCCGACGCAGTGCCCGTGTGCTTCGAAGAGGACAATATCTCGGTATTCGTCCGTCAGGGAGTTTACACCAAGGGCGAGGCGATTGCCCGTGCGGACATTCAGCTCGAAAACTATTCCAAGATAATAAATATCGAGGCGCTGACTATGCTCGAAATGGTTAAAAGGGATATAGTGCCCGCCGTTTCGGACTACGTCGCAAACCTCTGCACCAACATTGCGGCTAAGCTTTCGGTCAACGAGGAGCTGCCTTGCCGCGGCGAAAAACAGACGGTAACAACCCTTTCGACGCTCAACGACGAGGTATGCATTCTGTGCGAAAAACTCGAAGACGAGCTTAAAAAGATTAACCTTGCCGACGTTCGCGCGGCTTCGCAGGATATGGCGCATAAGATTATTCCTATTATGGGCGATATCCGCGTCCGCGTCGACAAGATGGAAACGCTCACCGCCGCCGACTACTGGCCGTACCCGACCTACTTTGATATGCTGTACAGCGTTAATAATTAAAGAATAAGTAAAAAGCCCCGCGGCTGAACGCCGCGGGGCTTTTCATATATTTACACCAAACTTGTTTTGTTAAGTATCAGATTGCTTACGGCTCCTAAACCTACGGCGAACAACCCGCCGCCCGCAAGACACATTATTACGTTTATAACCGTAGAGTCGAGCGGACTTATCATAGGTATCATAGTGAACAGCAGCATACCTGCGGCAAACGAGCCGAGTATCGAGAGCCACAGCTTTTGCTTAGCCACGGTACCTAAAAGTAGCGCTATCGAAACGAAGATTGCCGTCATAAATATCTTGGAAAACATGCAGGCAATAATTCCGCCAACGCCGAAGCCTTCCGTCGTGAAGGGAAGGTGGGCAATAGCTCCGCCTATCATAGCGCCTATGAAGTAGGCAAGGAACATTATGGTTGCGCCGACGAACGTCACGAGCGATTTAGAGAAAACGTAGTCGACCTTTTTGGAACGGACGGTAAACAGATTCTTCGCGTAGCCGCTTCTGAAATCGTCGGCGACGAACACGCATACTAACACGGCGACGAGGAAGTACAGCATATTGATATTGCACATACTCGTCAGATCCATTGACATTTCTCCGCCGCTTACCGAGCCTATGGACTGCCAGACGTTCGTAAACGTTTCGACGGCTGTTTCCGCGCCCGTCGTCGGGTCGACCGTCGTCGAGGGCATAAAGGAGGTCATAACCAAAATGAGAATAGGCATTACGAAACACACGCCCGCCATAATGTAAATGAGCGGCATCGTGAACATTCTCTTGAAGTCAACTTTAAGCATACTCTTCAGTTTTTTTAAAAAACCCTGTTTTTCAAACTTTGCTTCCATATCAGCGAGCCTCCTTCATCAGGTCTATATAATACTCTTCCAAGCCGATTTTATCCGTGCTTATTTCCGTGACCAAAATACCGTTATCGTAAAGATATTTAACCGCGTCTTCTGCGTTAACCCCGTCATATATGCGAATGAATTGATTTTCGAGCGTAACTCTCGCATACTTTTGCTGCAACAAAGTCATGGTCTTTTCCATATCTTTCGTCTGCAATGCAACGAAGGTGGGGCAGTCCGCGTTCAGTTCTTCTGCGGTCATTTCCTTAATCATTTTACCGCCGCGCACAATTCCGTAGTGGGTTGCGATTTTTTCAAGCTCGCCTAAAATGTGCGACGATACGACGACCGTGCAGTTATAGTTTTTCGTGACGTCCGTGAGCACGTCGCGCATAATGCGCATACCGTCTGCGTCAAGACCGTTGATGGGTTCGTCGAGCACGAGGAGGGCGGGGTCGCCCAAAAGCGCCATAGCGATGCCGATACGCTGTTTCATTCCCAGCGAACAGTTTTTGAATTTGTTCGACGCGGAGCCTTCCATACGCACTGTCCTGAGTACTTTGCGTACTTCCTCCTCGGGATTTGCAATGTCCAAATTCGCCGCTTGCAGCATCATATTGTTCCATACGCTGTAATTGGGGAAACAGCCGGGCGCTTCGATTAAAACTCCGATTTTCGACCTGACGTCCGCGTCCCTGTAGTCCCTGCCGAAAAGCTTAATCGTGCCGCCGTTCGGAACTAAAAGCCCGCATATAAGTTTTTCCGTAGTCGACTTGCCCGAGCCGTTCTCGCCGATAAAGCCGTATATCGCACCCTGCGGAACGGTCATATCGAGCCCGCTCAACGCTTGCTTCTGTCCGAAGTTTTTCGTAAGATTTCTGATTTCTATCGCGTTCATTTTACACCTCTTTAATACACGTCGCGCTTGCTGAGTATCAGTGAGCCGAGTACGTTATATACGATTGCCCAGACGACCGAGTTCATAAGGCATACGAGCAAAGTCAAAGCGTTGCTTGAAAGGCAGGCGTACACCGACGAGCCGTAAAGGAATACGTTGAGTGCGGGAGTATTGCCCGTAACCGCCGCCGCGCCTATCACGGGAATACCCGTTCCGAGGATAAAGCACAGCGCAATGGATATTCCGAACTTCGAGCGGAAGATTACGTTGATAAAGGTGTAGAGGCTTGCCCAGCCCAGGCTCATAATCATTTTGCCGAGTATCGCGCAGATTAAAGAGCCGGCGTTGATTTCAAACGGTAATCCCGTAAACGCACCTGCAAGCGTGCCGCCGATAAAATAGGTCACGCACATACACGCCATAGAGAACGCACCGAGCAATGTTTTGGACATCATATAGTCCTGCTTCTTTGCGTGGGTGGTAAACAACTGCTTGACGTAGCCGCTCTTGTAGTCGTGTCCGATGAATATGGAAATCATAATTCCGCCGAAGATAAAGACCATATTCATATTTGCGTATTCGCCTATATCGCTTATTACGTAGAGCGGTTTGTTTGCGGCGATAATCTGCCACGCGTTGGTAAACAGCTGAGTGGTTTGCTCCTCGCCGCCCGTTGCGCCCATAGACACCAAGGCGGGGATAAGAGCGGCGATTATTAAGAATATGTATAGAAGGGGAGTGTGGAACAGTCTGTAAAAGTCCACGCCGAGCATACCCTTCAAACGTTTGAAAAAACCGGGCGATTCAAACTTTAATTCGCGGGAATTTTCCATAGTTAAGCTTCCTCCTTTTTAGACATAAGCTCGATGTAGTATTCTTCGAGCCCTATCTTGTTGCTTTTGATTTCCGACACTGCGTAGCCGTTTTTAAGCATCAGCCCGACGATTGTCTCCGTGTCGTCCGTGTTATAAATTTTAAGGTAACCGTCCTCTTCCTTAACAGTGTAGAACATATCCCGCAAAACGCCCTTTGCCCCCGACATATCATTTGTTTTAAGCGATATGAAGGTGCGCGAACGCGCGTCCATTTCCTCGGCGGAAATCTCGCAAATCATCTTTCCCTGACGGATAATGCCGTAGTGCGTGGCTATCTTTTCGAGCTCGCCTAAAATGTGCGAGGATATGAGTACGGTACAGCCGTAATTTTTGGTTATGTCCACGAGTATCTCGCGCATAATGCGCATACCGTCCGTATCAAGACCGTTGATAGGTTCGTCCAGAATCAGCAGTGCGGGGTCGCCTAAAAGCGCCATTGCAATGCCTATGCGCTGCTTCATTCCGAGCGAGCAGCTCTTGAATTTAATGCGGGCGTTGTCCTCCATACGCACGATTTTGAGTACGCGGTTTATCTCTTCCTCGCGGTTGGGCAAGCCTAAATTCAGGGCTTGCATCATAAGGTTAGCCCAGACGCTCGAATTGGGGAAACAGCCCGCGCTTTCGATTAAAGCGCCCACGCGCACCCTTACGCCCGCGTCCGAGTAGTCCTTGCCGAACAGCTTTATTTCGCCGCCGTCGGGCACGAGGTGTCCGCAGATGAGTTTTTCCGTAGTGGATTTGCCCGAACCGTTTTCGCCGATAAAGCCGTAAATTGCGCCTGCGGGAACGGTCATATTCAGATTATCCACCGCGTACATTCCGCGGAAGCTCTTTGACAGATTTCTGATTTCTATTGCGTTCATATTATCCTCTTTGTTGATTTTTTAAATTTGCTTCATAGTTGATTTTTGTTATTTCGCGCACGCCGCCGACTATCATAAACGCGCCGATAATCACGGTTGCAAGACAGACCGCCGCGCCCGTTACCGCGTTGAACGTATCCGTGCTGAAGTCGGGCGAAAAAGAGTGGAACATTGCCGTCTGTAACGCGAGTACGGAAACGAACGAATCCGCGAGGTTAATGCACCTGACCGTTCTGACCGTCATATCGGTTGACTTTCTCGCCTTGACCAGATTCCTTATAGTCATAACGACTTTGTAGGTGGTGTAGGTGGCGGCGACGTAAATCATAAGTCCCCCGTGGGAAAACGTAGCCTTTTCGGCAACCATTAAAAGTATTGATATCGACAAGGGCAGAGTGAACAGTCCTATAACTACGCCGCAGCTTATATAAATCTTGGCGCGGTGTATTTTCTCTTTTCGTTCGTCTGCGTTTTCGCCGCGCCTGCGCTTTCCCTTATGATAGAAAACTACGGTTGCGCGCAGAGCCGCGAGCATAACGTAGTAGCAGGCAAGCATGCCGTACCATACGGAGAGCAGAGCAACGCCGAGCATAGCGTAGAACGCCGCGTAGCCTACCGTTATAATCAGCGATACGACGGTGAACACGACGGTACGGAAGTCGTAGTCCGAAAATCTGCGCGTAAACTTATTTTCATTAAGTTTTGTCTTGATTTTTTCCTTTAACTTCATACCGTAATCCGCTTTAATTTCCGCTCTCTTCCGTGACTTCTACGACGTACTTATCGTCAAGACCTTTTGCTTTCAGGAACGCGTTAAACTCGCGCGTAAGTTCGTCTGCGGAATAAGTGCGGGTGGCGGTAACGGAAGGTGCGCCGTGCTTTGCCTGCTCTATCTGTTTGCGCACCCTTTCGGAGCTTTCCTTTGCGCCTTTTTTGATATTCTCTATTACGAGCTTAACTTTTGCCTTTATGCCTTTCGTGTGTAAGAACTCGGTAAATTCGGGGTTTGCTTCCGCCGACTGACGCTTTACTTCTTCGAGATGGGCTTTGTCGGCTTCTTTTTGCTTGCGGGCGCTTTCAGCCATATTCGCAAAAGCGACTTTGAATTTTGCCACAATTCCTTTGGTATGGCAGAATTCCTCGAACTGCCTGCTGATTTCTTCCTGATTCTGATTGGTTGTCTGTTCCATTGTTTTTAATCTCCTGATTTGAATATTTTTTTTGTTTTTCTCGGCGTGGGCAAGGAGTATCTTCCATTGCTGCTCGCCCGTTGCCGATAAGAATTCTTTAAAGTCGTCGCCTGTCAATGCGGTAGGTTGAGTTTTATTTTCGTCCTGTTTCATCTGCTGCCTGCCTTTTACACTTATAGTTTAACCTGCATTTTTCTAAAACACCACAACACAAAAACCGAAAAGTGTCGGTTTCTGAAAAAATTTTCATACTGTAAACGACTGTATTTCGTCAACGATTGCGTTCATAAGCAAGTTTGCTTTCTTGCGTTCGCTTTCGCCGCAGATAAACATACTCGATACGGTGGTTTCGCCTTTGAATGAAGATACGGCAATTTGAAAGTACGGGGCTTTATTGAGTCCGCTGTAGCCGATAGCGTTTATTACGGTCGTTCCGTCGAATTTTAGTTTGCTTTCGTCGAGCTTGCCCAAGTTGGTATAATCCGTGTATGCGCCCGTATTCATTCCGCCGTAAAAGCTTAAAAATTTATTCAGCGGTGATTTTTCGTATTTTGATACGAGTAACGCCGGACCTGCTATATCGTTTTTAGTTTGCTTTTGCTTGTTCATAGCACGGTTTACGGCGGTTAAGCTTTCGGCGAACGTTTTACTTTCGTATATCTTTACGTTCAGATTGTAAGTTCCCGTAAGATTTGCAATTCCCGTTTCGCCGTCTGCGTACTTGCGCAAATCTACGGTACATGGAATGTTGATTTTATTTTTTGCATACAGTTTGCCGATTGCTCTACCGTAGGCGGTAAGGAATACGTCGTTAAGCGTAGCCCCTTGCTTTTTAGCTGCGGCGTATACCTTTGCCATAATATCGGAAGAGATATAGCGTTCCGCAAGATGAATTTGTTCGTTTTCCGTCTTGTTATAGACCTGCGTATTCTTATACCCGCCTATCATGGAAAACAGCATTTTTGACGTCATACCCGCAGATATTTTCAGGCGCTTTGTAAGCTGCGCAAAATCCCGATTCATAAGCGCGGAATAATCGCCGCCGACCTTGCCGTTATAAAAATCACAGAGCAGGTAGATGAGCTTTTTGAAACCGCTTCCGTCGCAAACCAGGTGGCTGACGGTAATTACGAGCATGTTTTTCGATAACGTGAATTTAATCAACCGCTCGTTCGAATCGAGCGATTCAGTCAAAAGATGCGTTCTGTCTGCCGTGTCGTCGGTTACAAGCAAATCCCGCCCTGTAACGCTTTCATTTTCTATAAAGGAATTATTACCGTTGTCGTAGCGACATTTTAACAAAGGGAACGCTTTGATTAAGCTGTCGAGCGCGGCGGCAAATTTTTTTGCGTCTAACGCACTTTCAAACTCGATAAACTCGTGAATAAACGGCTCGTGATACTTCGTGTTAATATACTGCATTAAATCGAGCGGTTGAGCTTTGTACTCTTTCATAATTTTATCTCCTGTGTACAATTTCATTTTAATTATACTTTTACTGAAATACCACAACACAAAAACCGAAAAGTGTCGGTTTCTGATTGATTTATTGAATTTTTTTTACTATAATGCAAGTATGAACAGGTCGGAATCTAAATTTAATAACACCGCAAGCAAGATGGGTAGTGCGTTTGTAACTTTATTGGAAACAAAAGAGTTTGCGGATATAAGCATTATGGATATTTGTCAAAAAGCGGGCGTAAACCGTTCGACGTTTTATGCCCACTACGATAACACTTACGACTTGCTGAAACAAACGTATCACGGGATGATTGCCAACTTTATAAGCGAGTGCGATTTCGATAACCCCGTAGATTTGTCGGATATGCGGAACTTAAGCAAGGAAGATTTGAATTTCGCTTCGCCCAAATACCTGTTGCCGTACCTTAAATACATTCAGAAGCATAAAAAACTTTATCGGATATACGTCGAAAACTCTCACGTATTCGAAACAAGCAAAATGGACGATTATATGATTGAAAACATATTCGTCCCCATTTACGCCAAGCACGGCGTGACGGATAAAAAACTTATCTACTATATGCAAAAATATTTTCTTAAAGGGATAGACGCAATTATAAACGAATGGGTTCGGCACGACTGCGAGGACGACGTTCTGTTTATCTGCGAAATTATAACCTACTGCGTAAGACCTTTAAGTTATAAAGAATAACCCGAAATATTTTCCGCCGTTTGCGCATACTGAGGGTATGAAACTTTGGGACGGATTTAAAAAATTCTGGACGAGGGCTTTCGTCTATCACGGCACCTCGTCGCGCAGTGAATTCTGGTGGGGAGTGCTGGGCAACTCCATAATAATGGTCGCGCTGATTGCGCTCTGGATAATAAGCGTAACGTGCTTTACGCCGATGATGAATACTTTCAGTACGGTAATGACGATTGCGTTGGCAATATTCGGTATCGTCGAGCTTATTCCCTCGATTACGCTGATTATCCGCCGTATGCACGACATAGACAGAAGCGGCTTCTTTCTGTTCGTGCTGTTTATCCCGCTTGTCGGCTTTATCTGGTATATCTACCTTGTAACCCGCCGCGGCGTGCCCAATAAATACGAATAATAAATTTTAACGCGGCGCTTAACTTTAAGCGCCGCGTTTTAACTTGACTATGCGTGCCTTTTATCATATAATAAATAGGTAATGAAATTCACGAGGTGAAAGCTTATGTTGACAAGCATTTGCGGAATTAACTGGGGCGACGAAGGAAAGGGCAGAATGGTTGACCTTCTGTCGCGCGATTTCGACGTGGTCTGCCGTTATCAGGGCGGCAACAACGCGGGGCACACCGTCATTAACGACAAGGGCAAGTTCATTTTAAATCTGCTCCCTTCGGGCATTTTGCGCGAGGAAGTGGTCAACGTGCTCGGCTGCGGCATGGTTATCGACATAAAGCACCTCTGCGGCGAAATCGAAAAGCTGCGCGCCGCGGGCATTAAAATCACTCCCGAAAATTTAAAGATAAGCGACAAGGCGATAATCACTATGCCCTACAACGTATTGCAGGACGTGATGGAAGAGGACAGACTTACCAAGGCTACGGGCAAGCCCTACGGCTCGACCCGCCGCGGCATTGCGCCTATCTACGCGGACAAGTATATGAAAAAGGCTTTCCGTATGGGCGAGCTTTTAAACCCGTCGCTTTTATATAAGCGCCTGCCCGATATCGTTGCCTGGAAGAATATGACCATCAAGGCTTACGGCTTCGAGCCCGTAAAGGTCGAAGATATGATTGCATACTTCGAAACGTACGGCAAACCCCTGCGCGATTACATAATCGATACGGGAATATACCTCAACGAAGCGCATAAAGCGGGCAAAAAGATTATGTTCGAAGCTCAGCTCGGCGCTTTGCGCGATATCGACTACGGCATAGTTCCCTATACCTCGTCGTCGTCGACGATCGCCGCGTATGCACCTATCGGCGCGGGCGTGCCCAACCTTAAATTAGATAATTCAATCGGCATTATGAAAGCTTATTCGAGCTGCGTCGGCGCGGGTCCTTTTACCTGCGAGTACTTCGGCGAAGAGGCTGAGCGTTTGCGCGAGCTTGGCGGCGAGTACGGCGCGGCTACGGGCAGACCGAGAAGGGTAGGACCTTTCGACGTGGTTGCCTCGCGCTACGGCATTATGTGTCAGGGCGCGGACGAAATCGCGCTCACAAAGCTCGACGTTTTAGACGACTACGAGGAAATCGAAATCTGCACTCATTACGAGCTGAACGGCAAGATTATAAGCGACTTCCCTTTCACCGACGTTTTAGACGATTGCAAGCCCGTGTTCGAAAAGGTCAAGGGCTGGCACTGCGACATAACCAAGTGCCGCAAGGCGGAGGATTTGCCCAAGGAAGCTTTGGACTATATTCGCCTTCTGGAAAAACTGTGCGGTTGCAAGATTAAGTACGTATCCGTCGGCGCGGAACGTGACGCGTGCATTATAATGCCGTAAAAGCTATGTTGAGAAAGTTTTACAAGTTGCACGGAATAGGCAACGATTACATTTATTTCGACTGTA
>CAMWWH010000049.1 GCA_947177975.1 uncultured Clostridia bacterium | reverse complement strand
GTTATTACCTCTTTGGTTAACGGTTGCATGTCGGAAAGCGAATATACCTGCTCGGATTGCGTTTCCACAATTTGTCCCGCCGTGCTCGGAAGACCAAGGATATAATCGCTGATTTTGTACCTTATTATATCCGACGTGAACATTAAGTGGATATCGCCGTTATCGTAAGCCGCTTTCAGGGAATTCTTATCAATGACGGGTAGCGCAAAATCGTCCCCTGCCGAAACCGCGTCGATTATAGCGAACAATGCGTTCATTTCGTACTCCGAAATAAGCGCGCACTCGTTTTCCCTTACGTCGGTAAACTGCGTCAGTCTGCTATTGCTTATATAAATCTCGTCCGACTTGGTATTGCAGTCGATAATCTGGTCGGTGAGCTTTGCACGCACTATTTCGCTCTGCAATATCACCTCGCGCTTATCCGCGGCGGGATACTCGAAGCCGTTTGAGCCGAGAGAGCTTACGCTCGGCTCCTCGTCGATGAACATTACTTCGAACGCCTCGATCAGCGACCACACCTCGTACGCTTGCACGCAACCGTAACTGTCGATTAAATCACGGTTGACGGTCGTGTAATTGCTTTCCGTTATACTGTCCGAAACGGCTTTTAAAAGAAGATAAGAATTTACCTCGCCCGCCTCGGTGAAAAGGCTCTGCTTTATTTTAGCGAGAGGGACCTCGTCGAAGTATTCGTTAGTCACCTCGTCAAGCTTGTCGACAAGGCTTACTATCGCCTTGATTTCGTTAGCTTTCAGCACCATTATCTCTTCGTACGCTTTGGGATGGTCAACGCCGAGAGTGTTGTTTTCGCCTATCTGCTTGGTGAACACTCCGCGGATTATAATCGATTTGCAGACGACGTCTATATCCTTGATATCTTTGATTATCTTATTCATATCAAGGGAATCCAGCTTGTTAAAGCTGTCTATACCGACGTTATTTATCGCGTCTATAAGTTCGGCAATATCGCTTTCCTTATATCTCGCCGAGCCTCCCTTTATCTCGTGCAGTATCTTGTCGTCAATGAGCTGAGCAGGGTTGCCGTCCTCGTCGGTTGCGTTTAACAGCGCGTCCTCGAGCGCTTTGCTCATTATTCCGCTGAATATAACCGACTTATACACGACGGACAATTTACTCCCTTCATAGCCTTCGGCGGGGTCGTTCAAGGTTAAAATTTCCGTTTTAATCTTGTCGGTCAGCGCGTCGGCGTCGATATTCATTACGTCGATATCGAAAATGTCGAGCACGCACGAAAGACTTTTTAATTCCTTTTCGGTATAGTTGCCGCCGCGCTTTGCGCCGTATAACAAATCTTCGTCGATATTGCCGTCGAGCAATTCGTCAAGCCGCGCGGTTATACTGCCGCGCACCACCTCGGAAGCGTAGCACACGGTAAGTCGCGACACGTTTTCCACTACGTCCGAGAAGTCGTTCATATTTTTAAGGAACGACGAAAGGCTTTCCGTAAGATTTTCCTCTTTGAACTCGAACTCCTCGGCGGAGGATATGCCCATAATTTCGTCGAGCGCGTTTATAAGCCGCACGATTTCTTCCTTCCAGGGGTTGGAAGAATTGAACTTTTTAAGCCTTTCCGTCGTTGCCGCTTTGGTATATTTCTCGGGAATATCGAGCATATTGCCGACGTCCTCGTTTTCCACAAGCGAGCAGACGATTGACGCCGAAAGTATGTAGCTGTCGGAAAGCATTTTCTTGTTTTCCGCACGCACAAGTTTGACAAGCACTGCCGAAACGTCGGTCTTTTCCGACAAATCCAACGCCTTGACCATACGTAAAACGTTCTCGATTTCGCCCTTTCTTACAAGCGCGGGCAGGCTGTCGCCTTCGAGCGGCTGCTGCGCCGCCTCCGGCACTATTAACTTGAAACTGCCGAAATCGGTGCTTTCGCCCGTAAGGAATTTCGACACCGTGTAGTGTATTACGCTCGATTTTAAACAGGTCTGCAATTTTTCGTCCGTGAACTCTTCCGACGTGAATTTGTCTAAAATCCCGTCGCCGTCGAGCGTGCCGTTGACGACCTCGGAAATCTCTATTCCCGCCGCGTCGATTGCGCCGAGCAGATTTTTAAGCTCGCCCTTTCTGCCATCCTCCGTTACCCAACCGTCGAGGTCCTCTTTAAGCGACCGAGAAATAACCACGGTTTGGTCGTTTTTCAAAGCGTTTACAAGGTGCAGAGCAACCGTACCTTCGAAAATCGTGCTGTTGTCAAGCAGCGTTTTGAAAACGTCGTTACCGATAAAATCTACGATTGCCGTCTTCATATCCGCGTTTTCGTCCTGCAACACGGGCAGTATGAAGTCGACGAGGTCGGAAAGACTGTCAAACAGCGCGGTCAGCTCCTCCGCCTTTATAAACTTGACGGGTTTGCCGTCCGCATTCTCTTCACGCGCAACGGTAGGTACGTATGCGTAATCTTCGCCGTAGTTGATGAGCGCCGCCGAAATTACCGAGCGCAAAAGCTTGGACTGTACGATATAGTCGGCAAGCGTGTTGCCGTATTCGTCCTCGATTAAAATTGTTTCCGACAGAGTTTTCAGGAAATTTTCCATATCCCTGTCTTTGTCGAAATGTTTAAACATAGGCAACAGCTCGCTGTTTTTGCCTATCGCCGACAAGCCGTTTAAAACGTTGTACATTTCGCCCGCCTGCACGACCTCGCCGTCGGCGTTAAACGTCGTTTCGTAAACCAAGTCGCGCGGGATATATACGCCGTCGAACAGGGTTGAAAGTCCGTTTTCTATTAACGTGTAAATCTTGCTCGTCGAAAGCGTTTTGCCGAGTATGCGCGAGCTTAAAACGCTCTTTGTAATATTGTCGTAATATCTGATATTCTCTTCGTAGTCGGGATTTTCCTTATCGAATATCGCGTTGACCGCGTCGAGCGGCGCTTTTGCCGAAGATACACTATTGTACAGATTGATTGACGCTTCGGTGACGTCCAAGAACGAATTGATTTCGCTTACCCACTCGATTTTCTCGCCGTAAATATCCGCAAAGCTCATTCCGTCCGAGCCCTCTTCGGTAAGGTAGAGATTTACCGCGTAAGCGTACAGTCTGCCGAGTACGGGGTCAAGCTCCTCCGCTCTGTTCTCGTCGAAAAGCGATATCTTTCTGACCTTTTTCAACGAGTCCGCAACCAGTCTCAGCACGTCGTCGGTCGTTTCGGTTTTTTCTCCGAGCACGTCCATAACCAGATTGAATATAATCTGTATGTCCTTTTTGCTCACGAACTTCGAAACGTTGAGGTGCGGCTGCACGATTTGTACGGGCGTGCCGCTGACCATTCCCTTTAACTCCCTTTCGTCGGGAATATAGTCGGACAGATAACCCTTCGTAAACAGTATCTTCAAAAGCTCCTTGCTTTCGGCGCTGACAGACTGCGTAAACGACATAGTGTCTATATTGGCTATCGCCGAATTGACGAACGACATAGCAAAGTTTATGACGTACGTCTTTGCATCGAACTCGCTGATAAGGTCGTTGAACTCGTCGCGGAACTGCTCTTTCGACATGACGTTCATTACGACGTCGAACGCGCTCTTTGTCGCGTCGCCGTTTACGAGCGGCTTTATATCGTCGCCGCCGTACTTCAAAAGAAGCTCCATTGTGTCGCGCGCAAAGTCGGTGTATGCGGAAAGCTCCTCGCGGAAGACCACGTTGCCAGATACGCCGAACTCCTCGTCGTTAAGCTCGCCAGAGAACACGAGGTCCGCGGCGAAAAGATAGTACGGTACGTCCTCCGTCGAGGATATGCCGTTCAACACCTTGAAAATGCCGTACGTGCCGTAGCTTTCAATCGAGCGGTATACGGAATAATACTCGTTGACGTCGTCGTTGCCGAAGTCGAAATCCTTTAATTTGCCGTCGCCGCGCCCCGCCACTACGTACAGCGCCGTACCGAGGAAGGACAGCGACAGTATCGCCACCGCCACGCCGCGGACAAGTCCTACCACGCCGCCGCCCGTACGGTGCAAGGAATACCGTCTGTCTACCTTGTTTTCAACGTAAAGCTTCTTTATCTTTGCCTTGTACTTCCTCTCGGAATAGAAGCAAAGATACACTATGTACATTATAAATTTCAGCAGAGCGTACACGAAGCACATAATTACCGCGAACGCAACGCGGTAGATAAGGTCGGCGAGAGTATAAATATACGCCTTGCTTCCGCCAAGCATAATCGCAAAATCGCCGTCAAGCACCGTGGGCAGCCACTCGACGAACACTTGCTTTATGCCGGTGCAATTCTTCTTTACTCCCAAAGTTGCGGCAAGTGCGCCGTCGCCGCCCATAAACATATCGGCGATTTTGAGCACGAAGCTATCCACTTCGGGAAGCTTTACGAGCAACGCGTATATAGTTATGCACAGAGCCGCTATAACCACCTCGTGAGCGAGTAAAATCAAACTCTTTCTCAGTCCCCTACGCAGTCCCCTCAGCGTTGAAAAGAGCACTATCGTTGTAAACAGTATCGTGGGCACCCATTTTACGAGGAATGCAACCATGTCGGGCAAGTCCCATGATATTGCGTTTATAATTAAAACTACAAGCAGCGCAAAATAAATGCCTATCGCCGCCAGCGCCAAAATCACCGCAAGCAGTTTGAATTTGCGGAAGGCGATTACAAGCAAAAGGAGCACCGCGGCAATTACAAACAGCAGCATCTGCCAGTTTGCGAATATGCCGTTTATGAAGTTTTCGAAGCCCGATGCGAGCATATTCATTTTGCCGTCCTCCTTTTTAAGATTTTTTTTGTATTTTTAATCCCAGCTCGGCTTAATAATTAACTTCGGACAATTACGGAACGCGTCGTCATTACCCTTGATTTCGTATTTTGTATCGGCAAATACTGCCTGAAGATTTTTACAGTTTACGAACGCGCCGTCAGCAATTATTATGTCGCAGTTTATTGTGACAGTTGATATCTTCGAATCCTTAAACGCGCCGCTGTCTATTTTCTTAACGGTGTAACCGCCCAACTCTTTGGGTATTACGAGGTTGCTGTCACTTCCCGTATAGCCGTAAACGGCTACGCCGTCGTCGTATATTCTTACAAGATAGCTGTCCTCGGTAAACTTTTTCGTGTCCTTTTTGAAGATATACATAGTTACGCCCACGAATGCGATTACCAGAATTATCGCTATCACGTTGAACACCTTGGGGAATTTAGCGATATTCCTTGCGGTTGCGTCACGCAATATGAAGGGGTGTTTGCTCTTTTTGTACTTTTCGGGTTTTTCGCGCTTCGCCTTTTTATCCTTGGACTTTTTCCCCTTATCCGCCTTCTTGTCCGCGCCGTCCCCCTGCGGGTTGACCTCGTCGTGGTAGAACATATCGAACTTGTAGGTGCTGTCCGTATACTCGCCCTCTTTCCACACGAACCTGTCGAAAGCCGCCTGAATTAAGCGCACGGAAATCGACGAGCACGCAAAGCTTACCCGAAGCTTTGCCTTGGGTACGAACTCCTCCTCCGCGCCCGCAAGAAACTGATTGTACGCTACGACCGATTTTTCGATTAAGTTGTTTTCCGCATTGTACTGGCAGACCTCGAACTGCATTCCGAGAAGCTGCTGCGTTACGTTGTTGTTAAATCTGAATACTATATACTTGCACTTGGCTTTGTCGTCCTGAAACACTATATATTCGTTCAGCGTTACGGGCTCGGAAGTGCGCTCGGTATATTTGATTTTTGTTACGGTATTAAACGAACTCATATTCCAGCGCGCCTCCGTTCATAGCCTTTGCGTTCTTGATGCGGAAGCTGAGCACGGTAATAAGATAGCTTACTACCGCCACGGCAAAGCTTACGCCTATCGCAATGAAGTTTAACGAATTGTTCAGGTACTGATACGTCACGTTTCTGCCGTATATAAAACTGCCGCCCATAATTTCCGCAATCACGTGCCTTATCACAAAGAGCGCGGTGAAAATTGCAACGCTTTTTAAGCAAGCGTAAAAGCGCAGTCTTACCATCGACATAGGGCGCACGTAATCGCGGTTTATAACCGTGCCGTCCGCCTCGGCGATTACCACGTTTACGCGGGCGCAACTCTTTTTGAGCGCGATTATCCTCGACGATAAGTCGGTTAAATCCCTCTGCGTTATTTCGAGCACGGAAATTACCCTCTTGCGGCGCGAAAACTGCACGACGTAAAATCTTATATGTCTGAACTTCTCGGCAAAATTGCACACGAGATATTTCTCGTACGCGGATTTGCAAACGACGTATTTCTTTATAAACCGCCTCGTTTCGCCCGAGGTTAAGTATATGGAGTTGACCGAATTGACCGACCTCTCCTTTTTTAACAACTCGTCCTCGTAATAGTTGTGGTAATATTTATTTTTAGTCAGATTAGTGCAAACGAGAGCTATTATGCCCGCGATAAACAGTACCGCCGATATAAGGCATAAAATTCTCCACCATAGCATTGTCATAAAAACCTCTGTTTAAGCCGTAATTTTATAATTCGTCGCCGTTATCTTCCGCCGTATCGTTCGGGAGTTCGTCTGCGTATTCGTCCTCTTCCTCAAAGCCTTCGTCGACCGCCTCCGCAGGCTCTTCCGCAGGAGCGGGCGCGGATACGGGCGCGGGTTCTTTAGCGGGTGCGGGAGCGTGCTTGGGAGCAGGCTTCGGCGCAGTCTTTTTTGGCTTGTGCCTCGGTTTGAGCTCCTCCGCGGGGGGAAGCTTTTCCTCGATACCTTCGTCGAAGAGCGCAGTTAAATTATCCGCAATCTCTTCTCTGTCCACCCTTGCGCCGCTTATTTTTCTGATATTTATGCCCGCCGTACGCTTCTGCGCGTTTACGGGGTCGAGCGCGATATCTTCGAATAAAAGCACGAGCGAGATATTCTGCGTCATATTGATTACGGGTATGGTAAAGCCCAAAATCAGCACCGACGCAATCGCCCACAACACAAGCAACAAAAGCGTGTATTTTTGCCCGCCGCACGCAAGAAGAATTATTGCAAAGCCGCCCGCGCATACTCCCGCTATCATACTCATTATGAGAAGCGGCACGAACACGCTGAGTATTACCGTCATTTTGCCGCGGCTCTTCATCGAGTTTACGCACACCGACACGACCTCGCCCGCCGAAAGCCCGGGATTACTGTCGATAACGTACGCCGTAGGCGAGAACACCGCGACTACTATTATAGTGTAAACGAGGTAAATTATCAAGCAGGGAATTGCGAAAATGATATATACGATACTTACGTACTCCAAGGACACGAATTGCGAGATTACAAGTCCGAACGCAAACACGCCGCCGCATATTACCGATACAAGCAATAGCCCGCCGACGTACATCAGCAACTCTATAATTGTCGCCACAATCTTCGTCCAGAGCGGCTTCTGCGAAGCCTTGGTCAGCGACTGCGGCACGTCTACCGTGCGCTGGTTTATTGCAATCTTCGCCTGCCGCACGTCGGCAAGGTCTACCATTGCTCCCAATATTACCGTCAGCCGCGCCACGAGCGACATAAAGAAGTACAGCATACTTTTAAGTACGTTCTTGTTCTTCCATATCGTACGGGCGGACATCTTGAACGCCTGCCTGAAATAATAGGCAAAACCTTTATTCATATTACCTCCGTGGGGCGCTTTTATTACCGCGCCCCGCTTTTCTTAAATTTAAGTGCCTTTTACGCCTTAACCACGTCGGTTACGCAGTCGGGTGCGACCCAATGAAGTTCGTAACGCTCGGTCATATTGACCTTTAAGTACGACGAACCCATACGCCTTAACTGGTAGATATTGACCTTTACCGTATACGTGCCGTCGCCGTTACTCTCTAACGTCATCTCAACCTGATGGTCGTCGGTCTTGTTAAGACCGGATATCGTAACCAGCTCGGTATTCAGCGTGCCGTCTTCCTCGTTGATTGCATTGCTGAAATCAAGGTAAATCTCGCGCTGCATAGTCGATATTTCCGACATCGTAACGTATCTTGCGCTGATTTCCGACTTGACAACTACCCTGTAATTGCTACCCGCCTCGGTGCGGAGTCCCTTGTCGTCCTCGCTGTAAATAGTTACGCCGAGAACGTAACTGCCGCCCTCTCTGAACACGAGAACCTGCAATTTATGTCCGTTTGCCGTCAACAAATCTCCGCCCGTCACGGTGTAACCGCTGTCGAGTACCCATCTGCTTGCGCCGTCGTATTCGTACAGACCGTCGATATCGTCTACGGTAATTTCAACCTTGATTTCGGGAAGCCCGTATTCCGCCGCTTCGTTCAAGGTGATTATCTTAACTTCCGCGCCGTCGAGCGTGCAAGCTGCGTTAAGCTCGTAGTTCGCGCTCAAATCGGCACGTCTGCCCGAGGTTTCGTTAAACAGCATTACGCCTATCAGCCATTTGTCGTCAAGCATAAACGCACGCACTTCGTATGCGCATACCGTAGGGTTCTCGCCTTCGAACGTCACCGTGCGGTTCAGTTCGCCGACTGTCAGATCACTTACCGACAATCCCGACAAATCCACGCTGACTACGGTCTTGGTTACCGTAATAACTCCGTTTTCGGGATTACCGCAGACGAGGTCGTAAATCGCCAGACGGTTGCCGTCGCCGTCGACCACGCATACGAGTTTTGTTATAAGGTCCTCGTATCTGTCCGCCGCCGCGGGAACGTTTACGCTGTTTTTCGAGAACGCCAAGCGGTGTCCTGCGAAGAGCGTACCGTTGCTGAGGCTTATTGCCTTATCGTCGAACTCGTGCACGCGGGTTGCGCCCGTATACGAATAGCTTTCGCCTACGTCGCCGAGCGTATAGGTGATTTCCGTCTTGACGTAAGATACGCGTTTCTGGAAATCGCTCAGTTGCAAGCCCAACTGCTTTACAATCGCATTATTACGGTTGTACGACGAGATGACCGTATAGTTATTCTTAACGTCGCCGTCTGCGTCGTTGATGAATACATTCACTATCTTCAAATCGCCGCTCGGAGCCGTGGGTGCAATCTCGGTGCTCTGTATGGTGAGCGTATCGCCCTCCGCCAGATCGCCGTTTTCGAGTTCTTTACTGTTTATAACAAAGTCCCTGTCCTCGCGCAGTTTGAGGTTGTTGCCGTCGTATACCTGAGGCACGCCGTTATAGCGGTCGACGGGCGTTACGACTATCGTTCTGGGAGTTATCTTTATTTCGTCCGTGATTGCGGTTATATCGTAGTTCTGCATACCCGCAAACTTAATTCTTACCTCGTACGTGCCCACATCGTAGCGCGTTGCAACCTTGTTGCCGATATACAGTTCGTAATCGCAGTCGTCGCCCTCGCCGTCCGCAAAGCCCGTGGCGGTTATATTAACGTCTAACTCGGGGCGAAGCTTGTTGTATACGAAGCTCTTCGTACCGTCAACTTCGACCTTGTAGCTGAGCTCACGCTTTTTAACCGTGAAGGTTATCGGTTCGTACGAAATGCTGTACTGCTCTACGCCCGCGCCCGAAATCGTTACTTCAACCGTGTACGTGCCCGCGTTTACGGGAGTGCCCTCGTGGGTTACGCCGTTTTCGTCGGTATAAGTGAACTTAACCTCGAAATTATCCACGTTCGGGTCGTCTTCGGCAAAGCCCTTTTCGCCCGCCGCACCCTCTACGTTGTGGACGTCGCTGTACCAGAACGCCATAGCACTGCCGTTATAAGCGTCGTCCGTGCCGATAAATACGGGGGTTACGAGTACCTTTCTTTCGGTTATGATAAGCGTACCGTCCACCTTTTCGACCGTGTAGTTGTTCATTACGTCGCCGCCGAACTCTACCTTTACGGTGTACGTTCCCGTACTGTCGGGCGCGTCGTACGAACTGTTTCCGTCCTTGTCGGTGTAAACAAATCTTACTTGGGCTTTATCGAGGTCGCCCTCGGCGAAGTCCGCGTCCAAATCCGCTATCGTATAATCCGCGTAGCCCTCTTTCGAGTCGCGCTCGACATCGCGGTCGGCAACCGTCACGGTGATTTCGCAAGGCGTTACTTTAAGCTTTGCTTCGAGGTCGGCAAGCTTCGCGTTGTCAAACTCGTAATTGCTTGCCAAGCCGCTCGTGAACTCGATAGTATCGCCGTCGAACGTCACCGTATACGTACCCACGTTTCTTACCGACTCTACGTCGTACTTGTAGCTGCGCTTGATTTCGTCGCCTTCGCAAAGGTTGGTCTTAAAGCCCTCGCTTGCGGCAAAGTCGAATTCCGTGCCGTCGTAAGTGTGAGTTACGTCGCTGAAAGTTATTTTTAAAGTTTTGGGAGTAATTTCGAACTCCAAGGGTTCGCAGGTTACTTCGTAGTTGGTTCCGATGGCAATCTCGGCGCCGCCCGCGCTTACCGTCGTTTTGTCAGTGTCGATAAATACGTGGTAATTGCCCGCGTCTACGGGTGCCTTGCCGTCCTCGGTGCTGTAACTTACGACAACCTTTGCAAGACTTTCGCCGTCGAACAGGTCGGTAACAAGCTCGCAGCCGTCCGTGGCGTAGACGTGTTCGTTGCCGTCGTACTCCTCCGAATCCCAGCTGCCGAGAGTAAGCGTTACGGTCTTGCGCAGGATTGTAAACTCTACCGGCTTGCAGATTACGTTATAGTTGCCTATTCTGTTGCCCTCACCCGCATACGAGATAACGCTGTTTTCGTCGTCGAACCGAACCGTGTATTTGCCCGCGTTTACGGGCGCTTTGCCGTCCTCGGTGGCGTAGTTACGCGCAACCGTCGTCAGATTGTCACCCGTGACAAGTCCTTCCGTGGTGACGGTTTTGA
>CAMWWH010000048.1 GCA_947177975.1 uncultured Clostridia bacterium | reverse complement strand
TGTTCATATCCTTGGAGAAGTCGCGGCTCTTGGGTGCGAATACTACGCCGCCCTTGATCCACTGGGGTGCTCTGATAGATCCCTGTCTGGCATTACCGGTGCCTTTCTGTCTCCAGGGCTTTCTGCCGCCGCCGCGCACTTCCGTACGGGTGAGGGTGGATTTCGTACCCTGTCTATCGTTGGCAAGTCTGGTGACAATCGCCTGATGAATGAGCTCTTCTCTGTATTCCGCGCCGAACACCTTGTCGCTGAGCTTTAAGCTGCCCGCTTCGGTGCCGTCCATTTTGTAAACTTTAATGCTGGGCATTTCTCACGTCCTCCTTATTTAACGGTATCGTTAATGGTAACGATGCTTCCGTCAGGTCCGGGAACAGAACCCTTAACCAAGATGCAGTTTCTTTCAACATCTACTCTGACGATTTCGAGGTTCTGAACGGTTACGTTGTCGCAGCCGAACTGACCCGCGAGGTGCTTGTTCTTGAATACTCTCGAAGGCGAGCTGTTCGCGCCCATAGAGCCGGGCTCTCTGTGCACGGGGCCTACGCCGTGAGTTTCCTTTAAACGGTGCTGGTTCCATCTCTTGATGACGCCCGAATAGCCGTGACCTTTGGATACGCCGTGAGCGTCTACTCTGTCGCCCGCCGCGAATACGTCCGCCTTGACTTCGCCGCCTACGGTGTAAGCGGAAAGGTCGTCGAGTCTGAATTCCTTCAACACCTTGCAGGGCTTAACGCCTGCCTTCTTGAACTGTCCGAGTTCGGGCTTCGTGAGCGCCTTTTCGGAAGTTTCACCAAAACCGAGCTTCAAAGCGGCGTAGCCGTCTTTTTCTACGGTTTTGATTTGCACTACGGGGCAGGGACCTGCCTGCAGTACCGTGACGGGGATTACTTTCCCCTCCGCCGTAAATATTTGCGTCATTCCCTCTTTACGGCAGATGATTGCTTTATTCATCGATAAAGTTCCTCCTGTTTTTTTATATTTGCAGATACCGCGCTTTGCCGTCCCGCCGTTTCCGTCGCCTGCGTAAGCGTTGAGTATCTATATTGGCTGAATGATTAAAGCTTGATTTTGATATCTACGCCTGCGGGAAGGTGAACCGTGTCCAAAAGCTTCGCGTTGGGGGTGTAGATGTCGATAATTCTCTTATAGGTTCTCTGTTCGAACTGCTCGCGGCTGTCCTTGTACTTGTGGGGGCAACGCAAAATGGTGATAACCTCCCTTTCGGTGGGAAGGGGAATGGGTCCCGAAATTTTAGCGCCGCTCTTCTTCATCGTTTCTACGATGCGCGATGCCGCAAGGTCTACGAGTTCGTGGTCATATGCCGCAAGTTTGATTCTGATTTTCTGTCCTGCCATTGTCTTTACTCCTTTTATCCTAACAATTTTTGATATGAATTCGCGTCAACTTAACCGTGTGTATCGCGGTTTGCCCGTAAAAAAACACCGAAAACCGGCGTTACACGTAACAACCACGGTTAGTCGCAGGGGTCAAAGCCCCTACATTTGTCGGCGTAAATTATCTTCCACCGCGGGTTTGAACGGTGGTTTGAAGTAACTTTACGCTTCATCCCATACGCACTCTTTTTTAACGCGCTTGACTATTATATTAAATCGCAAAAACTTTGTCAATCGTTTGAAAGCACCTTTTTTGTGTGATTTTAAGCGTTTTTTGCCCGTTTTCGCCCGTTTTTGCCCCGTTTTCGATATTCCGCCCTCTACCCCCGTTTTCTTGTGTTCTTTGCCTGTTTTTACCACAACATCTTGACGTTCTGCGACAAATTGCGCCGAAATCCGCCCTTCCAAAAATATGTCAATTAGGGGTATTATATTTTCTTATAGCCAAATTAAAATGTTATATAACACTCGTTTTGAAATTTTTTAACACGCATAAATGTTAGTTTGTTGCATAATAGTTAATTATAACTATTTTCAATTTGGGTATTGAAACGAAAGCTATTATATAATATAATGTATATATAAGGCGGATAAAAGCCGCCCGATAAAGGGGAAAACAAAAATGGGAATAACTTCAAAAGAGATTAAGAACATAGCCGTAATAGGACACAGCGGCGAGGGCAAGACCACCCTTTGCGAGGCGATGCTGTTCAATGCGGGCGTAATCGACCGTATGGGCACGGTCGAGGGCGGCACCACCGTTTCCGACTACGACGAACTCGAAAAGGCGAAGAAGTTTTCGGTGTACACCACCGTCGCGCACCTGAGCTGGAAGGGCGTGAAGATTAACCTTATCGATTTGCCCGGCTTCTACGACTTCGAGGGCGAGCGCCACGAGGGCTTAGCGGCTTGCGGCGGCGCGGTACTTGTTATCGGCGCGAACGGCGTTCTGCCCATCGGCGCGGAGAGCGTTGTCAACTACTGCTTGAAGTTAGGCAAGCCTCTCGTTATTTTTATTAACGGTATGGACAAGCCCAACGCGGACTACGCGGGCACGGTTGCCGCGCTCAAAGAAAAGTATGCGGGTAAAATCGCGCCCATACAGCTTCCCATAATGAGGAGCGGCAAGATGACGGGCTATATAAACGCAATTCAGGAGCGCGCTTACGAGTTCTCGACAAGCGGTCCGAAAGAGATACCCGTGCCCGACGACCTCAAACAGCAGATGGACGAAATGGAAGACAGAATTGTCGAAACCGCCGCCGAGAACGACGAGGTGCTTTTGGACAAGTACTTCGAGCAGGGCGGACTTACCAGACTTGACGCAATACGCGGCATACGCAAGGGCATTGCGACGTGCAACGTCATTCCCATAATGGCGGGCAGCGCGCTGAACAACCGCGGCGTTATCAACCTTCTGGACGAAATCGTAACCTATATGCCCACGGCGAACGAAAGGCGCAGGCTTGCGACCGACCTTGCCGCCGACGAGCTTATCTACGTCGACGCGGACGAAACCCAACCCTTTGCGGCGCTTGTATTCAAAACCGTATACGACTCGTACACGGGCAAACTCAATTACATTAAAGTGTTGCGCGGAAAGTTAAAGACGGGCGACGTGGTCTACAACTCGACCACGGGCAAGGAAGAGCGCATAGGTCAGATATTCACTCTCGCGGGAAAGAAGTGCGAGCTTGTCACCGAGCTGACCGCGGGCGACCTCGGCGCGGTCAACAAGCTTGCCGCAACCGACACCAACCACACGCTGTGCGCGGTGGGCACGAACATTCAGTTCGACCCCGTGCGCTTCCCCCGTCCCTGCCTCTCGCTTGCGGTCAAGGCGGCGAACAAGGGCGACGAGGACAAGGTGTTCTCGGGACTGAATAAAATGCGTGAGGAAGACTACACCTTCTCGGTAACGAAAAACGCCGAAACGGGCGAGCTAATATTGAGCGGTCAGGGCGAAACGCATATCGAGATTTTATGCGCCAAGCTTAAAAGCCGCTTCGGCATAGCGACCGTATTGACCGAGCCGAGAATACCCTACCGCGAGACCATACGCAAGGTTGCTACCGCCGAAGGCAAGCACAAAAAGCAGTCGGGCGGTCACGGACAGTACGGTCACTGCAAGGTGCGCTTCGAGCCGTGCGAGAGTGATTTCGAGTTCGGCGACGAGGTAGTCGGCGGCGCTGTGCCCAAGCAGTACATACCCGCGGTAGAAAAAGGTCTGCGCGAGTGCCTTTCGCGCGGCGTGCTTGCGGGATATCCCGTAGTGGGCGTGCGCGCGGTATTGTACGACGGCAGCTATCACGACGTGGACAGCTCGGAAATGGCTTTCAAAGCGGCGGCGGCTCTCGCCTTCCGCGAGGGAATTAAGAACGCGTCACCCGTACTTTTAGAGCCCGTCGTCAAGTTAAAGACCGCCGTTTCGGGCGAATATCTCGGCGCGGTTATGGGCGACATATCCAAGCGCCGCGGCAGGATTATAGAGAGCAACACGGACGGCGATATTACGACGGTCGTTGCCGAAGTGCCTCTTGCGGAAACCGCCAAGTACGCAACCGAACTGAGAAGTCTTACCCGCGGTCAGGGCAGGTTCTCAACCGAGTTCTTGCGGTACGAGGAACTTCCTCCCGCTCTTGCGGATAAAATCATAGAAAACTAAAAAATACGCCCCGCGGCGAGTCGCCGCGGGGCTTTTATTTATTCTGTAATTTCTTGTGTTTCCGTTTCGGGCTCGGTTTGTTCTTCAACCTCTTCCGTCTTCGCTGCGGTCGCACCGCCGTACTTTTCGCCAACCAACGCGGGGATTATGAAGCGGTAGAAATACTTACCCTTGCACCAGTCGATTGCGAGAATAATACTGAAAACGACCGTCGTGGCAAAGCAGAATATAAGGTCGTACATAGTGTCCAGCAAACCCAAATCGAGGTAGCCGTCAATTTCGAGCGTCTTCTCTACTCCGTTTTCCATATACGTTATTACCGTCTTGGTAATGCCGTCTATCTCGACCGTGTGCAGATTGTCGTAAGGATCGTGCAGGAAGAACGAATGGAAATGCTTGACAATCGTGTCCTGCTGCATATCCATCGAGTGGATAAGATTGTCGCCCGAGAACTCGTAAATTTCCCACAGCACGGACAAGAACATTGCAAAGCCGAGTCCGAACAGAACCTGCGCTATAACGCCCTTGGACGTCGTGGGCGCGCCCGTGAGCGACTTTATCAAAATTATTCCGACAACCGAGAACACTATACCCCAAGCCGCGTGCAGAATATCGTCGAGCGGCGGTATCATTCCGTAGAAATTGTAGCTCGCGCCGAGGAAACAGAACAGCACGAACAGGAGCATAAATATCGTGTAACCGTAGGGTGCGCGCACGTTCAGCGTGTATTCGGCAAGATAGAACACGAACACTATCGCCATATACGCAAAGCCTATGGGGATATCGCGGTACTGCCCTATACATATAAAATATATAATCGACGCGATACAGAATGCGACAAACGCGCCCATCATAATCGTGAGCGGAATATCCTTTATACGCTCTTTTACGTATTCTTTTACCGTCGGCCTTGCGGACTTTCTTAACTTTTTCTCTTTAACTTTTGTCATTACGGAATTGTTTCCTTGAATTTTTAATAATAGGTTGCGACGGCTTCTTCGGGAGGAAGCGGCTCGCTCCTCTCGATTTTTTCGGCAATGAGCACCGGACCTTCCTGCCTGTATACGGGGCTGTACTCGAAGCCGACCTTGGCTACGATTTTAAGCCAGTCCTTGGTTTCCACGCCCGCAATCAGCCTGCCCGTTTTGAGCGCAAAGCCGTCGTAGGCGATATCCGCCTCGCAGCACGTCATTATAAACCTGCCGATAACTATACAGTCCGCGGGCAGTTTTTTCGACACCGCCGCCATTCCCCTGAAAGAAACCGTCTTGCCCTTGTACTCTTCGGGCTTTTCGGACAAATCGCGGTAAAAGAGCGCGAAGTCCTTGTCCTCTATCTCGATTACGGGCGCGTCCTTGTCGAACGGCATGGGGTCCTCTATCTCGTCGTATTCCGCTTTACCCCCCACATATTCGTAAACTATGTCGGGTCGGCGGGATATTCCGCGCACTATTTTGTGGTATTCTTCCTTTTCGTATTCGCCCTTGAAACGGTTGAACACGACCATCTGCGTCATCGTGATTTTGTCGAAAACAAGCTGACGCATATTCTTGTTGTAGCTTACGAAAGTCGCGCTGTCGAAGAAGGTCATCATCTGATTGATAACCCAGCTTTCGGGCATAGCGTCGAAAAACTGCTGTAATAGCCAGGTGCCGTTATATTCCACGACGACGCGCTTGGCTCTCGTCTTGCGCGTGAGGAAGTAGAGGTTGCCCTCGTTTAAATCCTCGGGCTTTTCTATGCGCTCGATTGCAACGTTCCTGACCTGAAATTTTTCGGGCGCGTACTCTTCCTCGCCCTCCTCGCAGACCAACAGCAAGGTGCGCTCGCCGTTCTCCATTCGGGGGTCTTCCAACGTTTCCTGTATGAATTTCGTCTTTCCCGAATCCAAAAATCCGAGAAACAGATATACCGATATTTCCTGCATATTACACGCCGAATAACTCTTTTAATTCTTCTTCGTCCAACTTACTGCCGATTACGCACAGTCTGCCCGTGTATTCCGCCGAACCGAGGCGAACGTTTACCTCGCCGGGAACGTAGTCGAAGTGTATCCACTTGCCGTCCGTGCCTTCCACTATGCCCTTTGCGCGCAGTACCGTGCCGAAACGCGTGCTGTCGGAAAGCTCTCCGAGAGCCGCTTTAAGCCCCTCGACCGTAAACTTATCGGAAGTCTCAACGCCCCAGCTTGCAAAGACGTCGTCCGCGTGATGGTGGTGATGATGCTCGTGCTCGTGGTCATGGTCGTGGTGATGGCAATGACCGTGCTCGTGGTCGTGCTCTTCTTCCTCGTCGTCATCGTGGTGATGGTGACAGCAATGGTGTTCGTGTTCTTCTTCGTCCTCGTCGTGGTCGTGGTGGTGACAGCAGTGACCGTGCTCGTGGTCGTGCTCCTCTTCCTCGTCGTGGTGATGATGACAGCAGTGGTGCTCTTCCTCGTGCGTGAGTTCTTCGAGCTCGCTTTCAAGCGTGGACGCGTGCTCCATAGCCTCCAAAAACTGCTTGCCGTCCAGCTTGTCCCACTCGGTGGTGACGATTGTTGCGCCCGAATTGTTTTCGCGCACAAGCTTGACCGCGGTAGCAAGCTTCTCGCTGCTTGCAACGTCCGCGTGACTGAACACTATGCACGCCGCGCTCTCGATTTGGTCGTTGAAGAACTCGCCGAAGTTCTTCATATATATTTTGCACTTATTCGCGTCGACGACCGCCGTAAGCGAATTGATTTTAGCGCCTTCGATATCGGCGCGCTCGACCGCGCGCACTACGTCGGACAGTTTTCCCACACCCGACGGTTCGATTAAAATTCTGTCGGGGGTAAGCTCGGCTGCGACCTTTTTCAAAGCTTCCGCAAAATCGCCGACAAGCGAACAGCAGATACAGCCCGAATTTAACTCGTTTACGGTGATGCCCGCTTCCTTCATAAAGCCGCCGTCAACTCCTATCTCGCCGAATTCGTTCTCGATTAAAACGAGTTTTTCGCCCGCGTAAGCCTCTTTAATAAGTTTTTTGATGAGCGTAGTCTTGCCCGCGCCCAAAAAACCCGAAAACACGTCGATTTTTATCACTTAAATTACCTCGCATTCGTTTGGTATATATTTTATACGGATATTCCCAAGTTGTCAAATAAATAAAAGCGCCCGCGCAACTATCGTTGCGCGGGCGCATTACGTTTAAATTAATAAGTTAAGCGGCGGAAAGAACCGTCGGCTTTATGAATGACAATGCGGGCGTCCTGATTGCCTGCCGTCTTCTTTGCGAACGCTATCGCCTCGTCCTGAGTTAAAAACAACTTCAACGCTTTATCCGCGCCCTCGGCCTTAACCTGCCATCTGTTGTCTTCCTTTCTTTTAGAAATATGATAAGTCTTCGTAGCCTTGCTCTCTGTAGCCTTTGCCGGCTTTTTATCAGCCATAATTTCCTCCGTTCACCGCCCGAGTTGGTTTCGCGGCTTTATCGTATTATATAGAATTATATATGCATTGTAGCACAAATGCGTTACATTGTCAAGCGAGTTTATATAGCGTATATTGTAATAAAAAATTATGACAACAGCATAAAATTACTTGATAAATTTTTTTAAGAGTGGTAACATACGGTCTATGGAAAACGAAGAAATAATATCGGCGGAAAACGAACGGGTCGAAGAGCCCGCTAAACTCACGAAAAAACAGCAGTTTGTGCAATTTTTAAAATTCACGGTATTCTCGCTCTCGGCGGGCATAATACAGTTTTTGTTGCAGTCCACGCTGTTCGACTGGACGCACGCCTTAACATATTGGCAGGCCTATCCCATTGCCCTTGCCGCGTCCGTTATATGGAACTTTACCTTTAACAGAAAGTTCACCTTCAAGGCCTCGTCCAACGTGCCGATTGCCATGGCGCTTGTAATCGTATATAACCTCTTAATCGTAGTGCCGTTTGCTATACTCGGCGAATACCTTGTAAGTTTGTGGGGTGACGCCTTCGGTATGCTCGTTACGGTAATATTGCTGCTCATTAACTTTGTCACCGAGTTCTTCTGGGATAAGTTCGTCGTATTCAACGACAAGTTAGTCAACAAACTCGAAAACCTTTTCCGCCGCAAAAAGGCTTAAATCAAACAGTTAACCCCCGCCGTCAAACGGCGGGGGTATTTTTTTGGTGTACCCGACTGGATTCGAACCAGCGGCACATAGCGTCGGAGGCTATTGCTCTATCCAACTGAGCTACGGATACACATTCTTACAACAATTATATCCCGCGGACGGCAAAAAATCAACCTTTTGCGTAAGCGTTAACAATACCCAACAAGATTTCCACAACCTTATGCATATGCTGCACCGAAATAAACTCGTTGAGCCCGTGCGCGTTGTGTCCGCCCGTGCAGATATTAGGGCACGGCAACCCCATAAACGACAGCGACGAACCGTCCGTGCCGCCGCGTATCGGGAATATGAGCGGCTTTACCCCCGCCGCCTCCATTGCCGACTTTGCGTTGTCGATTAAGTGCTTATGCGGCAAAATGACCTCCGCGCAGTTGTAGTACTGGTCGCGCATCTTAAACGCGATTTTGCCGCCGTAAATTCCGTTCAGCCTGTCAACCTGCGCTTTGACAAATCCCTTGCGCCTTAAAAACTCCGTCTTGTCGTGGTCGCGGATTATGCCGTGCACGGAGCAGTGCTCCACCCCGCCCGAAATTTCCGTAATAAAATAATACCCCTCTCTGCCCTCGGTCGTTTCGGGGCGCTCGGACGCGGGCAGCACGTCGATAAACTCGTTGGCAATACATACCGCGTTTACCATCTTACCCAGAGCCTGACCGGGGTGTATGTTCACACCCGTAATATCCAAATCGAAGCACGCGCCGTTAAAGGTTTCGTAAGTAATCTCGCCGAGCTCCTCGCCGTCGACCGTGTACGCGAAATTGCAGCCGAATTTTTCGACGTCGAACAACTTCGCGCCGTGCCCGATTTCCTCGTCGGGAGTGAACGCAATGCCGATTTTGCCGTGCTTGATTTCGGGGTGCGACACGAGGTATTCGGCAAGCGCCATTATCTCGGCTACGCCCGCCTTGTCGTCCGCGCCCAGCACCGTAGTGCCGTCGCTCGTTATTATATCCTGCCCCCTTAAAGTATTGAGATAAGGGAAGTTTTCGGGGCTGATTTTGCCCGTTGACAGGCGTATATCCCCGCCCGAATAGCTTTTATGCACCATAGGCTTGACGCCCAGACCGCTCGGCTTGTCCACCGTATCGAGGTGCGCGATAAAGCCTATCGAATACTTCGTATCGCAGTTTGCGGGTATGAACGAATAGACGTAAGCGTGGTCGGTAACCTCGGCTTCAAGCCCCAGAGCTTTAAGCTCGGCGCACAGAATATCCGCAAGATTTTTCTGGCACTCCGTCGAGGGCGTATTATCGAAATTGTCCTCGCTGCTCGGGGTGTCGACCTGCACGTAACGCAAAAATTTCTCTTCTACGTTTCCGATAAAACATATCTCCAACGGCTTGCTTACGGCTTTGGGGTTCTGTTCGTTGATTTTGCTCCACTTCATAAACAACGGACTTTTAGTACGCTTGTGGTCCAAAACGTCTTCTTCGGCAAAAGGCAGACTTTCGTCGTCGTCATTATCGTACCATATCCATTTAACGCAGTACCGCGCAATATACTCCATCTCGTCTAAAACCATACACGCCACGGCAAAATCGGTGTAATAATCTCTATCGGGAATACCTCTGTACACTACCGAGCCGTCGGGCATCATTTCCTTCGTGCAAGCGTTCGCGAACTCTTTATCGATTTCCTTCCACACGTTGTCGACGTCGTACACGCCGTCCGCGCGTATTCTCTCCTCGTCGAGCTTTATTTTCATTTTCATCATAACTTTTTCATCCTCTTTTAAAAGAATTACCCTCTTCGTCGAATACGTAGCCCGCACGGGCAAGTCGGGAAACAAGCTCCTCTTCCTCCGCACTGTACCGCGCGCAGAAATCGGCGAGCGCGTCGCCGTCGCGCAGGGCCGTATTGACAAGCGAAAGTAAAATATTGTCGTCCGTCGGTAAACTCATACCGCAATTATACCACCGAAATTTGATTTGCGCAACCGCATTTTATTGCAAACGGCGGTCAATCCGTGTTATAATTTGTCCGATATGAAAACCGTAGTCGTGGGAATGAGCGGCGGCGTGGACAGCTCCGTCGCGGCGCTCCTGCTGAAAGAGCAGGGGTATAACGTAATAGGCTTGTTTATGCTCAACTGGGAGGAAAACGGCGCGGACGGCGCGTGCACGGCGGAGAGCGACTTCGCCGACGTGCGCAGGGTGTGCTCGCTTCTGGATATTCCCTATTACAGCGTCAATTTCGCCAAGCAGTATCAAGAGCGGGTCTTCAAGTACTTTTTAGCCGAGTACGCGGCGGGCAGAACTCCCAACCCCGACGTCCTCTGCAACCGCGAAATCAAGTTCGGTCCCTTCCGCGAATACGCGCTTTCGTTGGGTGCGGACTATATCGCCACGGGGCACTACTGCGGCATCGACCACGCTAATGACGGCAGACACTACCTTTTAAAGGCGGCGGACGCGGGCAAGGACCAGACCTACTTTTTAAATCAGGTGACCCAGCCCCAGCTTGCAAACGTTTTGTTCCCGCTTGCAAATCTGCCCAAGGAAGAAGTGCGGGCAATCGCCGAAAGAAACGGACTTGCCACGGCGAAGAAGAAAGACAGTACGGGCATATGTTTTATCGGCGAGCGCAACTTCCGCAAGTTCTTAATGGAATATCTGCCCGCGAAGTCGGGTAAAATTTTAACCTTGGACGGCGAAGAGGTCGGCGAGCACGTCGGACTTATGCACTACACGATAGGTCAGCGGCGGGGCGTGAATATAGGCGGCAAGAGCGGCGAGACGGGCAGATGGTTCGTCGTCAGAAAGGATTTGCAAAACAACGTTCTTTACGTGTCACACGGCGACGAAAGCCCGTTGTATTCGCGCGAGTGCGAGGTGTCGGGGCTGAACTTTATCGGAATTGACCCCCCTGTATCCCCCTTCGAATGTACCGCCAAGTTCCGCTACCGTCAGAGTGAACAGAAGGTCACGGTTATCCCCGAAGGCGAAACCGCGCGAATAATTTTCGACGAGAAGCAGCGTGCGGTCACCGAGGGACAATACGCGGTATTTTACGATTCAACCCGTTGCCTCGGCGGCGGAGTTATAGACAAAGTTATATACTAATTACGCAAGCGCCCGCGCGATTAAAATCGCGCGGGCGCTTATCTATTATAGATTTACTTCTTAAAATACACGTTTAATTAATTATCAACGTCAAAATTTAAAACCTTATCGTTTCCAACGATAAGCCTGTCTAATATACACATCTGA
>CAMWWH010000047.1 GCA_947177975.1 uncultured Clostridia bacterium | reverse complement strand
GTTGCCCATTCGTCCGCAACTTCCGCCATGGGGGAAGAGGGGGTGATGGGGTAGATAGCCGCTACTTCCGAGAAAGCATAGGCAACGTGGCTGGCGGCGGTATTACCGTCGATAGTCAATTTTTTCATTCAAAAACCTCCGTATAATGTTTTTTTATTATTTTTTTTAATAATAATGTTATACAACTAACATCTATACAATTATAAAACACAAAGGCATAAATGTCAATATGCGTTTTTGTTTTTTTATGGCGATTTTTCCTCTTCTTAGTAATCTGCTCTGCCAAGTAAATAATCACTTGTTACACCGAAAAAGTCGCAAAGCGCGGTGATTGCGGTGGCAGTCGGTTCTGACTGACCAAGTTCCCAACGAGCAATTGAGGATGAACTCAATCCGGTTTTGTCGGCGAGCTGTTGCTGGCTCAATTTTCTTTCTTCTCTAAGTTCTTTAATTCTGTTTGCTATTTTCATAGCTTGAATTATATGATAAACAGCCCAAAAATGGGTTGACAGCCCAGAATTGGGCTAATATAATACAGAGTGTAAAATCAATGAGGTGCAATTTTGGAAACATCAAAAAACGAAAGAAACGCTTGTGTAAACGTTGCTGAACTTGAAAAAATCACACCGTGGTATCTGCTCACTTTAATTAAGCCTATTTTAGCTGACGAGTTAGTGGCAAAATTCAGGTATGACAGGACGGGGATAAAAATAGACTTTTGTAACGGGCAGAAATTCCATCTAAAAATAGAAGAAATGTAAACGGTATCAAGGTGGTGCGCCAATAAATTAACAATTCAACGTTGTATGCGTGCGATGCAAAAAGTACGAAGAAACTCCGATTTAATTCCGAGATAACAGTAAGGGCTTTTGCGTTCGACAGCTGTCTATATTATAGTTGCGCCATTTGATATATAACGCAGAGGTTTTCCTTTGCGTTATTTTTGTACTTAAAATTTCTCTTCAATTTCACTTTAATTTAATTGTTAAAAATTTTTGCATTTGCTATAATTTCAACGTCGGGTAAATTATGGCGAAGAAAGACAAAGAAAAACTCAATAATGAAATTTCTACGGAGAGCGAAAATAAGCCGCTCCCCGATTTTGCCGTTGAGCTGGACAACGTCAGCTTCACCTACGAAGAGGGTTTGCCCTACGCTTTAAAGGACGTTTCGTTAAAAGTTAAGCGCGGAGAATTTATCGCCGTTTTGGGTCACAACGGAAGCGGCAAGTCGACGCTCGCCCGCCTTGTCTGCGGTCTTTTAACCGCCGATAAAGGCAACGTCACCGTGTGGGGGTACGACCCTGCGGACAAAAAACAATTAGGCAAAGTGCGCGAGCACGCGGGAGTGGTTTTCCAGAATCCCGACAACCAGATGGTCGCCTCTATCGTGGAGGACGACATAGCGTTCGGACCGGAAAATTTGGGAGTTCCGCGCGCGGAAATAGGGTTCAGAATAGAGTGGGCACTTAAAGCGGTAGGAATGGAGAAGTACCGCCACGCAACCCCAGCGCGGCTTTCGGGCGGACAGAAACAGCGCATTGCCGTTGCGGGAGTTTTGGCTATTAAACCCGACGTTCTCATATTGGACGAAAGCACGGCTATGCTCGACCCCAAGGGCAGGCGCGAGGTGACCGAGGTCGCCGCACGCCTCAACAAGGAAGCGGGTATGACGGTAATACTCATTACTCACTTTATGGACGAGGCGCTTTTAGCCGACCGCGCGATTGTTATGAACAAGGGCGAGATTGCCTTGGAGGGCAGTCCCGAGGAAATTTTCGAAAAGGGCGACGAGCTTGAAAGCTACAATTTAAGTCTGCCCGAGATAGGCGCGATATGCAATAAAATAAGGGCGGCGGGCTACGAATTAAATGACTGTCTGCAACCCGAAACTCTCGCCGAAGAGATAAAGGAGCAAGCTCAAAAATCGGGCTTTAAACCGCGTTCGTCGGGGGATATTCCCGCACCAATCGGGAAAAACGGGCAAAAAGAGTGGGATATCGACATATCGAACCTCGATTTCACGTATTCGGCAAAATCGCCGTTTGCAACTAAGGCTTTAAAAGGCGTTAACCTGCATATATCCGAGGGGGAATTCTTCGGAATTATAGGTCACACGGGTAGCGGCAAGTCGACTTTGGTTCAGCACTTGAACGCTTTAATCAGACTGCCCAAGTCGCAAAAACACTATAAAAAACCCAAGGTGAAGAAGGGACAGACTCCCCCGCCCGAAAGCATAATTACAATCGGCGGCTACGATTTATCGAACAGAAAGTGCGATTTTCAGTCCCTGCGCGCCGACGTGGGAATGGTCTTTCAGTATCCCGAATATCAGCTCTTTGCCGATACGGTGTTCGACGACGTCGCGTTCGGCTTGAAGAATTTCAAAAAAGGGCTATCGGCGGAAGAGGTCGAACGGGCGGTAAGGGAAAGCCTTACGGCGGTCGGACTGGACTACGACGAGGTGCACGACAAGTCGCCATTCGATTTGTCGGGCGGACAAAAGCGCCGCGTTGCGATTGCTGGCGTAATCGTAACCAAGCCCAAAATTCTTGTTTTGGACGAGCCTGCGGCGGGGCTTGACCCGCTGGGCAAACGCGATATAATGGCGCTTTTACATTCACTGCACGCAAACTGGTGCAAGACGGTCATAATCGTATCGCACGATATGGACGAAATCGCCGAGAACTGCACGCGCGCCTGCGTGGTATCCGAAGGTAAAATTTTCGACTGCGACGCTCCCGCACGGCTTTTCGAAAGAGCCGAAGAGTTGTTCTCGCTCGGGCTGGATATACCCACCACGGCAAAAATTCAGCGCGCAATGTCGGCGCTGGGATTAGAGCTTAAAAGCGACTTGACCTCGGACGGATTTGCCGCGGCGGTCATCGACGCGCTCAAAGGAGGCGGAGATGCTTAACGACGTAACGTTCGGTCAGTACTATCCTACGAAGTCCTTCGTGCACCGCCTCGACCCGCGGGTAAAGTTTCTGTTTTTAATCGCCTATATAGTAATGCTCTTCGTGGCGAAGTCGTTCTACGGACTTGCGCTGTGCCTGCTTATTCTGCTTATCACGGTCATAGCCTCGCGCGTGCCCCTCGGTTCGGTTCTGCGCTCTATAAAGGGCGTGATAGCAATACTCGTATTCACGTCGGTATTGAACATATTTTTCCATAAGGGCAGTCAGCTTTTATGGGAGTGGAAGTTCATTCACATATATACCGAGGGTTTAATCTTTACAGCGTTTTTAACGCTCAGACTGTTCTTTATAGTAATGGCGTCGGCGCTTTTGACGCTGACCACAACGCCGGTAAATCTTACCGACGGAATAGAAAGTCTGCTCTTTCCATTGGCGCTTATAAGAGTACCCGTGCACGTGCTTGCGCTCACGATGTCGATTGCGCTCAGGTTTATCCCCACGCTGATGGACGAAACCAACCGCATAATTTCGGCGCAGAAGGCAAGGGGCGCAAACTTCGACAGCGGGAATATATTCAAGCGCGTAAAGGCGATAATCCCCGTGCTCGTTCCGCTTATTATAAGCGCGTTCCGCAGAGCGGAGGAGCTGGGCGACGCAATGGACGTGCGCTGTTACGGGTGCGGAAGCAAGCGCACGAAATACAAAAAACTTAAATTCGGCTGGCGGGATTTAATCGCCACGCTGTTTGCGGCAATCTTGATTGCGGGCGTAATACTATTTAATATCTACGGCTATGATATCTGTCCGCAAATCTATTTTTATATGGTGATATCGTGAGGTACGTATTAACCGTCGCCTACGACGGCACGCATTTTTGCGGCTGGCAGGTACAGAACAACGGAAGAACGGTGCAAGCCGAACTCAACGCGGCTGTTTTCAAAGCGTTCGGCGAAAACGCGACCGTCACGGCAAGCGGCAGAACGGACGCGGGAGTGCACGCCTTAGCGCAGGTCTGCCACGTCGATTTGAACGCGGAGATTGCGGGTGAGAAGCTTGCCGACGCGTTAAATCAGCGGCTGCCCGAAGACGTAAGCGTTTTACGTTCCGCGGTTGCGCCGCGGGATTTCGACGCCAACCGTTCGGCAAAGAAAAAGACTTATTGCTATAAAGTTTACTTTTCGCCCCGCCGCAACCCGATATACGACAGGTACGCGGTGTGGATAAAGGGTGCGCCCGATATTGAAAAAATGCGCGAAGCGGCAGAGAGGTTTGTCGGCGAGCACGATTTTGCCGCCTACTGCGCAAGCGGCTCGCAGGTCAAAACTACCGTCCGCACAATATACTCTTTCGATATTGAGGAAGAGGGCGCGTTCGTAAATTTCAAGGTGTGCGGCAACGGCTTTTTATACAATATGGTTCGCACGCTTGCGGGCACGGTGCTGTGGTACTCTATGGGCAAGCTGTCGTCAGCGGGTATCGACGCGTCGTTAAAAGACGGCGACAGAAACAAGGTTGGTAAAACTATGCCCGCCAAGGGGCTGACTTTGCAGAGCGTCGACTACGGCTTCGAGCTGTTCAAGGTATAATTTTTACACAATTTTCACACAACGGTTTTATATTTTAAACAAATTAAATATAGAATAAAAACGTTAGAGGCTTCTATGGAATTTTTTGAATTTGCGAGCATAACGGAACTTGCATTTATGAGCGACGTTTACAAGCGTTACCTTTGGTCGTACCTTGTAATCGGCGGTTGTCTGTTTGCGGTAGTGTATATTTTGCAGTCGGTCGCGCTCTACACGATAGCCTCGCGCGAGGGGTTCAAAAACAAGTGGATGGCGTTCGTGCCCTTTTTCAATACCTATTATATAGGAGTGGTATCCGATAAAAACAACGTTTTCAAAGTCAAGGCGAAGTACGTTTCGCTTGCGGCGGCAATCGTTGAGGCGGTTTATTGCGCACTTGCGGTTTTGTACTACGTTGCAATGTATCTCATATTCAAGGGCGGCTACGCCGAGCCGATTTACGAAACTATGGTGTACGGCACGCAGATCGATTTTCTGTCGGGCTACAATTTGGAAACGCTCCCCGAACACTTGAACTGGGCGGGTTGGGTGTTCGCCAATTTGCAGGACTATGTCTTATACTGGGTACAGCTTGCCTATATAATTTTAAAGGTATTCATACTCGTATCGTTTTTCCGCACCTATGCGGCGCGCAGATACTTTCTCTTTTCTCTGTTTTCCGTATTCTTCCCGCTTGGCGGCGTCTTTATGTTCGTCGTCCGCAACAACCGCGGCAAGAGCTATATGGAATATATAAGGGAACAGCAGCAGATGCAATACCGTATGTATCAAGAGTATATGCGCAACCACGGCGCGGACGGTCAGAACAACGGCTCTAATTACGGGGGGCAGAACAACCCCTATGAGCAGCAGCGTCCCTCGACCCCGCCCGAAGATCCGTTCGGCGGACTCGGTTCGTCAGACGGCGGAAATAGCGGCGGGCGCGGCGGCAATCCGTCCGACCCTTTCGACGATTTTAATAATTGATTTACGGCGGGAGTGCAAAATCCCGCTTTTTTATTGCAAAATTGTTTTAAGCGTGTTATAATTCGGGTATAAGTAAACGTTATGGATAAATCTGATTTGAATAATGACGAAAATTTAATATCGGCGATAAGTACGGCGGCGGGGACGGGCGGCGTTGCGGTAATAAGGGTGAGCGGAAAAGGCGCGCTTTTACTTGCAAAGAAGATATTCAGACCGTCTGGCAAAACGGCGGTGGAAAGCTTCGAGCCGAATAAAATGTACACGGGCAAAATACTGTGCGAGGGGTTTGAGGACTTCGGTATGTGCGTGTATTTCAAGTCGCCCAAATCGTTCACGGGCGAGGACGTTGTCGAGTTCCACTGTCACGGCGGCACGCAGATTGCAAGGGGAGTTTTAAGCGCGACTTTTAAGGCGGGCGCGCGTCCCGCAGAGAGGGGCGAGTTTACAAAGCGCGCGTTCGTAAACGGCAAGCTTTCGCTCTCGTCCGCCGAGGGTATGATCGATATGATTAACGCGGAAAGCCTCGCGGAAGTCAGGGCGGGCGGACTTTTGTACGCCGAAAAGCTTACGGGTGAAATCAAGGAAATACAGTCGGAATTAACCGATATGCTTGCGCAGATAGCCGCCGACTGCGACTATCCCGAAGAGGGCATCGAGGAAACCGAGCTCGGCTCGGTAGAAGAAGATTTGCAGTCAATTTGCGCACGCTTAAATGCGTTAGTTGCGGCATATTCGGGGGGTAAATTCATAAAAAGCGGCGTTTCGGCGGCAATTTGCGGCGCGCCAAACATGGGTAAATCGTCGCTTTTAAACGCGCTTTTGGGTTACGACAAGGCAATAGTATCACCGCTTGCAGGCACGACGCGCGACGCGGTAGAGGGCACTTTGCAGATAGGCGGAGTTAAGTATAATTTCACCGACACGGCGGGAATACGCGCGGAGGCGGGCGAAATCGAGGCGATAGGAATAGAGCGTGCAAAGCGCGCGTTATCGTCTGCGGATATCGTCGTGTGCGTGTCCGACTGCGGCGATTTTTCAGCCGCCGCAAAAGTGCCCGACAGTCGGGTTGTCAAAGTGTTTTCCAAGTCGGACGAGTGCGAGCCGAGCGGTGAGTACGACGTTGCCGTATCGTCCGTTACGGGCGAGGGGCTTGAAAAATTGAAGGACTTAATCGCGCGTAAGGTTACCGGTGCAAGCTCGCTGGAAAACGCGTACGTCATCGAGGAAAGGCATTATCTTGCTTTGAAGCGTGCCTTGGAAAAGCTGACGGCGGCGGCTGACGGAGTTAAGGATTTCCCGCTCGATTTAGTGTCTTTGGACATTCGCGAGGGGTGGCGGATTTTGGGTGAAATCACGGGCGAAACCGCCGACGAGGAAATTATAAATACCGTATTTGCAAAATTCTGCGTGGGTAAATAAGGAGTTGGTTTATGGTAAATTTGGAGTTATACAGAGTATTCTACAACGTTGCGAAATTCGGCAGTTCGACGCGTGCGGCGGAGGAGCTGTTCATTTCCCAGCCCGCCGTATCGCAGGCGGTAAAACAGCTCGAAACGCAGCTCGGTACGTCGCTTTTCAACCGTACGCATATGGGAATGGAGCTGTCGTCGCAGGGCGGTAAGCTGATTTTCAAAAAGGTCGAAGAGGCTTTAAAGCTTTTGGAAGAGGCGGAAAACACGCTTCTGGAAATGCAGACTACGGCTACGGGCACTATAAGAATAGGAGCAACCGACGCGATATTTTCAAACGTTTTGGCGGATAAAATCGTGGATTACAACCGCAAATATCCCGCGGTTAAAATCGAGCTCGTCTGCGGCACGACCCCCGAAACGCTCGAACAGCTCAAAGACAACAGGTGCGACGTTGCGTTTGTCAATCTGCCGATAGAGGACAGGGACGTCAATTTTACGGGAACGGTCGCGCACCTTTCCGACATATTTGTGGCGGGCGAAAAGTACGCAAATCTGAAGGGCGAAAAAGTATCTCTTTCAAGCTTGCACGAATATCCCTTGCTTATGATTGAAAGCAACACGGTTGCGCGCCGCTCGCTTGCCTCTTACACGCAGACGTTGGGTATTCAGCTCACTCCCGATATCGAGGTTGAAAACTGGGATTTGATGCTCAAATTCGCAAAGAACGGTATGGGTATAGGCTGCGTTCCCCGCGAGTACGCCAAGGCAATGCTCGACAGCGGCGAACTGTTCGAGGTGGACGTCGTTCCGTCACTGCCAGTGCGCGGAGTGGGCATAGCTCTTCCAAAGGGCACGCAAGTGTCTTATGCTCTTAAACAATTTCTGGCTATGTTCTAAATAATCAATAACAAAGCGAAAGCCACCCTCAAAGCGGGTGGCTTTTTTATTCTAAATCTAAAAGATAATCAGCGGAAACGTTAAAAAATTGACAAAGCTTTTTCAATGCGGAAATATTCGGTTCCTGCTTATTGCTTTCCCAATAATAAACTGAAGACTGCGCACTGTCAATCGCTTCCGCAAGCTGTTTTTGTGTCAGACCGTTTTCTTTTCGTAATTCCTTTATTTTTTCTCCGAAATTTTTCATAAAAAAATAATATCAAAATATCAGTTTAATGATTGACAAAATCATAATTATGATTTATACTTAAAAAATCATTAAAATGATTTAGTATGCAGATATGTAAGTAATTGAAGCATGCAGTCAGGGGGAGGTATTTGGCTATGGAAAAAACTAAAAAGTTCGACATCAAAAGTATAATTTTTTTAAGTATACTCGCTGTGTCGCTGATTATGGTTATTGTCGGTATATGTATACCGTGGATTTCGGAAGCGATAATAATTAGCTCTAACCCGCTCAAAGTTAATGTAATAAACACCGAAACAATAAATGATTACTTTACAAAAGGTTTGACGGAAACGAGCGGTTTTTGGACAATGTTCAGTTTGGCATTGGTTACGATTGTGGCAAATGCAGTTGTAGTTGTTGTATATTTAATATCTAAGTTTGTCAAAACCGATAAATTTATGCCTTTATGGTGTTTATGTATAGTTGTTTCGTTTGCTTTATTGCTTTGTTCGGTATTGACTTTATTCTTTACGAGAACCCATATCGACGCCGTATATACATCTGATAAGGCGGGCTATTATTGCTACTTTGGCGCTGGTGCGTGGTTGTTGACTGCGTTCGGCATTGTCGGCGGAATAACAGGACTTGCAGCTTTTTGCTGTTTGGCATTTAATAGCCGTGATAAAAAATAGGGTAAATATTTTAATAGCCGCCAAGGTTTGCAAACCTTGGCGGCTTTTTTGATTTCTTCAAGCCATATATGGGGGTTAACCGTTCAAAAGGTCGGTCATATTATACAGCCCCGCGGGCTTGCCCGCAAGCCATTTTGCGGCTTTTATCGCACCCGCCGCGAATACTTTTTTACTGCGAGCCGAGTGTGAAAGCGTGATTATTTCGTCCTCGCCGCAGAACAGCACCTCGTGTTCGCCGACTATCGTGCCGCCGCGTACCGCGTGCATACCTATTTCTTTGCCGCGCTTGCCGCAAATTCCCTCGCGCCCGTTCATATATTCCTTGCCGCCGTCGAAAGCGGAGGAGGCGCTGTCGGCAAGCATAAGCGCCGTGCCGCTTGGTGCGTCAACCTTCTGGTTGTGGTGCTTTTCGATAATCTCGATATCGAACTTCTCGCCCAAGGTTTCCGCCGCGCGCTTTACAAGCTGACACAATAAATTAACTCCGAGCGAGAAATTAGCCGTGCGGAAAATCGCGACCTTCTTCGCCGCCGCGTTAATCTCTTCAAGCTGGGCGGGGGTAAAACCCGTCGAACCGATAACCGCGGGCACGTTGTTTTTTACCGCGTATTCAAGCTCGTCGGACAAAACGGCGGGAGAGGAAAAGTCGATTATAACGTCGGGCTTGCCCTCGATTTCGTTGAAAGCTTTGTAAACCTTGTCGCCGCCGCGCGGGTCTATTCCGCAGAAATACAAAGCCTCGCCGTCACCGTTTAAAAGCTCTGATATGTTCGCGCCCATCTTTCCGCAAGCGCCGCAAATTGCAATCTTAATCATAATTTCAGTCCTAATTTATCGATGCAGTCCTGCATAATCTTCTTGTGTGCGTCCTCGAGCTCGGTTAAGGGAGCGCGGGGTGTTCCCGCGTCCAGCCCGAGCATATCGCAGCCCGCCTTTACGGGTATGGGATTGACCTCCGTAAAGCACGCGTCGATAAGGGGCAGAAGTTTATCCTGCAATTCGTTCGCCTTGTCAAGGTTGCGCTCGGCAACGTATGTATAGACCTGCTTGACCTCTTTGGGCGCGATATTGCTCGCAACCGAAATGAGTCCCGCGCCGCCTATGGCGAGTATGGGAAGGTTGAGGTTGTCGTCGCCCGAGTAAACGTCACAGTAGGGGCGCACGCGGCGCATCGTTTCGCAAATCTGCTCCATATTTCCGCACGCTTCCTTGATACCCGCAAGGTTGGGGATTTTGGAAAGCTCCTCGGCGGTGGGCGGCAGAATATTTACGCCCGTACGCGCAGGAACGTTGTAGGCAATCACGGGGATTTTGACCGCGCCGCAAATCGCCTGATAGTACGCGACTATACCCTTTTGAGTGCACTTGTTGTAGTAGGGGGTAACGCAAAGAAGACCGTCTGCGCCGAACTCTTCCGCGCGCTTGCTTGCCGCCACTGCGTTCGCAGTGCAGTTACTGCCCGTGCCGAAAATTATCTTGGCGCGCCCCGCGATTTTTTCAACCGAATATTTCATAACCGCGACCTTTTCGTCGTCGGTCATAGTGGAGGGCTCGCCCGTCGTGCCTAAAATAACCAACGCGTCGGTGCCGTTTTTAATTTGGTATTCAATCATTCTGCCGAACGCGTCGAAGTTGACTCCGCCGTTATCATAAAACGGAGTAATCATTGCCGTGGCAGTGCCTTTAAAAAAACCTTTCATAAAACCTCTTAATTAAAGTAGCCTTTTGCTGCTAAAAGCTCGGCAAGCAGAACCGCGCCGCCCGCCGCTCCGCGCAGAGTGTTGTGCGAAAAGCCTACGAACTTGTAGTCGAATAAATTGTCCTCTCTCAGTCTGCCCGCGCAAACCGCCATACCGTTTTCGGTATTTCTGTCGAGAGCGGGTTGAGGGCGGTTATCCTCTTCGAAGTAGTGAATAAACTGTTTGGGCGCGGAGGGAAGGTCGAGCTTTTGCGGCTCGCCAGAGAAATTTTTCCACGCGTTTAAAATTTCCTCTTTCGAGGGTTTGTTTTCAAACTTGACGAAGCACGCCGCCGTATGACCGTCGGAAACGGGCACGCGCAGGCACTGAGCCGTAATAACGGGAGCGGTTGCGGGCACGATGCCGCCGCCGACTACCTCTCCCCAGATTTTAAGCGGTTCTTTCTCGCTCTTTTCTTCCTCGCCGCCGATGTAGGGTATGACGTTGTCGCAGATTTCGGGCATTGTGTCGAAAATTTTACCCGCACCCGAAATAGCCTGATAAGTCGTCACCGCGGCGCACTTAATACCGAATTTCTTCAAGGGGTGAAGAAGGGGTACGTAAGATTGAAGCGAGCAGTTGCTCTTGACCGCGATAAAGCCGCGCTTTGTGCCCAGGCGTTTGCGCTGAGCCGAAATAACTTCGAGGTGTTCCGCGTTGACCTCGGGGATAATCATGGGCACGTCGTCGGTGAAGCGGTGCGCCGAGTTATTGGAAACGACGGGGCACTCGGACTTTGCGTACGCGTATTCAAGCTCGCGTATCTCGTCCTTTTTCATATTGACTGCGCAGAAGCAGAAATCGACCATAGATGCGATTTTTTCTCTGTCGGCGGTAGCGTCCATAACGGTGATATCCGCGTACTTTTCGGGCATAGGGGAGGACATAAGCCACTTTTTGACCGCGTCCTTGTACTTCTTTCCCGCCGAGTTTGCGCTTGCCGCAAGGCAGACGGGCTCGAACCAGGGGTGGTTTTCAAGAAGGGTCAAAAAGCGCTGACCTACCATACCGGTAGCGCCTATAATTCCGACTTTGTACTTTTTCATATCATTATACTC
>CAMWWH010000046.1 GCA_947177975.1 uncultured Clostridia bacterium | reverse complement strand
TGTCAATCTCGTAATAGGAAAGCGACTGCACCTTTCTGAACATATCGCTTCTCAGCTCTTTGGAAAAGCCGACCGCCGCCTTTGCCGCAAAATACTGCGCGCACACCGCGGCGATAAGTCCCACCACGCCGAGCGCGACTAATATAAGGCACGCGTAAATTACGTAGCGCGCGCCGTCCGCAGCCGCAACTCCGCCCGCGTTTACCGCGTTTATCTTGTCCACAACCGACGCGACGATTATGGGAATAAGCAGTTCGAAACTCGCCTCCAACATCTTGAACAGAGGCGCTAAGATACTCTGCAATTTATAGTGTTTTAAATAGACGAGTAAATCTTTCATTACTGTAAAATTATACCAAATCCTATTGTAAAAATCAATCGTTGAAAAGGCAAAAAAAGGATATTATCCTTTTTAGCTTGCTTTTATTTGAGAGATTTGATAGTATTTGGTTATGTGCTATAAAATTTACCTTAAAAAGGGCGAAGAAAAACGTATAGTCGCGGGTCATAGCTGGGTGTACGCCAACGAGGTTGCACGCATCGAGGGCAAGGACAAAAACGGTTCGCTTGCCTCGGTTTACGCTCACGACGGACGGTTTATCGGCAAGGGCTATATCAATCACGCGTCCAAAATTTTAGTGCGTATTTTTATCCGAGGCGACGGCGTTGACGACAAGGATTTCTACCTTTCCGCACTCTCTTCCGCGAACGCTTACAGACAGCGCTTGGGCTATGAAAACTGCTACCGTATGGTGTTCGCCGAAGCGGACAATCTGCCCGCTTTAATCGTGGATAAGTACGGCGATTATCTCGTTATCCAGTGCCTCTCCCTCGGCATAGATTTGCGAAAGAAACTCATTTGCGAATGTCTCGTCGAGCTGTTTAGCCCCAAGGGTATATTCGAACGAAGCGACGTTGCCGTACGCAAAAAAGAGGGTTTGCCCGAAGTCAAGGGGCTGTTGTACGGCGAAGTACCCGACTACTGCGAGATTGTGGAGAACGGGCTGAAAATGCTCGTCGACGTCAAGAACGGTCAGAAGACGGGCTACTTTCTGGACCAGAAGGAAAACCGTTTTGCGGTGCGCAAATACTGCGCGGGTGCGGACGAGGTTTTGGACTGTTTCTGCAACAGCGGCGGCTTTTCTTTAAACGCTTCCACCGTTGCGAAAAAAGTGATTGCCTGCGACATATCCCCGCTCGCATTGAAAAACGTGGAGGATAACGCTAAGCTCAACGGCATTGAAAATATCACGACCTTGCAGGGCGACGTTTTCGAGGTTCTGCGTTCTTTCAGACGCGAAAAAAGGCAGTTCGATACGGTCATTTTGGACCCTCCCGCCTTCTGCAAAACGGCGGACGAAGTCAAAGACGCTTACCGCGGTTACAAGGATATAAACCTCACCGCAATGAAAATCGTTAAGAGCGGCGGTTTTCTCATTACCTGTTCGTGCTCGCACTATATGACGATGCCGCTATTCGAAAAAATGCTCATAGAGGCGGCGCGCGAAAGCGGGCGCAGAGTGCGCAGTGTGGAAGTTAAAACGCAGGCTCCCGACCACCCCTCTCTGCTCTGTGCGGAAGAAACGCAGTACTTGAAATTTTTCGTTTTGCAGGTTGAATAAATTATGAATTTTAAAGACATACAGGACAAAGACGACGATATAAAGCGCGCCGTTACGCAGATTATTCTCGACGCAAGCGATACCGTCGAAATGCTGAACGAAGCGGACGGGCGGAACGAAAAGGGCTTTATCGATATCTACGATTTACTCGGAACCGAATACGAAGATATGGTTCCCGCTTTTATAAGCGTTAAGGTCGGCGGGTCCTGGGGTATGCAGGGACAGATTTTTAAGTTCAGACTGACCGACGAGGTGAAAGCACATATTCTGAAAGCGGGAATTGACGGAGTACTTTACGGCTGGTGGAAAACACAATATGAATTTACGAAACAGCTTTTTGCAAATTTCACTTTGTTTAAGGGCGATAAATTTATTTTTTCCTGCTGTTCGCACGAGCTCCCCTACTTCTACGACCTCGCGGAAATAAACGACGAACTGGCTCCCGAAATTATGAAAGTCTTAAATAAGTAAAATACGGCGCGGGCTGATTGCCCGCGCCGCTACTATTTTAAAACGCCCAGTTGCCGTCTTTGAAAATCTGCACTCTCTTGCCGTCCAAAGTTACGCCGACAATCGACATATCCTTGCTGCCAATCATAAAGTCGACGTGTATCATCGAATTGTTTACACCGAGTTCCTTGCACTGCTCGTTTGTGTACTGCTCGTAATTTTCGAGGCAGTTGTTAAAACCTCTGCCGAGCGCCAAATGACAGCTTGCGTTCTCGTCGAACAGCGTGTTATAGAACAGAATGCCCGTATTGTTTATAGGGCTGTCGTACGCAATCAGCGCGACCTCGCCGAGGTACGCCGCGCCCTCGTCCATTGCTATCATCTTTTCGAGCAAGTCTTGATTTTTCTCCGCGCCGACCTTTACCGCCTTGCCGCCTTTGAACTCTACCCAGAAATTCTCGATAAGCTTGCCCTGATAGGAAAGCGGCTTCGTTGCCACAACCTTGCCTTCCGCTCTGCCGCGCACGGGGGTCGTGAACACCTCTTCGGTGGGAATGTTGGGGTTAAAGTATACGTTCGCGCCCAACGTCGTTTCGCCGCCGCCGCAGAATATTCCCTTTTGGTTCAAGCCGACGACAAAGTCTGTGCCGTTTGCCGACTTGTATTCGAGCTTGTCGAACTTGTACTTGTTTAAAAACGCGCACTTTTCGGCAAGTGTCTTATTGTGCTTATCCCACTCCGAAACTGGGTCTTCGGTCACGCGCGAGGTGTACAAAATCGCCTCCCACAGCTTTTCGACCGCCTCGTCCACGGGTAAATCGGGGAACACCTTGTGCGCCCACTCCTTGCCGGGCACCGCAGCAATGCACCACTGGTATTTGTTTTCGAGCGCGTCGCGATACGGCTTGATTATCGGATATCTCGCCATATTCGCCTTGGAAATCTTTTCGTTGTCCGTGCCGCTCAGTCCGTCGGGGTCGTCGGAATCGAGCCATATAAGACACGAAAGGTTGTCCACCTTGGACTGCCACTCCGCCTTTTCGATATCGGTCACTTCCGATAGCGTTTCGAGCGAGCGGTAGTTGTAATTGAGCTTGGCTATCGGCATATAGCTCCACTTTACCGTGACGCTCTCCGCGCCGAGCTTGTAGCACTCCTCGACGACCATCGCAACAAAATCGGGCTGGTCGAGTCCGCACTGAATTATTACCTTTTGTCCCTTCTGCACGTTTATTCCGCTGCCAGCAATGAGCTGCGCGTATTTAATAAGTTTTGATTTTTCCATATTATTCGTGAGCCTCCTTTACTATCTGGTATGCGACCGCAATAAGCTCCTCTTCGGTTGCGCTCGGGTTCTGACCTATATACCAGGTCATATCGTCCACCTGCTCGTCGTCCTCGAGAACCATCATTATCGTCGCCATTCCCTCTCTGCTCACCCGCTTCGCGTAAAGCGCAAAGCCGAGCGCCTTTTGCTTCTGAGACAGTTCGTATTTGTTATCGCTCATAAATTATACCCCGCGGTTTTCTTTTATATAATTATTTTACCACTTTTTACCAACTTCGTAAAGGAAAACGACAAGCCGTAGAGCAAAATTTGTTACGCTTTATTTTTTTATTTGCGCTTATTTATTTGACGGACGGCATATTTTGATTATATAATATCAAGGCGATGACGAGGCGTAGCGCAGTTGGTAGCGCGTATGGTTCGGGACCATAAGGTCGTGGGTTCGAATCCCGTCGCCTCGACCAAAAAATGAAGGTTGCACTTTTGTGTGACCTTTATTTTTTGTTGTGGCGGGTAAACAGAAGACACGCGGTTCGCCCCGCCGTAAGGCGGCACGTAGCGTAGCGAAGTAATCCCGTCGCCTCGACCAAAAAATAAAGCCGCGGGCAAAACGCCCGCGGCTTATTTTTATCAGGTTGCCAAGAATCCTGCCGCGCGAAGCGACGCAAGAAGCTGATTTAAAGTTGTTCCGACTTCTTCCGGCGTAGGAGTGCTTTCCACGTCGGCGACCGCCGCCGCGGGAGTTATCGTAGCCTCGGGACCGGTTGCTCCCGTTGCTCCCGTTGCACCCGTTGCGCCTGTAGGACCTGTCGGACCCGTAGGTCCTATTTCGCCGTCCGCGCCTGTGGGACCCGTCGGACCCGTGGGACCTGCTTCACCGTCCGCGCCTGTGGGACCTGTCGGACCGGTGGGACCTATTTCGCCGTCTGCACCTGTTGCGCCGGTTGCGCCGACTGCGCCGTCTTCACCGGTCGGACCCGTAGGACCTGTTGCGCCGGTTGCTCCCGTTGCACCGGTAGCGCCCCTAGCACCCCTAGTGCCGGTAGCGCCCGTAGCGCCCGTAGGTCCGGTGGGTCCGGTCGGACCCGTAGCGCCCGTTGCGCCCGACGCCTCGTATCTTATGACTTCGACGTGATGACCGTTGCAGCCGTTGTTACCCCCGCAGCCGCCGCAGCAGTTGCAGGAAAAATATACGTTCCAAAGTTTAATTAACATATTATTCTTAATTACCTCTCGGTTGATTTTGTCTGAAAATATTTCTTGTTGTGCAAGTAGCTTGCACTATTCGGCTTAGCCTTGCCCGCCATCTCGTTGTACTGTTCGGCAAGTGCATAATTGCCGATTTTATCGTACAGCACGCACAGCCGTATAGCGGGTATAAACACCAGAAAATCGACGTTGACAAAGCCGCCGTTTTCTACCCGCTCTTTCGAGCTCAAAGCGCGTTCGTACCAATATATTGCCGCACCAATCTGGTTTTCGCCCTCGAAATACTCCGCTAAATAACAGCAGTCTTCGGCGCGCGGATAATCGTACGAAAGCGCCTTTAAAAGCGCCGACACCGCCTCCTCTTTACGCCCGAGTTTTCCGTACGCCTTGTACAGCGTGCGGCACGCTTCGATTTTGTTTTCCACCCAGCCGCCGACCTTTAAATAGTCGGTCAGCACGGCTATGCTCTCCGATAAAAGGTTATTGAAATACAGCTCTCTGCCGTAGTAAAATAGTCCCCTCTCGTCAAGCTTACAGCCGCCCGATATATGCTTTTGGTATATGGCGAGATTACGCTTCCCATCTCCAGATTTGAGTTTTTTGTGGTAAATGCACGCGTCGGAATACACCCGTCTGCCAGCGGGTGCAATTACCTCGTGTACAAAGCCGCGCCACTTGAAATTCATAGAACGGCGGAATATTCGCTCGCGGTAATAGACGAAGGTCGGCACGTCGTTATCGAACGCCGCAGCGTATTTTATATACGCGACGTCGAAATCGTCACGCTGTTTAAGTTCGGCGATTTTTTCAGCGTTTTCGGGCGATATCACGTCGTCGGCGTCCAGCCACATTACAAGGTCGCATTCCGCTTTGGAAAAGGAGAAATTGCGGGCGGCGGAGAAGTCGTCGCACCACTCAAAGAAAAAAACCTTGGCATTAAGCGACCTTGCAATTTCAACCGTGCCGTCTGTCGAGCCCGTGTCCACCACTATGATTTCGTCGGCAAAAGGCTTTACACATTCTATACAACGGGCGAGGGTTGCCTCCTCGTCCTTTACTATCATACATACGCTCAAATTCATAATAAAAGGCGGTATTACATTGTATGAAAATAAAAAGCCCCGCGCTACAAAAGTAGCGCGGGGCAAACGTATTATTAACCTTAGATTTTACTTGATTTATACCGCTGTACCGAGCAGTACACCGAGGCGGCGATTGCGGCGACGGCAAGCACCGCTTCAACCACTATTACCACCCACGGGCGCGCGAGATAGGCGATTGTAACCGCAACGTCGGAGCCTAAGAAAAACACCTCTCTCACTCCGTCGTTTACTCCCGTAGCAATATCGTAATTCTGCTTTGCAAAACCGCACGAATTAACAAGTATCAAAACGAGAATTTCAATACCGACGAAAAAGCAGACCAATACTATATTGCGTACTTTTTTGCTGTTGAGATGAGAAATTGCATAAGCGGAAAAAGCAAATATAATCCAAATCAGAACTTCGTGAACATAGCCGTAAGTGCTTATCACTCTCGCTACGCTCTCCGCGCCCTCTTCCGCAACGAATATGTTTTCGCCCGATATCACGAATGCTATGAGAGCGATAACAAGTATAAAAGCTATCATAGCTAACGTCCATATAACCGTGATAATTATTGCCCTCAAAAGCGTTGCAAGATATGAAAATATTATGCGCTGTTTCGGCGTGTACGGCGAAACTCCTATGAGCGACGGTCGGTATACCGACGACGTAACTATGCCCGTCGCAATCGACATGGCGCATAAAAACAGCGGAAATATTGTAAAACGAAGCGCACCGCCCGACGACGCAATCTGCCCCAAAATTATCATACCGCATACGAAAGCAACCATCATTACAACGATCATCTTTCTGATATTAGTTTTATCTGTTTGGTTTGCGCCGTATTTTAACAGTCTGCAATAAGCCCAGAAATCTTTGAATTGCTTTTTGATTTTATCCATTTCTATCACCTATATACCGAAAATATCGTTTGACGAAGCGTTGCCGCCCCTATCTTTGCGCCCATTGCTTACGAGGTGTATGAAAAGCTCTTCCACCGTGGGTACGCGCACCTGCACTCCCTCGCCGTCCGTGATATCCTTGTTTTCAGTTATGAAAGTGTAGCCGAACATATCCTTGACAACTCCTACCGCACAGCGTTCCATTTCGGGCGTGAGCGTTGCGGCGCGGACTATACGGTAGCCTTCCAAAAGGCTTTCTTTATCCTTGTCTAAAATCACTCTGCCGTTGTCAATCATTACGATATAGTCGGCAATCTTGTCCAAATCCTCGGTGATGTGCGTGGAAAACAGTACCGCGTGCTCCTCGTCCATCATAAATTCCTGCAAAAGGGTCGTAAGCTCGTTTCTGTCGTAGGGGTCGACGCCCGAGGTCGGCTCGTCTAAAATCAAGGTTTTAGCCCCCTGACACAGCCCCAAAATAAAATTGAGCTTCTTTTTCATACCGAAGGAATACTTGCTAATCTTTAAGTCCTGCGGCAAGTTGAATTTCGACATAAGCTCGTTAAATTTTTTCTCGTCGAAGTTCGGATAAATATCCTTGTAGAGCTTTACAAGCTTTTTGGGCTTTACCACGGGATAAAATTTCAGCGCGTCGAAAACGCACGCGACCGACGAAAAGACCTCGGGTTCGTTGCCCGCAAATTGTATGCCGTCGTATAAAATACTGCCGCTCTGCGCGTTCTGCGCCCGCATTATCGCGTTGATGAGCGTAGTCTTGCCCGCGCCGTTCGCGCCGACCAAGCCCGTTATCGCGCCCTTTCTTACGGTCAGATTTAAGTTTTCGATTTTAAATGCGCCCAAATCAACGCACAAATTTTTTATTTCCAATGCGTTCATTTATTCTCCTCCCATACGCTTTGTACGATTTTTTCAAAGCTTTCTCTGTCTATGCCGTTTGCTTTTGCATAGCGCACGCAGGTTGCAACGTGCTTTTCAAGCTCCTTTTCTGCCGCCGCCGTAAGCTTTTTTCTGTCCGCGTCGGCAACGAATACTCCCTTGCCCGCAACCGATACGGTGTAGCCCTCCTCCGTCAAGTCGTCGTAGGCGCGCTTAGCCGTGATTATGCCTATTTTAAGCTCTTTTGCAAGCATGCGGATAGACGGCAGCATAGCGCCCGCTTTCAGTTCGCCGCTCACTATCTGCTCTTTTATCTGCAACTTTATCTGTTCGTATATCGGCTGTTCGCCGTTAGGATTTGTAATCAGCTTCATTACACTGTTATTATAGGATAGATACAGTTGGCTGTCAAGCATTTTGCAAAAATATTTCAAATAAAAAAAGGAAGCCCCGAAAGACTTCCTTTTGTTTTGTTTGTTATTAAATTAACCGAAAAATTCGTGATAGATTGCCGCGATACACTTTTCGCAGTCTTCGTTCTTTACGCCGACTATGATATTCAGCTCGCTCGAACCTTGGTCTATCATCTTCGCGTTTATGTTAGCCGCCGCCATTGCGTTAAACAATCTTGCCGAAGTACCTATCGACGACGACATTCCGTGACCCACCGTAGCTATAAGCGCAACGTTTTCCATTACCCTTATCACGTCGGGCTCGGCGTCGTTCTTTATTCCCTCGATTATCTGTTCGAGCTTGTAACCCTCTATTTCGTCGCTGTCCACTACCACCGACATAGTGTCTATTCCCGAAGGGATATGCTCTATCGAAACCCCTTCCCTTTCCAGCACCGACAGCACCTTGCGGATAAAGCCGATTTCGCTGTTCATATGGCTCTTTTCAATCAGGATTACCGTGAAATTCTTTTTGCCCGCAATGCCCGTGACTACGTTGCCGTCGGGCTTATACTGCGATATTGGCAGAATTGCCGTGCCCTCGTCCTCGGGGCGAAAGGTGTTTTTGATTACGATGGGAATATTCGCCTTGCGCACGGGGAAAATGCTCTCCGAGTGCAGTACGTTCGCGCCCATATAAGAAAGCTCGCGAAGCTCCTTATACGAAAGGTTTTTGATTTTTCTGGGATTATCTACAATCCTCGGGTCGCACGCAAGGAAGCCCGACACGTCCGTCCAGTTTTCGTACACGGAAGCGTTGACCGCCCTCGCCACGATTGCGCCCGATATGTCCGAACCGCCGCGCGAAAAGGTTTTGACCTTGCCTTTTACGTCCTTGCCGTAAAAGCCGGGGAAAACCGCTTTTTCCGCGCCCGCAACCGCCGCGCTTATCGCTTTATAGGTCTTTTCGCCGTCGAGCTGTCCGTCCGCTTTGAAAAACACAACGTCCTCGCTGTCGATAAACTTTGCGCCCAAAAGCTGAGCCATTATGCGCGCCGAAAGATATTCTCCGCGCGAAGCCGTGAAGTCCGAGCTGTTTTCTTTTACAAGCCTTTCCTCCGTTTCGTCGAGCACGGACGAAATATCCATTTCGATATTGAGTTCCTTAACTATACTTTCAAAACGCTTGCGCACGCTCTGGAAAGCCGCTTTGCACTCGCCCTTTTCTTTGAGCTCGTCGTAGCACGCATACAGAAGGTCGGTCACCTTAGTGTCGCCGTTGAAGCGCTTACCCGGCGCCGATACGACTATGAATTTGCGCTTTTCGTCGCTCTCTATTATCTTTTTTACGGCGCTCATCGCTATGCCGTCCGCCATGGACGTGCCGCCGAATTTACATACTTTTAAAGTCATTTTTTATCCTTGCTTTGTGATTAGCTTTGCCTCTATGTAGTAGCGCTTCTCGTTCCCCTCGCCCATTGAAAAAGTCTTGCGGGGAAGGTTGCCGCCCGTTACTATAAGACGGAAAAAGTCGCCCTTTTCTATTGCGGGAAGTATTACGCCCGCACCCTGCGAGGAAAAGCATTTAAGTTCTTCGTCACCGTGGATATAGTCCACTTCGCCGCCGTTTTCCTTTAAAAACGCCGTTATGTACTCGTCGAGCGCTCTTATTCCCTCGGGAACGTCGTCCGAAAAAGGCACTTCGGTAACAACTCCGTCTACTGCAATATATGCTTTTTTGCCGCCGTTCGGCTTAAATCCTTGCACGAATTTTTCGCCCTTTTCCGTCTTTACAAGCCTGTGTATCGGCTCGAAAGTGAGCGCGGGGTCGTAAATATTGACCGCTTCGACGAGAGCGAACCTTGCGGGGTGCTCCGCCGCCTCTTCGGGCGAAAGCGTCTTTTTGATATTCTCCCAACAGGTTTTGGCGGTTGCCAGCGAATGGTTGCCGTCGCCGACCGCAAACAACAGCTTTTCGCCGTTGCCGTACTTGTCGCCTTCGGTCAAAGCGTAAAACGCTTCCGTAACCTCGTCCGCGTTGGATATATACGTACCCTTGACGTGTCCGCCGCCCATATTCATATCGAAATCGTACAGAGTTTCGCCGCGCTTTGCACAGCTTAACACCGCGTTATCGGGGTCGTCGTACAGAAGCATTATGTGAGGAAGCTCCAGGGGCGCGTTCTCCCTTATCTTTACGCGGGGCGGTATGCGCTCTAAGATGGTTGCCTCGGTTGAGCGGATAAGTGCTTTCGAGCCTTTTTTAAAGTCGTATGCTTCCAAATCGATTGCAAGCACTATTCCCGTACGCGTGCCCGACTGCGTGGTGCGCTCGACGAGGACGAAGCCGCCCGCAACCTCCTTGAAAACTCCGCCGTCCAAGTATTCGCGCATCTTCGCGTTTATGTCCGCTATGCGCTTTTCGGGGTTGTCCTTTAAATAGATTTCGGGGAAAATGAGCCTTAACGTCGAAGGCTTTTCGCCAACGAGCTTGTCCAGCTCCGCCCAATATTTTTCGTCCGACGTAAACTGGTCGCACGCGTTTACCGACCAAACTTTCATATCGGCTTTTGCGGGCAGCAGTATCTGCGGCGTTCTGATTGCGTTCATTGAATTCACCTTATACTATGTTTATAAGCACTACCGCTATCGCGGCAAGAACAAGCGCCAAAATTTTAATGTCGATATTCTTGGTGAAAACGTCTTTTAAAAATTTACCGAACTTTTTCATTGTGCTTATCCCCCTTATTCGACAAATCCGTCTGGAAGTAATCGTTTAAAACTCTCTTCAAGTCCGCGTCGCTGGCGTACTTTTTCTTGATTTCGCCGTTGCGGACGATGGAAATTACGCCAGTTTCCTCGGATACGACTATCGAAGTAACCTCGGCAACCGTCGTGACGCCGAGCGCCGCGCGGTGGCGCGAACCTAATTCCTGCGGAAGATTGTCGTTCTGTATCAACGGCAGGAAGCAGCCCGCCGCGTGTATCTTTTCGTTTTCTATAATCATCGCACCGTCGTGAAGGGGCGCTTTGGGATAGAACACCGCCTCTACCATCGGCGCGTTGATATCCGCGTTTATTACCGTGCCGCTGGAAATAATTCCCTCGGGAAGGTTGCCGTTTGAAAGTACGATTAACGCGCCTATGTCGTTTTTCGACATATGCTGTACCGCGTGGGTGATTTCGTCGATAATAAATTCCATATCGCGCACGGTCATTCCGCTGTCGCTTAAGGTGTGCTTTTTAACGCCCGAACCCAAAAGCGTACGCTTGATTTCCGTGTGGAACATAGTAGGCACGAATATGACGAGCATAAATACGAGTATAGCAAGCGTCTGCGGCAGAATAACGTCGGACAGCGTGAACGCAAACCCGCACGCAATGACCGCCACGAAAAAGAGCGCGATCAATTTTCCCGCCTTGTTTTCCTTTAAAAGCTTGAATGCAATGTAGAACGCTACGGCAAAGACTAAAAACTCGACGATATAGCTCCAGTTGAAACCTGTAGCCATACCTTTTATTCTTACCCAATAATCGTACCAAAAGCCCTGTCCGAATTGTTTACCCCAATCCATAGATAAATCTCCGATGTAGAAAATCAGTTATATACATGTCTATTATACACATCTGACGCTGCCGACGAAGAGGATAGTGTAGATC
>CAMWWH010000045.1 GCA_947177975.1 uncultured Clostridia bacterium | reverse complement strand
TGCCGTAAGTGCCGATAGCCTTTTCGTAAGCCTCGTTGGGAGTAAGACCCTTCTTAATGAAGTCGGTCATCTTGCCGAGCGATACGAACTTGTAGCCGCAAACCTCGTTATTCTTGTCGAGAGCGATGGAGAGGACGTAGCCTTCAGCCATTTCGAGGTATCTTACGCCCTTAGCCGCAGTGCCGTACATCGTGCCGACCTGCGAGCGAAGTCCTTTGCCCAAGTCCTCCAGGCCCGCACCTACGGGGAGTCCGTCGTCGGAGAAAGCCGACTGAGTTCTGCCGTAAACGATTTGCAGGAAGAGCTCTCTCATAGCGGTGTTGATAGCGTCGCATACGAGGTCGGTGTTCAAAGCTTCCAAAATGGTCTTGTGGGGCAGAATTTCCGCCGCCATAGCCGCGGAGTGGGTCATACCCGAGCAGCCAATGGTTTCGACCAAAGCTTCCTGAATAATACCGTCCTTTACGTTAAGGGTAAGCTTGCACGCGCCCTGCTGGGGAGCGCACCAGCCTATACCGTGGGTAAGACCTTTGATGTCCTTGATTTCCTTTGCCTGAATCCACTGCCCTTCTTCGGGAATGGGAGCGGGTCCGTGTTCAAACCTGCCGGAAACGCCCTTTGCAACGCAAATCATGTTTTCGACGTCTTTTGAATATTGCATTACGTGTCCTCCAATAATTATTGATTTCCCGCTAAGTATAACACACGGCAAAGAAATTTTCAACAATATATAGTATATTTTTTGTGAGTAAAACACAAAAAAATTTTTTCAACTTTAATAAAACTGTTTACACGCACACAAAAAGTATTATAATAAATATGTAGGGTATTATATGTTGTGCCAAAACTGCAAGAAAAGAGAGGCGACGGTCAACCACCTCGAAATAATAAACGGCAAGGCGTGTGCCTTTCACCTCTGCCCGATGTGCGCCAACGAGATGTTCGGCGGCTTTGAAAGGGAGGTGGAAAACGCCGTCTTTTCGGGACTGTTCGGCGACGAAATGCGCGGCGAAACGGTCTGCCCCGCGTGCGGTCTGGCGTTCTCCGAGTACGAGCGTACGGGGCTCTTGGGCTGTCCGAGCTGTTACGACGTCTTTAACGAACGGCTTCTTCCTTACATAGCGCGCATACAGGGCAAGACGGTGCACGTCGGCAAGAGCGGCGGAGTCAACACGTCCGAGCACGATTTGCGGTTGAAGCTTACCTCGCTGCAAAAGGATATGGAGCGCGCTCTCTCCCGCGGCGATTACAAGGAAGCGGGCAGAATAAACGAGCAGATGAACGCTTTAAAGAAGCGCAATTCGGGGGGCTGGCGATGGTAGAAGATATTCTCGGCACGGTAGTGTCGTCGCGTATCCGACTTGCGCGCAACCTGAACGGTCTGCCCTTTCCCGCGCGGCTTAAAAGCGACGCGCAGGCAAAGGAAATTATCCGCTCGGTGTCGGCTGCGGTCAACAAGGTGGACGAATTTCGCCTATACTATATGGACGGCATTTCCGAAGACGAAGCGCTGAACCTCGTTGAAAACAGACTGATAAGCCCCGCGCTTTTACAAAAGCCTTCGCGTTCGGCGGCGCTCATTAACGAAAAGGGCGACATTTCTATAATGATAAACGAGGAGGACCATCTGCGCGAACAGTGCATATCGGGCGGGTTGTCGCTCCGTTCGGCGTACGAGCGTATGTCCGAAAAGGACAGCTTAATTGCGCGGTCGATACCGTTTGCGTACGACGAACAGCTCGGCTATCTCACTGCGTGTCCCACTAACCTCGGCACGGGACTGAGGGCGTCGGTTATGATGTTTCTGCCCGCCTTGGAGCTGGGCAATATTATGTCCGACGTCATAAAGAGCGTAACGCGTTTGGGACTTACCGTGCGCGGCGCATACGGCGAGGGCACGAGGGCAAAGGGATATATTTATCAGATAAGCAACGAAGTGACGCTCGGCGTGACCGAGGAAAAGATACTCGGACAGGTCGAAAACGTTGTCGGGAAAATAGTGGAAATGGAGGCGGAAGAGCGGCGGCAGTTAAAGAGCAGCGAAGCTTCCGTCGATATAAAGGACAGGTGTCTGCGCGCCTACGGACTTTTAACCAACTGCGCGCTTTTAACCCACGGAGAGTTAGACGATTTATGCGCCGATTTAAAGCTCGGCGTGTGCCTCGGGTATCTCAACTGCGAGAATATCGAGGCAATCGACGAACTGACCTTCAAGATGAAGCCGTCCAACTTAAACGTGCGGGCGGGAAGGATTTTGGAAGAGCGCGAAAGGGATATTTACTGTGCGCACCAAGTGTCGCAGAAAATCAAAAATTTAGTAACAAAATGCTGATAAGTGCGGCAATATGCCGCAACGAACGAGTTTTTATAGCCCTTTCGGGCAAGTTAAGGAGAAAATTTCGGGTATGGAAATTCAAAGATTTTCACACAATCTGCAAAAGGTATTAAACGTCTCGCGCGGGGTGTGCGAGCAGCTCGATATAACCTATATCGGCAGCGAGCATATCGTTTACGCTATGCTCGTCACTCCCGAATGTACGGCGGGCAAAATCCTGTCGTCCTTGGGAGTAACCGACGCGGTTTACCGCCGCTTTCTTGTAAAGGCGGTGGAGCGCCGCTACGACATAAACGGCTTTACTCCGCGCACCAAGAGTATGTTGGAGCGCGCGATGGATTACGCGCACGCTTATAACGAGTCGGGCATTGCGGGTACGGAGCATCTTTTATATGCGGTCACACAGTCGAAGGACTGTCTTGCAATGTACATTTTAAACGCGCTCGGCGTTAATATTCAGGCGCTCAATATGCGTTTGGAGGAGGCGATTACGGGCGAGAGCAGTAGCGGCAGCGACGAGGATTATTCGTCGTTCGAGGGCTATTCTTCCCACGGACAGTCTGCAAAGGAAGAGCGCAGAAGTAGCGCCGCGCTGGACGAAAACGTGCTGCAATACGGTACCGATCTGACCGCCAAGGCGAAGGAAGGCAAGATTGACCCCGTCATCGGCAGAAAGAAAGAGATTGACAAAATCATACAGGTTTTATCCCGCCGCACCAAGAACAACCCCGTGCTCATAGGCGAGCCGGGCGTCGGCAAATCGGCGGTCGTGGAGGGACTTGCGCAGGCGATTATCGCGGGCGACGTGCCCGACCTTTTAAAGGGCAAAACGGTGTTCTCGCTCGATTTGTCAAGCCTCGTTGCGGGCGCTAAATACCGCGGCGACTTCGAACAGCGCTTAAAGGACGCAATAAACTCGATTAAGACAAACGGCAACGTAATTCTATTTATAGACGAAATTCATCTGCTTGTCGGCGCGGGAGCTTCCGCGGAAGGCAAGATGGACGCGGCGAACATTTTAAAGCCGCTACTTGCCCGCGGCGAGTTGCAGACCGTCGGAGCGACGACTTTGGACGAATACAGAAAATATATCGAAAAGGACGCGGCGCTCGAAAGACGTTTCACCCCCGTGCAGGTCGAAGAGCCGACCGTCGAGGACACCGTGGAAATACTGCGGGGCTTGCGCGACAAGTATGAGGCGCACCACAAGGTGGCGATTTCCGACGAGGCTATTATTGCCGCCGCGACCCTTTCTGACAGATATATAACCGACCGTTTCCTGCCCGACAAGGCGATAGACTTAATCGACGAGGCGGCTTCGCGCGCGCGTTTGAACAGCTACAATTCGCCCAAGGAGCTCAACGATTTGGAGGACAAATTGAGGCGGCTCACCTACGAGAAAAACAAGGCGATAAAGGGCGACAATTTTGACAGAGCCAAGGAGCTTACCGCCGAGATAAGCGCAACGCAGGATAAGATAAAGACTATTCACGAAGAGTGGAAGGGCGGGCAGTCTGCACCCGCGATAGGCGCGGACGAAATCGCGCACGTCGTGAGCGGCTGGACGGGCGTGCCCGTAGTCAAGCTCACCGAGCAGGAGAGTGAAAAGCTTTTAAAATTAGAGGAAAATCTGCACAAGCGCATAATAGGTCAGGACGAGGCTGTTTCCGCGGTTGCCCGTGCAATCCGCAGAGCGCGCGCGGGTCTTAACGAGAGCGGCAAGCCCATAGGCTCGTTCATATTCGTAGGACCTACGGGCGTAGGTAAAACCGACCTTGCCAAGGCGCTTGCCGAGAATATGTTCGGCGACGAAAAGCTTCTTATCAGAATGGATATGTCCGAATATATGGAAAAGCACTCTGTTTCCAAGCTTATCGGCGCGCCTCCGGGATACGTGGGCTACGACGACAACGCGGGCGGACAGCTCACCGAAAAGGTGAGAAGAAAGCCGTACTCGGTCGTTCTTTTCGACGAGGTGGAAAAGGCGCACCCCGACGTGTTCAATATTCTGTTGCAGATACTCGACGACGGCAGACTGTCGGACAGCAAGGGCAGGGTAATCAACTTTAAAAACACTATAATTATACTGACCTCCAACGTCGGCGCGAGCCAGATTAAGAAAATGTCAAACTTCGGTTTTGCCGACAGCGACGACGACGGCTACGACGATATGAAGGAAAAGATTAACGACGCTTTAAAAGAGCAGTTCCGTCCCGAGTTCTTAAACCGTTTAGACGACGTGATTATCTTCCGCAAGCTTTCAAAGGAAGAGGCGGGCAAAATCTGCTACAAGATTATCGACGGACTGCGCGTGCGTCTGCGCCAGAAGGGTATCTCTTTGGAGATTGCGCCCGAGGCAATGGATAAACTCATCGAGGAGGGGTATTCCGAGGTTTACGGCGCTCGCCCGATGAAGCGCATAGTGCAAAGACGTATAGAGGACAGATTGTCCGACGAAATTTTAGCGGGACATATCCTCCCCGGAGAGGTGGTAACCGTCGAGCTCAAAGACGGCGAACTCGCTTTCCGCTCCGAAAGAAGGACTGTGTAAACGAGAATAATGCGATATTTAAGCAGTTAAATTAAGTACAAAATGTAATTTTAACAACAGATACTGTCTTTTTTGACCTATATGCTATGATAAAATTAATAAGTTAGGAGTTTTTTATATGGTAAAAAGAATAGCTTTTCTATGCATAACTATAATTATTAGTTTATGTGTATTGGCAGGGTGCGGAAATAATAGTATCAAATATAATGCAGTTCTGTACGATAATGCTAACGATTGGATAAGGGAAGAATTTTTAAATGAAAATCGTACACGCGGCGCTTATTTTGACATAGGTGGTGAGATTAATTCTGCGGACAAATCTAATCCAAAATCAAGAACGTTTATTGTTGATAATCAGGAAGAGTACGATGAAATTTTTATTTCCGATTTGAACGAATTTGATTTTGATTTTGATAATCAGATGCTAATCGTGTTTACCTTTACAACTATATATCATAGAAATAACAAAATTAAAAGTTTAGATATGCAAAATGGAATATTAAAGATAAATTACAAAATGGAGTCAAAATCAGGAGTCGGAGATGCATCTGTCCCCTATCAACGTTGGTTTGTTGTAAAACTCGATTTATTAAATATAGATTCTGTCGAGTTCGAAGAAAATTAACTGATTGTAAAATTTAATAGGAGATTGAAATGAAACTATTTAAAATGAAATTTTTTAAGATGTGTTTAAAATTATTTTGCGTTGCAATTATAGTGTTTATTTCAATACCAGTCACGGGTATATTTAATTTGAGTTCAAATGCCGCAATGGAAGCTTCCGCTACCTCAACCGAAGCTTCCGCATTGAGTGATTTGAAGATATACCCTACTCAAACCAAATTAGTTGATGAGACAGAGTATAATATTGAGCAAGTAACAAAAGAATTGTTTGGGGAAGTAAAAATTAAAAACTGTGAATATCTTTATAATTTAGATGAAACCGCAGATTACATTTACGTGGAATTTGAAAATGACGGGTATGCAGTATTTTTAAAACAAACAATGGAGTTGTTAGAATATTCGGCACAAGGGAAACTTAATTATCCTAATTCATATTCTAATAAATATTACGGAGGTCCAAGTTGTTACTTGTTCAAAGAAAATGATCATTTTGTTAATACAGTATCGAAAAAATGCTTTTATATAACAAAAGAATCTGCTCAGGCTTATTCAAACGAAGTCCGAGAAATGTTGTTAAGTAATTATAAGACTCGTAAGTATGAAAGATCAATTGATTTCGATTATTCTCTTGTAAGTGAAAGCTTAGTTACTGAAATACAAGACATTTGTGATATTACTGAGGAGAATGCGGTTGGTGAAAAGCCAAAATTAGATGATGCTAACCTTATTGCGGTAACAGATGGAACATACATACCCAATTATAGATATTTTTTAGCGGAGCCTATGCACGGTTATAACCAGAATGATAAATGTGGTGCAGTTGCTGCTCAGTTATTGCTTAGCTATCATAATTATTATTCGGATAGACGTATAATAGCAAATGAATATTTAAATGGTAGCCCTACAAACACTTCATTAAATCCGAATTACTGTGAGGATCCTATGAAAATGTCTTCATTTACATTAGGTACACGAGGTAAATATGAAGATGGAAGCGATGATACTAACAGCTATTTTCACTATGTAGTAAATAACATTCCTGGAAATGCAACAACTTCTCAAGTTAAAGACGGCATTAATAATATTTTATCAGCAAGGAATAAAGAGATTAGCGGTAATATAAATTACACAATTAGTTCCAAAGATGGTGGGTGGTGGTTTGGTTCTAAACCTGTCAGTTCAGATGGGATAATATCAGAATTAGATTTAGGACGACCTGTTCTTATTTTGATGCAAAAAAGCTTAGGAGGATCGGATCACTATGTGGTAGCATATGGCTATCATAATTACAAATATTCAGGTTCAAGCGATTCTTATTTAGGGTACATTACTCATTTTGGTTGGGGGTCTAACGAACTGAATATTTGGGTTAATTCTTCATGGTGTTATAGCTATATTACATTGAAAATAAATCATATGCACGATTACAATGCTACTGGTTTAATTGGCTCAACTTCTAGAATTCAGTATAAATGTAATGAATGTGGACATAGAACAGATGCGGCTATAAATATGATTGCGCATTCTCGCTATGAAGAAAGGGTAGCTGATATACCTCAAAATGGCTACGCATATAAAGATTATTATGTTACATTTGAGACAGCCGGTAACAAACTGTTTCAAACTTTTGGTTTGAATGATGTTGAATTATACTTGTTTGATGCTGAAAATCGTAAACTGGCTTATGATGATAATTCGGGGTATGAATTAAATTCATTGTTTTGTTATACGGTTGAGACAAATAAGCCATATATTCTCAGAGTACAGTTTAAATCTCAATATAATAGTAGTGGATATATAACATGCGGTTCAATAAAAATCGGTATTACTCCTGCACAAGAAGTATATTCTACATATGAAGATATTTTGCATTTAAATTCGGATAAGCCATCTTGTGGTTATACATCTAAACTAAACACTACCAAGGCAATATGTTTTACGCCAGTCACAAATGGTACTTTTAAGATTAATACATTAATGACTGATGATATTGATACATTTTTATATTTTATTGACCCTACATCAACGGATTCCTGTTTATATGATGATGATAGCGCGGGGAATTACCAAGCGTTAATACAGACCGATTTAGTAGCAAACAAAAGATATTTTTTAATTGTTTGCGCTAATGATATAACTGCTATAAGTGGTTTAATAAGATTGCGAATACGTAAAATATCATAATCACGGAATCAGGAGAGCAGATTTAACTGCTCTCTTTATTTTTGTATAAATTTACCTCTAATGATTTAAACTATTTTTAATGAACGGAAAACTTTTACGCGGTCACACGATTTTTTTTAACAATACGCCGCGGATTGTATCAACATCGTCCGTCGCAGGACCAAAGGAATGTGCGGGCATAATAGGCGAATACGTGGAAACGGCGCTCTCTGACGATATGTACGGCGAGAGCACGTTCGAGAAGGCGGAGTGCAAAATGCTGTCCAACGTCATCGACGGAGCAATCAAGAACGGCGGGTTCAACCGCGACGAAATTGACGTGCTCTTTTCGGGCGACCTTTTAAACCAGATAATTTCGGCGAGCTTTGCCGCGCGCGATTTCGATATACCTTTTTTAGGTTTGTACTCGGCGTGTTCGACAATGAGCGAGAGTATGCTTTTAGCCGCGTCGCTTGTCAACGCGGGCTACTGCCGCAGAGCGGTTGCCGCTACGGGCAGTCATTTCGCGTCGGCTGAAAGGCAGTACCGCTATCCGTTGGAGCAGGGCACGACCCGCCCGCCGCAGTCGCAGTGGACGGTAACGGGCGCGGGCGCTTGCGTTATAGCCAATCAGGGCGACGGAATTAAAATCGTCAACGGCACTATGGGTAAGGTGGTCGATTACGGAGTGACCGACGTCAACAATATGGGTGCGGCAATGGCGCCCGCTTGCGCCGATACGCTTATTCGGCACTTCCGCGACACGGAGACCTCGCCCGACGATTACGATATAATCGTATCGGGCGACCTCGGCGCGTTGGGTTCGAGAATTTTAAAAGACCTGACGTGGGAGAAGGGCTTCGATATTTCCGAAAAGCACGTCGATTGCGGCGAGATAATTTACAACGTTATCGAGGACGAATTTCAGGGCGGAAGCGGCGCGGGTTGCAGTGCGGTTGTGCTCAACTCTTATATCCTGACCAAGATGCGTGCGGGTCAGTACAAGCGCGTACTGTTCGCCGCCACGGGTGCGCTTTTGTCAACCGTTTCGTCGGGTCAGGGCGAGTCTATACCGTGCATTTCGCACGCGGTGCAGTTGGAGTTGTAAAGACGTTAGTTAAGCCATATTACGGGGGTAATCAATATGGGAATGGAAGTTTTAAACATAATTTTAGCATTTGTAAAGGCGTTTGCAGTGGGCGGAGCGATATGCGTAATCGCGCAGATTGTCATAAATTTCACCGACCTTACGGCGGGCAAAATACTCGTGTACTTTATGCTTGCGGGAGTTGTGCTTACGGCAATAGGAGTGTATCAGCCCCTCGTTGACTTTGCGGGCGCGGGCGCAACCGTACCCATTTCGGGGTTCGGATATCTGCTTGCCAACGGCGCGATTAAGGGAGCGGAAAAGGGCTTTTTCTATGCTATTACGGGAAGCCTTGCGGCGGCAAGCGCGGGCATAACCGCGGCGGTCGTTTTCTCGTTCCTCGCCGCATTGATATTCAAATCGAAAACAAAGAGGAATTAAAACAAACGCCCCGCGGCGCAGTTGCGCCGCGGGGCTCTTTTCATTTTATTACAACATTATGCTTTCAACGTAGTCAATCTGTTCTTTGGTGGGAATGTCTGCAGTAAAGGCGCACGCGCTTCCCGCCGCGGTGGCAAAGTTCAGCGACTTGAAATAGTTCTGTGTTCGTATATACTCGTGAACGAACCCCGCGACCATACAGTCACCCGCGCCGACCGAGTTTACAAGCTGTCCGCGAGCCGCACGCACGTACATAGCCTGTTTGGTTTCCGAAATCATAACCGCGCCTTCCGAACCCATCGATACGATAACGTTCCGCGCTCCGTGCTTTTGAAGCTTTCTCGCGTACTCGGCAATCACCTTCGTGTTGATAGTGGTGGGAAGTCCGAAGATTTCGCAAAGCTCGAAAAGATTCGGCTTGATTAAAAACGGTCTGTATTTAAGCGTTTCCGTTAAAAGCTTTCCGCACGCGTCCACGACGAAATTGACGTTGTCGACCTCGTCCAGCTCGTAGATTAAATCGGCGTAAACCTCGTCGCCCAGGTGCGCGGGAGCGTTGCCCGATATAATAACGTAGTCGCCGCCGACAAGCTTCTTTTTCAGCTCGCTTGCAAGCTTTTTGACGTCGTCGGCGGTCACGTGAGCGCCCGTCGCGTTTACGTCCGTTTCGGTGGTGGACTTGATTTTAACATTGATACGCGAGCGCCCGTGCACCTCGATTAAATCGTGCTTTAATCCGAGGTTCTCTATTTCACTGCGTATCTCCTGACCCGTAAATCCCGCGACAAAGCCGAGAGCAACCGACGTATCGTCGAGATTTTTCAGTTGCCTCGAAATGTTTATGCCCTTGCCGCCCACGGTGAGCCGCTCCGCACTCGAACGGTTGACCGCGCCGAGCTTCAAATTATTAACTTTTAGGTAATAATCCAAAGACGGATTAAAGGTTACGGTGTAAATCATCATACACACTTTATAACTTTTTGTCGGCTTTGTCAATACAATTTGGACTTGGGGCACGCTTTTGTCAGCGCAAAGGTGAGCGGGAAGTAAAGCGTGCTCACTGTTGCAACCGTGCATACGACCTGCGGCAGCATCGCAAGAAACGAGCCGTAAAAGTAGGTGAGGGCGGTCAGCCTGTCCATACCGATTATGAGCGGCGAGATTATATCGTCCAAAAGGGTAAAGCAAACAGTACACACTGCGGCTACGGCGGTCAACAGAAATATTTTCAGCGGCTTGCCGCTTGATAAAACCTTGCGTTTTACAAGCGCGTAAAGAATATTAAAGGTTATTAAAAGACCGCCGCAAAGCCCCGCAACGACGAATAAGAATACGGTAACCGTCGCCTTGTAAAGCCGAGAAATTTTAATTATATCGAAAAGAGCACAGCACAAAGCCGCCGAGATAATTGCAAGCAGAAGCACGTTGACGGTAATCAAAAGCCACGTTTTCGTTTCGTCTTTAATCTTGCCCAAAAGCCCGAAAAGAGAAGCGAAAAGGGGGTAATAGATAAAGTACAGCAATACGACGTTGGGCATAAAGCCCCATATCAGACAGCGCAAAGTGCAAAAGCTGACCGCCGTGGCAACTCCGATTATCACCCCGAAGTAAGCCGAAAAGCTAAGGAGCAAAACGGTTACGATTTCCACTCCCGCCACAAAGCTCAGCGCAAACTGACCGCCTATTAAAAGAGCGGTCATAAGCGCGATATAAGCGATATTTTTTGCCGTTGCGGCGGGCTTGAATTTCATTTTGTTTACCAGCTCATCGAAGAAAATTCGTAAACGAGAGCGTAGCTCGCGTCCTTAACGCAGGGTATACCCGATACGCCGTAGGAAGCCTTGTAAAAGGTTATGCCGCAGTACTCGAAATTTTCCGTGCCAGAATAAGTAACTCCGTCAATAGTCGTGACGGTGGTATAAACCGCCCAGTCCCAGCCGCTGTAAGAGTTGGCGGTGGAGGTGACGACTTTTCTGCCTATACCCAAAACCGACGTGATATAAAATCCGTAGTCGCTGTCGCTGCCCTCGAAAGTCAAATCGCCCGCCGTTTTTAAAGTGTTCATATAATCGAGCATAGAGCCGTCGTCGGTGTCTGCGGTGAACGCGTAAACAATCACGTGACCGTTCCCGATTTGACCGTTCGGTTCGCCGCGGTCGTCGTCCGCACAGCCCGCAAAGGCAAAGCAGAGGGCGAGGGTGCATACGGCGATTATCGCCGCAAAAAGCTTGGTGAGTTTCTTCATTTGTATTTCTCCTTAAAATAAAAATCGTTCCCTTAATAAAACACAAAAAAGGAAACGCGAAAAGAAGCCGTAGCAGAAAAGCTGCGACCGTCCCGCAAATAAGCGTCCCCTCAGATTGCGTTCATCCTATCCAAAGGCAGGTCTTCCGACTTAAAATAACGGCTGTAAATTAAGCGCGCTCTTCCCGAAAAATATCAGTGAGCGGGCAAACCGTTAAAACGGCAGCGGGGGCTGTGCGGCTATT
>CAMWWH010000044.1 GCA_947177975.1 uncultured Clostridia bacterium | reverse complement strand
AAATTCACGTCGTCGACAGTATAGAGGCGTGCATAGGCGAAAGAATTTTGTTGCAGTACGCAATAAGGCTCGTAAAGTCGGGCAAGAGCGCCGCCGAAACCGTAAAAGAGCTTGACGACAAGAAGAACAAAATACAGCTTCTTGCCGTTTTGGACACCTTGACGTATCTTCGCAAGGGCGGGCGCATATCCTCGGTTGCGGCGATAGCGGGCGAAATGCTTTCTATAAAGCCCGTCATTTCGATTGTCGACGGAGAAATCAAGTTAGCGGGCAAGGCGATGGGCTCGAAGAAGAGCAACAACCTTTTAAATCAGCTCGTCGAAAAGTGCGGCGGCATAGATTTCGATATGCCGTACGTCTTGGGATATTCGGGGTTATCGGACGAATACCTCAAAAAATACCTTAAAGACAGCGAGCACCTCTGGAAGGGCAAGACCGAAAATATACCCGCCTATATGATAGGCAGTACGATAGGAACACACGTAGGACCGAACGCGATAGCAGTTGCGTTCTTTGCAAAATAAACTTATGAAAATAGGAATACCGAGGGCGCTTTTATATTATAAGAACGAAAAATTCTGGACGACTTTCTTTGACGAAATCGGCGCGGAATATATCGTCAGCCCCGAAACGAACAAAGAAATACTGACGAGAGGCGAGAATATCTCGATTGACGAAACCTGCCTTCCCACCAAGCTATTGCTCGGGCATATAGACTGGTTAATCGACAAGTGCGACTATATTTTCATTCCGCGCGTGGCTTTTCACCGCGGTTACGAAATGTGTACGAAATTCTTGGCGCAGACCGATCTGGTATGCAACACCTTCCGCGACAGGAATATAAAGACGCTGTTCTACAACGTATACGACAAGAAGTACAACCGCGAAAGAAAAGCCGTCAAAAAGATGGGCAAGTTTTTGGGCGTAAAGCGTTCGCGGATAAAGTACGCGTATACAACTGCAAAGCAGGCGCAGCAGTACTTTGAAATGTTTCGCGAACAACACCAGCAAAAGGTCTTGGAGGAAAGCGGAAAAATCAAAATTCTGTTGGTTGCGCACGCTTACAACGTGGGCGACAAATACGTGGGCGAGCCGGTGCTCGGCACGCTCAAATCGCTCGGGTGCGAGCCGATTATCGCCGAATATATGAACGAGGCGAAATGTATCCGCGCCTCGCTGGAAGTATCTAAAACTATGCCTTGGGCGTACAACCGACACCTTTTAGGCGCAATCGAGCTATTAAAGGACGAGGTGGACGGAGTTATACTTTTGACCACGTTCCCCTGCGGCACGGACAGTATGGTAAACGAGCTGATTGTCAGGAAATACAAGGAGTTGCCGATTATTACGCTTACGGTCGATTCGCAGGACGGCACGGCGGGTATGGAAACGCGCCTTGAAAGTTTTGTGGACATTATACAGTTGAAGAAGGAGAGAGCATGACACACCGCGAAGTCGTTGCGTGTTTTCCGCACATTGCAAACTACGCCTATGCGTTTAAATATCTGTTCGAAAACGGGTTCGAGGTAAAATACCTGATACCGCCGCCCATCACCAAAAACACGTTGGAACTGGGCAGTAAGTACAGTCCCGACTACGTCTGCGTGCCTTTCAAGTACTGTATGGGTTGTTATTTAGAAGCGCTCGACTTGGGCGCAAACTGTCTTATGCAGATTTACGGCGGCTGTCGGCTCAACTACTACGGCGAGCTGAACGACTGTATTCTGCACGATATGGGCTACAAGTTCGAGTTTTTCGATATGGCGGCGGTGGACTGGCATTCGCCTAAGTCGATTTTCGAAAATTTCAGGATAATCAATCCCGAGATGTCGATAGCCAAAATCGTCAAGGCGGCGCCCGTCACGCTGAAAATCATAAAAATGTTGGACAAGTTCGAGGACTTTATCCGTCATAACGTCGGCTTCGAGGTGAACGACGGCGAGTTCGATAGAACGTATAAAGAGTTTTTGAAAAAGCTCGAAAACCTGTCGGACGGCAAGGAGCTGAAGAAGTTAGGTAAAACCTACTGGAAAAAGCTGAACGGCATAAAGCTGAACAAGCCCGCCAAGACGATAAAGGTCGGGTTTATCGGCGACTATTACACCGTGCAGGAGCCGTTTTCCAACTACTTTATGGAAAAGGAGCTTGCCAAGTTCGGTATGGAAGTTTACCGTCAGATGAATTTAACAAGCACACTTATAAACAAAGAGCACAGGAAATCGCAGAAAACGGCGAAAAAGTACGCCAAATTCAATCTGGGCGCGACGGCTAACTGCACGGTTGCCGAAGCAATAAAATTCGCAAAGGAAGGCTGTGCGGGAATAATTCAGGTCAAATCGTTCGGCTGTACGCCCGAAATAGACGCAATGCCCATTCTGCAAAACGTGAGCAGGGATTTCAATATTCCCGTACTGCATTTCAGTTTCGATTCGCAGACGAGCGAAACGGGCATCAAGACGAGGTTGGAAGCGTTTTACGATATGGTTGAAGCAAGGAGCGGCAAGTAAAAATGAAAGCTTATCTGGGTATAGATATAGGTTCGATTTCCACAAAGGGAGTGGTCATCGACGGTGAAAACAACATTCTGGCAAAGGAATACCTTTGGACCGAGGGCGACCCCACGGGCGCGGTAAAAAGGCTGTTAAAAGCGCTTGAAAAACAGCTCGACGGCAAAGACGTAAAGATTGTCGCCGTCGGCACTACGGGCAGCGCGAGAAAGCTTATCGGCGTTATGACGGGCGCGGTCGTGGTTAAAAACGAAATAACCGCGCACGCAATCGGCACGACGACAATTCACCCCGACGTAAACACGATTTTCGAAATAGGCGGGCAGGACAGTAAAATTATAATTATAGAAAACGGCTTCGTCGTCGACTACGCTATGAACACGCTGTGCGCGGCGGGTACGGGTTCGTTCTTATCCAGTCAGGCGCACAGACTCGGCGTATCGGTGGAGGATTTCGGCGCAATCGCGCTGACCTCTAAAAAACCGACCAATATCGCCGCGCGCTGCACCGTCTTTGCCGAGAGCGACCTCGTGCACAAGGCGCAGATAGGTCACAAGAAAGAGGACATAATAGCGGGGCTTTGCAAGGCGGTCGTTACCAACTATCTCAACAATATAGGCAAGGGCAAAAAGATAAACGCGCCGATTGTCTTTCAGGGCGGCGTGAGCAAGAACGTGGGAGTTAAGAAAGCGTTCGAAGAGCAGGTGGGTCACGAGGTAATCGTCGACGAAAACGGACATCTTATGGGCGCGTTCGGCGTAGCCGTGCTTGCCAAAAGGAGCGGCAAGGAAAGAGCGTTTTCCTTTGACGTCGCGGATATCGAGTTCAAAACGCGCGGCTTCGAGTGCGGCAAATGCGCCAACCACTGCGAAATTATCTGCGTATACCGCGGGGACGAGCTCATCGACTCGTGGGGCAATAAGTGCGACAACGGCGCGGTCAAGACGAAATAAAGTAATCCCGACGGCAAAAATGCCGTCGGGATTTTTCGTTTAAAAGTTATCGTTACAGCCGCAGCCGCAATTACAGCAATTACAGCAGTCGCAGTTCAGACAGACGGTGGTTCTCGTTATTCTTGTGGGCGGGTTTTGCCGTATTACCGTGGTTACGGGATTGCTGTAAGTCACAATCGGCGGTTCGCCCGAATAATCGGTTATAAAAGAGGTGTTGATTATTTCGTTCATATCAGTTCACCGTCACGTCGAATTCAACCGTTACAGACTGCCCCACGGCGAGGTCGGGCAGAGCAAATCCCGTCTGCGGATTGTATGCGGGATAAGCCGCGCCGTCGATTTTCACGCTTCCCGCAACGAAGGTCGTGCCCGCGGGGATGGGGTCGGTAAAGATAAGGTCGCTCTTTAAAAGCGTGCCCGTGTTGGTAATAACCGTCGTATAGTGCAGAGTGTCGCCCTTGACGGCGTAAGCCTTGTCGACGCTCTTGACTACGGTCAATCTGTTCGAAATAATGTCTATCGACACCGTGTTGGTATTCTCGCTGAAATTGACGTCACTGCGCAAGGGGTCGTCAACCGTATAGTCGAGAGTTGCGTAGTTGGTTACGGGCGTCTGCGTTACGGGGTTGTTCGCCTGAATGGTATATTCTACGGTAACAACCTGCCCGGGATTTAGAGGGGGCAGAGGGAAGCCCGCCGCGGGGTCGTAAGACGGCTGGGATACGCCGTTGACGGTAACGCTTCCCGCAACGTAGGTCGCGCCGCTCGACATAGTGTCTTTGAACACGAGGTTGAAAAGCTGGGTCTGCGAGTTGTTGGTGATAACGACGGTATGCTGCGCCGTTTCGCCCTCCTGCATAAAGGTTTTATCCGCGCTTTTGACCTTGGGCACGGAATAGGTTAAAATTTCCGTATTTACGATATTGCTGTCCAACTCGGCGGCAATAATCTCGCCGTCGGGCAGAACGTAATTGAAAGCTACGTTTGACTGATTGGGTATTATCATTTGTATCTCCTTAGTTTACTTGTACCTGAAAGGTCACGGTTACGCTCGCCTGCGGCGTAAGGTTAGCCGCAAAGAAGCCCGTCTGCGGATTGTATGCGGGATAGTTTGTGCCGTCGATATAAACCGAGCCGTCTACAAAGGTCGTTCCCGCGGGTATTTCGTCCTTGAATATAACGTTGGTCACGGGTACGCTGCCCGTGTTTTTTATTACCGAAGTATAGGTCAAAATATCGCCTTTAACCGCAAAAGCTTTGTCGACGCTTTTAACGTTCGTCACCTCTCTTACGGTGATATAAACGGCTACGGGATTGGAGTTCGAAAAGCCCGTTGCGGGGTAACCCGCGAAGGGGAAGAACGAGTAATCGGCGCGCGCGATATTGAAAACGGGATTGACCGCGGGCAGTGAATTTGCAGTGACTTTAAAGGTCACATTAACCGATTGCCCCGCGGATATGCTTGAAATAACGACGGGAAGAGCTCCCGCATAGGGTACTCCGTCCACGGTAACCGAACCGCTTACAAGCGTGGTTTCGGGCGGAAGTAAATCGCTGATTGTAACGTTGAGCGCGTCGACAGTGCCCGTGTTTTCGAGAACGAGAGTATAGGTTATTTCTTCGCCGACTTCCGCGTAAGTTTTGTCCGCCGACTTGGTGATAACGACGTTTGCGCCCTTGCTGTCTATTTGCAGAGCGAGCGCGTTGGGAACGTATAAATCGCCGTCGCTGGTAAAGCGGATAACGGCGCTCGACTGGCTTGCGGCGAGCTTATCCGAAACGTCCACGGCGGTAATATCCCAGCCCTGTCGGCAAGCCGTCGTATTCGTGCCCGCGGCGGCGTTTGCGTTGCGGTTGCCGAACGTACCCGAGGCGTCCAGAGTTCCGTTCGAGTTGTTTATCTGCGAAGCGAAAAAGTTGTTCTGCGGGTTGTTTGCGCCCGATAATAACTGAAGCGTGGGTATCGTCTGCCCGAACAGCATCTGGTCGCCCGTCAGTACCGCGTCGCCCTCCTGAGCCGATACGAAAATTTTACCCGTTATCGGCGCGACCTCGGGAGTGAGAAAGTTCGATACGGTTATGGTCGTGCTGCCAGTGTTAGGCGAAACGACCGTGCCGCCGCTCCAGATTGTCAGGTTGCGGAGAGGGAAGGTCGGGTTTTCGTAAGCTACGGCAAGCGTCCAGCCCGCGTGGTTGGTGTCCGCCGTACGGCTGTCTATGGCTTCGATTAAGGCGGGCACGCCCTGCACTGCGTAAGAGCCGCCGAGAGCCGCCTGAACGAGAGAGGTCACGTTGGCGGTGCGCACGTAAAAGCCCACGGTTATATTGTCGGCGGTGATATTGAAATTCTGCGCCGTTGCGGGGTCGGGCGCGACGGTAAACGTGCCCTGCGGAGTCGTAAACGTTATACTGTTATTTGTCAGAGCGGAAATATTGTTAGCGGAGGAACGGAAAAGCCCGCCCCATACCAGCTCGGCGTAGAGAACCGTCGAGCCTGCGGGAAAAGTGAGGTTGGCTCTCGACCCGTTTTTGGTGTAGTCGAGGGTAGTGCCCGCGGGGAAAGTTCCCACCTGCAAGGAGGGGTCAAGACTGGTAAACGCGCCTATCGAACCTTCCGTGCCGGGAGCGTTCTGATTAGCCGCTTTACTCAAACCGAGCGTGTTGCCGCTGAAAGTAATTCCGCCCTTTTTAACGTCTGAGAATCGTTGAATAAAAGGCATAAAAACTCCTTTCGTAAAAAAATACTACATACCCGCCCCTGCGCCGCAAGGGAGAATATGTAGTAATAGAAAACACGTATCTGTATAATATATGCTTACTTTAAAAAATTGTTTAATTAACTGACTTGTAAATTAAGATTTGCTGTGATATAATCAACTTGTATCAGGTAAAGAGTAAACTTATGAATTACATTTTGTATTTCGATTACGCAGGTATATGCGTAATTGCAGCGGTAATGTTCAGCTTTTTTTACAGGCAGACTATAAAAACGCGCTCGACGCGGTTCTTTATAGCCTTCATGTTCGTTGCGCTTTTTACCGTAATATTCGATATATCCAGTACCGAAGCGCTTAAACATACGCAGCAAATGCCGCTATGGCTGTGCTACGTACCGCAGATATTATATCTGGGTTCGCTGGTCGCAAACCCCGTAATTTACCTTTTTTACATAATTTCCGTCGTAAGGGATAAGAAAGCGATATATAAGTGGGAATATCTGATAATCTTCGGACCGTTCGTACTGCAAATTATCTTCGTTTTAATCTCGCCGTTCATAAAGGGAGCGGGGATATTCTGGTTCAACGAAAACAAAGAGTACGTTCACGGACCGTTGTTGTACGTGCAGTATGCAATCACTTTCTCGTACATTTTAGGTTCGCTTATCCTCGTTATCGTAAAAAGAAAAGCGGTCACGCCGATACAGGAAATTACCATTTACCTGTATATTGCAATCAACGTGATATGCGTGGTTTTACAGATGGTAATGCCCGAACTTCTCATTCAGCAGTTCGGAATAACCATAGCCGTTATGCTCATATATATGTCCTTGCAAAACCCTCAGGATTACATAGATAAAAGGCAGGGCGCATTCAACGGACTTGCATTCGATGCGGTTTTCAACAGTAACATAGTCAGGGGCAGAAAATTCAATATTTTGGGCGTGCGTATAAGCGGACTGCGTTACATAGGCGACACGCTCGGCGAAGAGAGCGAAAGCGAAATTTTAAAAGAAATCGTGCAGTTCCTCATACGCGGCGCGGGAAAGAAGCGCGTCTTCATAATCTCGCAGACCAAGTACGCGATACTGTTAAACGAGGGTGACGACGGCAAACATATTACGGACAAAATTTACGACCGTTTTTCACAGCCTTTCTCGTCTAACGGTGCGAAAATTTCGCTTGCCGTCAATACCTGCCTTATCGGCTGTCCCGAGGTTGCGACTAACAGCAAGGACGTTCTGAGCATAATGGACTTATGCCTTGAAGAAAAGGGCGTAGCCGAACACAACGAAACGGTTGTCGCGCACAAGGATATTCTTGCAAAGGGTCAGCGCGAAACGCTCATTTTACAGGCAATGCGCCAAGGGCTTAAAGAGAACGGCTTCGAGGTGTTCTATCAACCCATTTATTCGGTTAAGCAAAAGCGCCTGACTTCGGCGGAAGCGTTAATCCGTATGAAGGACGTCGGTTTGGGCTTCGTCAGTCCCGACGAGTTCATTCCGCTTGCCGAAAAGAACGGCTTGATTTTAGACATAGGCGAGTTTGTGTTCCGCGACGTCTGCCGCTTTATAAACGAGCGCAAGCTTTGGGAAATGGGTATAGAGAACGTTCACGTCAATCTGTCGGTAGTGCAGTGTATGCAGGAGAGTTTGCACGAGGTCTTGATAGGTATAATGGACGAATACGCTCTCGATTACCGCATGATACACCTCGAAATGACCGAGAGCGCGGCGGTTGCTTCCGAAGAAACGCTCAAAGGCAATATGCACAAATTGATTGAAAAGGGTATATCGTTTGCTTTGGACGATTACGGCACGGGCTTTTCGAATACGGTTACGATGATGAAATATCCGTTCAAGCTGATAAAGCTGGATAAATCTATGGTCTGGTCGGCATCGGACAGTGAAAAGGCAATGAGCCTTTTAAAGCACACCATAAGTATGATAAAAGATATGAATATGGAGATAGTGGCGGAGGGAGTCGAAACGGCGGCGCAGGCGAATATGCTTGCAAAAATGGGTTGCGACTATTTTCAGGGCTATTATTATTCCCGCCCCGTCAACTGCGAAAACTTTTTAAAGACGTTACAAGAACACAATTAAGTAATTATAAATGCGAAACAGGGCACAGATTTCTGTGCCCTGTTTTTCGTTCGGCGAGTATTCAGTTATCTGTTATGATAACACATTTGCGCGGACGCTTCGGATTATAAATAACTGAAACGCTTTCGCCCGACCGTAAACCGGAATATCGACCCGAATTTTTGCGGGCGGTTGTTTTAACTCCGTCGACGTCAATTTTTATTTTGTACGTGTGAATTGTCCCGCCTTTTATTCTGTCGTCGGTTAAAGTCGATAACGTGCACGACTCTACGATACCTTTTGCCGTTACGAGCTTCTTTGCCGTACAGCCGAGTATATGACCGTAAATTGTTTTAATTATCATTCCTGCGGCAAAGGTGCCGCCAAATCCTATTAAAATGCCCAATATAGGTATCAAACCCCACTTATCGAATAAGACTGAAAAGGTAACCGTCATGGTAATAATGCAAGCTATAAACACAATCATACCGATAACGGCAAGCGGCTTATACATTTTCATATATTCGTCGACGGGGGAGTACGCTTTTTGAGTACCCAAATCGGGAAATCCGTGTTCTTTTTTGAGCTTATAAACCGTTTGAGCTACCTTGGTAACGTCTTCCACGGTATACGAATCGTAAGCTCCGTCACGCGTGCGGATGTGCAACGTTCCGTGCGTATAGCTTAGGGCGCTGTTGAGTTTGACGGATTTGCGGTAGTCGAGTATGTTCATAATATCTTCATATTTTATAAATACTTCGCGTTTACGTGACTTATAGATATAAATTCCGTCATCGTCGTACTTTACCAAAACTTGCGGCAGAGTTAAATAAAGTATACCGTCTGCGAAAGTGGCAAAGCCTGCCGCGGCAAGCACGGCTATAATAACAAACCAATGCCAATCCGAGGCGGCGCAGGCGGAGGCAATCGCGACAGCCAAAATTATTACGGCGGGTATAATCGACGTCCAGCCGTATTTTGTTTTGTATGCCAGATTTTGTTTTTCTTTATTGCTTTCCATAGGTTTAAATACTTTCGCCCTTTTTAAGTCGAAATCTTTTTAAAGGACAGTCGAAAATTTGGTCGCTCGTATAACCTTCGGCGCAGACGGCGTAAATACCCGCTTTCCAATCCGCAATGCCGGTATATCCGCAATCGACTTCGCGCCCGTCGAAATACAGCTTATGATGGTAAAATTCAAGCCTTTTAAGATAGTGCGCAAGCGTTCCGCCGACCATCTTGATATAAGCTTCTTTTACCACCCAGTTTATAAAAAAGTATACGAACGCGTCGCCAATCCATTGCTTTTCACGCTCGGAATATCTGCTCAGAATATGTTTATAGTTTTTCAGTCTGCCGCCATTGTCGTAGTACTCCGTATCAATGCCCACGGGCTTGTCGCAGAGCGCGATAAAGGCGTGATCTGCGGAGTGGGACAGGGAGAAATAGAGCGGATTGCCCACGATATACGGCTTTCCGTTCTCCGTTCTCTTTATCTCGAAATTCTTTCCGAGTTTTCTTTCTATTAGTATTTCGACCTTTCTGTGCAGGTCGACGTTTTTCGTCCAGTAAAGTTCAAGCATCGGCGTTTGAAATTTAACCTTTAATTTATGTGTACATAATATCACATAGTAATCGATTTAGCAATATGAAACGATGGTCTTTTTTGCGAATATATATATATTTATGAAATTATTGTAACTAAAACAATTGCGTAATCTGTCAATATATTGTATAATAAACGAAAGTGATCAACTATATGGTGATATAAATATAAATCAGGAGGTTTTATGAAATTAACAAAAAAACGTATTTCTGTAGCGGGATTAAGCGCAGTATGCGCCCTGTCGATTGCGGCGGGAGCAAGTCTGCTTGCCGTTAATAATACAAAGCCCGTATTTGCAGATACCAATGCAGCTCCTTCGTCCGTATATTATTACGATAATCTTACGGACGCCGAAGGCAGGGAATACGCCCTTGCAAAGGAATTCTACAAAGTACTGGATAAAATGAACGAGGACGGCGACTTTAAAGACGGCGTAGTTGACTATGACCTTAAAGATTTGTTGACTTCCGGCCAAATCAAATCCTGGGTGTCCGACGGAGACCTTACTGTTCCAAAGGCGTTCAGCGCGGCGCGCGACTCGTACTATTACGACCACCCCGAATTGTTCTATATCGACATTTACAAGTTGACGCTCAGCGCAGGTCGTATGGGCAACGATTACGTCGCATATATAAACTGCGGAAGAGAGGCTAACCTCTACGCAGAGGGAGGCTTTACTTCCGAAAGCGAAGTAAACACTGCCATTACGGCTTATAACGCAAAGATAGCCGAAGTTGCGGAATACGCAAAAGTCGAAGCACAAAAAGACTATTGCGGTATCGCAGAAGAAGTTTTGCTTGCAAGATACGCAAATCAATACATAGCCACCCACACCGCATACAACGACGCCGCTGCCATTGACAGCACGATAACCACCGGATCCGATGCGCAGACGGCTTACGGCGCGCTCGTTGTCGGAAGTGCCGTTTGTAACGGTTATTCGCGTGCGTTCAAGGCGGTTATGGATAAGCTTGAAATCCCCTGCATAGTAGTAGGCGGTTACAGCGTAGCGAAGAACTCGCACGGTGATGACGCGACAAAGAACAACGGAAGAATCGAAAATTTGGGCGAGCCTCATGCGTGGAACTACGTATGGTACGTAGACCCCGTCATTCAGGAAGAGGTTGATGAAGACGTAGAGCAGGCGGCGGCTAACTCCAACGGTAAAGGCAGTTGGTACTCTTACGACGTTACATGGAACAGTACAACCGCTAATACAACGTTAGCTTACTGTGATATGGGTGCGCTGTCCGACGCCAAGTGCCATTCGGCAGACGGCGAAGTTTCTTCTTCGGGCTATCTTCTTAAATATCCCGAGCTTTCAACCTTCAATTACGGCTGTGCAACTGCGACGAACGGACTTTCACGCGTAGGCGTTTATTCTGCCGCAGACTCCGACGGAATTACGTATGACGATTACGGCAATCCCAGGAAGCAGTTAACCGAATACATAAGCTACAACGGAAAAGGCGCCGATAAGCTTTTAGAGGACGACAACCTTCATATAATCTACCGCTATCAGGGCTATGATAACGGCGTCGACGGAAAACTGACTTGGACAAAATGGGCTTCCGTATCCTGTTCCTGGAAGGCTGTTTGGGGTCATGGCGCAGACGACAGTCCTTATCAATCAATGCTTTATGCTTTCTACGACGGTTTATATTCTCAATTTGCAGTAACCGATTTGGCACCCAACGCGCCTATGTTTGAAGATTATCCCGATCGTTTAGTCTATTACACCGACGAGGAATTGCTTGCCGAACACATAATAGATATTACGGGATTATACGAAAACAAGACTTTCGGTACTTATCTTTCCGCTCCTCACGTAAAGTCGACCGACCCCTTATACACGGAACAAATGGTAATAAGCGACAAGATGGCTGCAGAAGACTCCTCGATGATGGATGAGGAATATGCGTTTACGTTAAAAGTTACTTACAACGAGCCCCTGCATATACTCAATCCCGAAGAGCCTATCGGCGTAATGTATACTACGGAATATAATACTACGACTTATCCGTACTCAGACCTCGCGGATTATGCCGTTTTCGTGCCCGTAGACAGAGAAAAATACGGAGACGCTCTCGTTGTGC
>CAMWWH010000043.1 GCA_947177975.1 uncultured Clostridia bacterium | reverse complement strand
CAATTGCAACCGCGCCGCTTATTTTATTTTCCTTTATACAGTTTTGCTAACCCGCCCTCGCTCGTTTCGCGGTAGCGCCCAGAAAGGTCGCGCCCCGTTTCGTACATTGTCGAAATAATCGTATCCAGCGAAACCTTACGGGTATACGTAAGAAAGTTTGCTATGTTCACCGCGTTGATTGCGCGCATTGCCGCAACCGCGTTGCGCTCTATGCAGGGGATTTGCACCAAGCCGTTTACGGGGTCGCACGTAAGTCCGAGATGGTGTTCCATAGCAACCTCCGCCGCGTATTCGATTTGCTCGATATCCATATCGTACAGCTCCGCCAAGCCCGCCGCCGCCATCGAACAAGCCGAGCCTATCTCCGCCTGACAGCCGCACTCCGCACCGCTTATCGACGCGTTGGTCTTGATAAGATTGCCGACGATACCCGCCGCCGCGAGCGCGCGGACTATCTGTTTGTCGGTGAACTTGTGCTGTTTTTTCATATAGTACATTACGGCGGGAATTACTCCGCACGAGCCGCATGTGGGCGCTGTTACCACTCTGCCGCCCGCCGCGTTCTGCTCGGAAGCCGCAAACGCGAACGCGCAAATCATACGGTTTTCGGCAATCTCGTCCGTTTCGCCTATGTGCTTGCTCTGCCAAAGATACTTCGCCTTGCGCATTACGTGCAGTACGCCGGGAAGCTCGCCCTCTGCGTTCAGCCCCTCCTTTACGGTCGCCTTCATCTGCTCCCATACCTCGGTCAGATATTCCTCCGCGTCGGGCTCGTTGGCAAAGACGTAATCGGGCAGGCGCAAATCGCTGTCGCTCAGATACTGCTTTATCTCGTCAAAGCTGTTGTGGTGGTATACCTCGGGAGTTTCCGCAAGCGTTTCGCCCGCGAAAACAATTCTGCCGCCTCCGACTGAAAGCACGGTGTGGCTTGCAACCTCGCTGCCGTCCTTTATAACGCTGACGTACATAGTATTGGGGTGGGGCAGATTTTCACGTTCGTAATCGAAAATTATTTCGGCGCTGTCGCCCAGAACGCGCTTTAACACCGCGTCCGTGCAGTGTCCCTTACCCGTGAGCGCAAGCGAGCCGCACAGCGTAATTTTAAATTTTGCCTGGGGGTACAGCTCTTTGAGCTTTAAAGCCGCCGCCTCGGGTCCCATACTGTGCGAGCTCGAAGGTCCCGCACCTATTCTGTATAACTCTTTTAAAGATTTCATATTCCCTTAATATGCTTTTTCGTAATTATTGAAAGTAACCGACACGGTCTTGTCGCTGCCGTTGCTGTACACGGTGAATTCCACGGTATCGCCCGCCCTTGCCGAGAGCATTGCGTCGTAGAAATTGTGCTCGCGCGTAATATCCAAATCCTCCACGACAACGCCGCCGCGCGTGATTTTGATATGCTTTAAGACGTCGCCGCCGCTCAGCTTGCCCGAAGCCTCGTACCTGTAATCGGCGCCTTTAATCTTCACCTGCTCGTAAATCTCGGCAAAGCCCTTATCGTTGAGCCCCGAGGAATACATATCGGTCACTTCGACGGTTATTCCGTGTAAAACTCTGTTGACGTAGTGCACCTCGGTATTCGTCGCCGCGTAGTTGTCGAGCATACTCTTGACGACGCGCCTCGTAGAAGCCGCGGTCAACGCGTAGCCGAAGCCAACGTTGTCCGACTTGCTCTTCGCGTTGACAAGCCCGACGATTTCCGAGCCGAGATTGAAAAGTCCGCCGCCCGAGTTGCCCGAGTTGATTGCCGCGGAAGTGCGCATAACGCTGTACTTGTATACGTCGGACGAAGCCGTCGTACCGAGGTCGACGTTAATCTCTTCCAAATCCTTTGAAATATATCCGACGTTGGCGCTCAACTTCTGACTGTTCGCGTTGCCTATGGCGTAGACCGTTTCGCCGAGATACACTTCCTCGGCAGTCGACCACGAAGCCGCCCTCGCCTGCGACCTCTTGACCATATCGCTGCCCGTAACCTTTAAAACGGCTACGTCGTACGTCTTGCTTGCCGCAATCAGCGTGGCGGAAATTGCGTTTTCTTTGTAGGTATTTTCGTACACGCTCTCCGAGCCGTACAGCCATAAATACACGCTGTCCGAATAGCCGTCGCTGACGACCTGATTGAAACGTTCTCTGTACGCCTTTGCCGAATACACGACGTGGCAGTTGGTAACCACCGTCATATCGCCGTTTTCTCTGTCGATATCGATAATTACGCCCGAACCGCTGTATGAGGCAGTGTTCGTAATATCGCTGTAGCTGTTCACGTACTCTTCAAACTGCGCGAGTATGGATACGGAGGACAAAAGCGAGTTGTTTATCGAAGTCTGCAAAGTCACTGCGTTTTCGATTTCGTCGGGATTATACGAGAGGTATTCCCTTAAAAACTCGGTAAAGGTCATATTCGGGTTGCCGCTCTCCGCCTTTGCCGCCGCGTATATATCGTAGATATTCAGGTCCTTGCCGTCTACGCCGTCGCGCGCGTTCAGAGCCGAACAGCCGCCGAACGCCGCCGATATGCCGAGCGTAAGCGCAAGACCCGCCGCCGCTATAATGCTTTTTAAATTTCTTTTTTTCATAATTATTTCCGTTATCAGATTTCCACGCCGTTTTTAATGAGCAACGCCCGCGCGGTATCCACGCTGTCGGCACCCGTCATATTCTTTACGGGCGCAAATTCCTTTTCCCTTTCCACCTCTACGCCGAGGCAACTGCCCATAAGCTTTACCAAATCCACCGCCAGACATTCCAGCTTGTAGCCGTTCGGCTCTTCGGGCACGAACACCTCGCCGCCCGAAATACAGCTTATCTTTTTGGTCGCAAGGTGATAGGGCAGTTTGTTTGCGCTCACCTCGTCCAGCTTTTTAACGCTGAAAAGATAGTTGAGCGTTACTCCGAAGCAGTATATAAGTTTTCCGTCCGCGTCTTTTAAAGTTTTTTTCACCGTCGGCATTTCGAAGTATTCCACAACCGAGGGCAGACCGTCCTCCTTGCACAAAACGCCCACCTTTTCCTCGGCGCTTACCTTTCTTACCACCTTGCCCGAACACGCAAGCCCGCTTTTCAAGGTTGCGCCGATAAACACGGGGTCGCAGATTTTCTGCAAGACGTTGTCAACGCCGTAGACGTTGAGCCACTCGATTCCCGCTTCTTCTATTATTCTGCCGCATTCCGCCTCTTTTAACGACGAATACCACCCGCCGTTGCCGTTGGGTGTAAGCACGGGCTTGTGCTTTTGTTCGAGCAGAATTTTGCCGTCGAACGAGAACGCGGGCGCAGTCTTCTGCACGTAGAAATGAATTTTCGACGCGTCGTAACCGAAGTATGCGTTGCGCTCGAAAAACTCCGTCGTCTGTTCGTGGTTGACTGTGCTTGTCATAACGAAAAGGTGCGGATATACCCCCGCCTTTTCAACCACCTGCAAGAGGTTGTTCATCTGGCACCCGAATATCGACAGCTCTCTGTTTACGCCGATATTGAACGTACCCTTGGGCGCGTCCAGTCCGAGGCGCGTGCCCTGTCCGCCAGCAAGCAAAACGGCGGCAACCTTGCCCGACCTTATAGCCTGCAAGCCTATCTTTTCGAACTCCTCTCTGCCCGCCTCGACTTCCGCAAGCGAGAGTGCGTCTGCGGGCGAAATCTCGCCCACCTGCCTTTCTGCGTGAAAATCAACGCCCGAAATTGCCGTAAAATCTATCTGCGAAATAGCCGACAACAGCTCCGCCTTTTTCTCTTCGTCAAGCTCGCCGTAGTAGTCCAGAAGCTGAGTCTGACCGTATTTTTCAAGAAGCGCTTTTGCCGCGTCCAAATTCATATTCTTCCCCCGAGGCATAATATAATCGCCGTTCATCATTATATAATATAAGTATTGTTATGTCAAACTCAATTTGCAATTACGATATTGACAATTTATTCAAAAAGTATTATAATCAAACTTGCGATAGGAGGAAGATTTATGTACTGTCCCGTATGCGGGGAAAAGCTCGCCCTCTTCGTACACGATCAGGAGGGGCTTGTTCCGTATTGCAAGCACTGCGAAGAGTTCCGCTTTCCGCAGTACAACACTGCGGTATCTATGGTCGTAGTTAACAGAGATAAAAACCGTATCCTGCTTGCCAAGCACAAGGGGCAGGACGATTTTATTCTGTTCGCCGGCTACGTCAAAAAGGGCGAAACAGCCGAAAAGACGGTCACGCGCGAGTTCCGCGAGGAAACGCGCCTGAACGTAGTCAAGTACAAATATATGTCCAGCCGCTACCACGAGCCGCACAACGTGTTAATGCTCAACTTCTTGGTCGTTGCCGAAAATGGCGAGATAGTCCTCGACACGAGCGAGCTCGACGAAGCCGTATGGTTCGACTTCGACGGCGCGGAAAAGGCGATAAGAAAGAATTCCGACGCGGAAGCGTTTTTAAAGAGCGCAATCGCGGAACTGAAAAATAATAAAGGATAAAGGTGAACAATATGAACTTACTTTTGAATACGGGTGTGATTGTAGGCATTGCCATAGGCGCGGTGTGTGCTCTCATTATCATTATTCTCTTATGCTGGGGCGTCGGCGCAAGAAACAACTTCGTGAGAATGAAGAACGGCTGCGAAGAAGCTTTCTCTACAATCGATATCTACCTCAAAAAGAGATACGATTTAATCCCCAACCTCGTTGAAACGGTCAAGGGCTACGCAAAGCACGAGAGCGAAACCTTGGAGCGCGTAGTTGCGGCAAGAAACCGCGCGGCAACCGCCTCTACCACCGCCGAGAAAATCGAGGCGGACGCGAACGTGTCCAACGCAATCAAGAGCATAAACATGGTTGCCGAGAAGTATCCCGACCTGAAAGCGAATACCAACTTCCTCGACCTTATGAATCAGCTCAAATCGATTGAAACGACGCTTGCCGACCAGAGACGTTACTACAACGGCACGGTTAAAAAGTTCAATACCGAAAAGGACATCTTCCCCAAGTCGATTATCGCAAGTATGATGCACCTTGAAAAAATGCCTTACTTCCAGCTTGACAGCGAAGAAGAAAGAAAGAACGTACAGGTTAAATTCTAAAACATTGATTTAAGGGCGGCTTTATTTAAGGTTCGCCCTTTTTTTATTTCGGAGATTATATGAAAAAAATCAAAAGGCTTCCGTTAATAATTTGTTCCTTACTTATAATTTTAACGGCTGTCGCCCTGCTCTTTTCGCACGGCGGCGAGGCGAACGTATACGCGGCGGGCGCGTACGACTTCGAGTTCACAGACTTTCACGTGACCTACGATATCCGCGCAGACCGCACTATGGACGTCACAATGGATTTGGGAGTGCACTACTCTGGCTACGAAAGCACGGGCTTTATGCACGATATTCCCGTCAACGCGGGCGACAGAGTGCGCCATATCGAGGCTTACGAGCTCGACGAAATCGGCGGCACGGAACGTCATCTTACCTACAAGGTCAAGCAGGAAGTTACCAATTTTATCACGGTCGATATGGGCGACTACTCGCGCAAGACGGGAGAGACCCACTACTACCGCGTAAAGTACGAATACGCGATAACCAAGCCCGCGGAAAAGAATACGCTCTATCTCAATGCAATCGGCTTCGGCTCGGAAGCGGAGATGAATAACGTAACTATAGTTTTAAATCTTCCCGACGGTTTGCTGGGTGCAAAGTATTTTGCAGATGAAAGAGATACCGAAAGCAACGGCACATCCGTCACACCCGTCGGCAACAAGGTAACGCTAAACTTACCCCATTTACCCCCGAAACAGGGCGTGACCTTTCAGCTCGACTTCGAAGACGGCGTGCTGTCCACCAAGACTGACCTCACTCCCTACTGGGTTATAATCGTCGCGTGCGTAATACTTGCGCTGTTGTTTGCGGCTAAATTCCTCTTATTCAACAAGGACGGACTTACCCCCGTCGTCAACGTGGAAGCGCCGAACGATATGGACCCGCTTGTTATGGGCAAGCTTATAGACAACAAAGTAGACAAGTCGGACGTGACCTCGCTCATATATTACTGGGCGAATAAGGGCTACATAAAAATAAATATGCCCGACGAAAAGAACGCAGACAGCGGCGATATCGAACTCATTCAGATAAGAACGCGCCTTCCCGAGGGTTCGCCATCCTATCAGGTGAGAATGTACGACAAACTGTTCAAGAGCGGCTCGCTCGTCAAGATTTCCGATTTGACCTATAAATTCTATCCTACGGTAGAGAGCGTTACCAAGGAAGTCAACGCACAGAACAGCAAGCTCTACAGCGGCAAGAGTATGGCTTTCGCCGTGTTGTTTGCGATTATCGGCGGACTTGTAATGGCGCTTACTCCCATGGTTTTGGCGCTTACCACAATATCGGCTAAGCTGTTTTTAATCGCTCCGCTGGTTATGTTAGCACCCGCAATCGTCATTTTCGCGCTTACGATTACGGTGCGCTACAACAGACTGAAATTCAAAAAGTCGAAGCTGATACTCTGTTACGTCGGCGTTGCTCTGCTTGCCGCGGTGTTCGGCGTAATCTACGTTTTGGCGCTGCCCTCCTACTACGTCGAGGTTGTGCCCAAGATTATTCTTTGCATAGTCGGATTTGCCATCGTTATGCTGTCGGCTTGCATTGTAAGCCGCACCGAAAAGTACACGGAAAAGCTCAACCAGATAGTTGGCTTCCGCGAATTTATCACACTTACCGAAAAGGATAAGCTTGAGGTTATGCTAGAAGAAAACCCCGAGCTCTACTATCAGGTTTTGCCGTACGCAATCGTTCTGGGAGTTTCGGATATTTGGGAAAACAAGTTCGCAAAGCTTACGATTGCGCCTCCGAGCTGGACGACGCGCTCCTATTCGAACAGTGTGTTCGACTTTATGGTGTTCAACGCGGCTATGCGGCGCGTGAATACGAGAATGACTACTTCGTTCGTTTCCCGTCCCCAGTCCTCGCCCTCGTCGGGCAGTTTCTCCGGCGGCGGCTCGCACGGCGGTCACTTCGGCGGTTTCTCCGGCGGCGGTCACGGCGGCGGCGGATTTAGGGGTAGATAAGCAGCGTGTCGCTGCACCCAAGTCCTTTAATTGCTTGGGCTAAAATTCAAGCTAACATCAGCAAAACGTAAAAAGCCGCGCGGCGAAAATTTTTCGCCACGCGGCTTTGATTTTATTTTAACTTATTATTCCTGACCTCTTACCAAAACGGTTATCTTGGAAGAAATACCTTCGGCAAGCTTTAAGTTTACCTCGTAATCGCCTACCATCTTGATGGGGTTGGCAATCACGATTTTCTTTTTATCCACGTCGTAGCCCGCCGCCTTTAAGCTGTCCGAAACGTCCTGCGCGGTTACCGAACCGAACACCTTACCGTTTGCTCCCACCTTGATATTCACGGTGAAGCTCTTGTCTTTAATCTCGTCCGCGAGCGCCTTCATCGCCTTTAATTCTTCGCGCTTGTGATATTCGTCGGCGTTTTTGCGCTGGTTGAGCTCGTTAATCTTGGTAGCCGTAGCCGCCTCCGCAAGCCCCTTTTTTATCAGGAAATTGCGGGCGTATCCCTCGTTGACGTCAAGCAAATCGCCCTTTTTGCCCTGACCCTTTACGTCCTGTAACAAAATGATTTTCATAGTGTACTCCTTTTAATATATTTTACCCGCAACCGTCCCTTTTGTCAATACCCGCGCATAATTTGACCCAACGCGGCGCACAATAATTTTACGGAGGTAAACATATGGAAACCATCAATTTCGGTATCGCTTGCGACGTATCCAACTGCAAGTATAACCACAACGGCTGCAATTGTACGCTCGATAAAATTCACGTAGGCTGCACGTGCGACGACAAGCACTGCACTTGCTGTGAAAGTTTCTCCGATAAGGTCTAAAATCGGAAATGCGGCGCAGACTTAAAAAAGTCTGCGCCGCATTCATTTTATCTTTATTATTTACCGCCGAACAGCTTACCGAACGCCGTAAACAGTTCCGAACCGATGGGGTTGCACGAATACAGAGCGTCGCCTATGCACGCCTGCTTTGCGTATTCGTTAAACTGCGACATAAACTCCATACCGCTTAAAGAATACGCGGCGCCGCCGAAAACCAGCATAAGAAGTGTCACCACCGCGCACGAAAAGATTGCGCCTATAACGCCGTCCACCGCGTTGAAAATTTTGTTCTCGCGGAATTTGTCGATAATTTTCGGCAGGAACACCGCAACTATTATTATAATTATCAGCGACAGCGCAAAGATTATCGCCGCTACAATAGCTTTGGCTATAATATCCACCTTGTCGCCGAGCGTGTTTGCAAGCGAGGAAAGTATTCCGTCTTTAAGCGCTTCCACCGAGCCCGCGCACGCTTCGCTCGAAGCAATCGACCAGGAAGCAAACCCGAACGCAACGGCAAGTCCGAGCACCGCTACTATATTCACAGTCGAGCTTATGCCGCCCCTGTAACCTATGCGTATGCTTAAAGACAGAGTGGAAACGACAAGCAGGTCGAATGCGATATTCGTGCCCAGTTCCTTCCAGCTTGCCGACGAAAGGCAACCCGAAAAGACGTTTTTCACACCGCTTATGTACGACAAATCGGCGAACAGCAGAACGAAAACTATTACCGCGGCTACTCCGACCAAACCGTTCAACCCGCCGTTTACAGTGCCGAAAATTCTGTCTAAAACGCCCCAGATACCTGCGGAATCCCTAATCTTTTTCTTCTTGCGCAGTTGCTTTCTGTACTCGTGCCTGTCGTTGTTGTCCACGGCGTTTAAAATGAGCGCGTCGCTCTCCGCCCTGTCGTCGTAATTTTTGTATTCGGAAAGTTTTTTACGCGTCGCCACCGCTTTTGCGAGCAACTGCCTCAGCCCCAAAAGCACGAGCGAAAACACCAACAGCACGATTATTGCAGTCAACAACACCGCAAGTCCGTAGCTGTCGGAGTCCTTTTTGACGGACGTCCCTATCATTCTCTCGAACAACAGCGCGACGAGCACGGTTATTCCCCAGAAGGACGTCTTGGTAAATTTTCGGAAAAAGCCCACCAGCGCGCCGATTGCAACGCATATTATGAGCGATACTATAAAAACTGCCGACATGAGTTTTCGTTACCTTACTTATTAAAATTGTCTTTGAGTGAAACAATCTCCGACAGACGCGCCTTGCCGCTTGCACAGCCGCACGCCTTGTAATATCCCGTGCGCATGAGCTGGAAGCTCTTGTCCGAGCTCTCCGCCGCGTACGGCTCTACCTTGCCCTCGGTAATCCTTATGCTGTCGCAATTGAGCCTTTCGGCGTAGTCCTGATCGGGGTACTCCTCGTCCTTTAAAAGGGGCTTGTAGGTGACGAACTCCGCGTCTTTACCGTACTTCGCGTCCACCCACTGAATAACGCCCTTCGCCTTGACCTCGCTCTTAACCTCGCTGCCCGAACGCGTTTCGGGGAAGTAGGTGCAAAGTATCTCCTTGACCTCGCCCTTTTCGTCCAAAACAACGTCGTCGCAACGGACGATATAGGCCGCTTTGAGGCGCACATATCCCCCTTTGAACAGCCTTTTGAACTTTGGCGGAGGTTCGAGCGCAAAGTCGCTTTTTTCGATATATACGCTGCCAGTAAACTTTACGGGGCGGGTTGCGCCGCTTCCGTCCGTGGGGTTCTTTTCGAAGTCAAGCTCCTCTTCACCCTCGTAATTCGTGATTGTGAGCTTTACGGGGTCGGTGACCGCCATTGCCCTCTCCGCCGTCGTATTGAGTTCGTCGCGTACGCACTCTTCGAGCTGCGCGATATTGACGACGCCGTAGTTCTTGGCAACTCCCACGTCCGCGCAGAATTTGCGCAGAGCCATAGGCGGCACTCCGCGGTTTTTCAAGCCCATCAGCGTGGGCATTCTGGGATCGTCCCAGCCCGACACAAAGCCCTCGTCCACAAGCTTTTTTAAATAGCGCTTGGACATTAAAGTGTTGGTTATGTTCAGCCGTGCAAACTCTATCTGTCTGGGCACGGGCTGAGCAAAGCCCGCCTTTTCGATTACCCAGTCATAAAGCGGGCGGTGATTTTCGAATTCCAGAGAGCACAGCGAATGTGTTATGCCCTCCAACGCGTCGGACACGGGGTGCGCGAAATCGTACATAGGATAAATGCACCACTTATCGCCCTGACGGTAATGCGGCACGTGCGCTATGCGGTAAATGACGGGGTCGCGCATATTTATGTTGGGCGACGACATATCTATCTTCGCTCTCAACACCTTAGCGCCGTCGGGATACACGCCGTCCCTCATTTCGCGGAACAGCTTCAGATTTTCCTCGACACTGCGGTTGCGGTAGGGGCTTTCCTTGCCCGCCTCCGTAAGCGTTCCGCGCGTGGCGGTTATCTCTTCCGCCGTCAGATCGCAGACGTAAGCGTTGCCATCCATAATATATTTTTCGGCAATCTCGTACAGCTTGTCGTAGTAGTCGGATGCAAAAAACAGGTTGTCGTACTCGAAGCCCAGCCACTTGACCGCGTCGATAATGGAATTTACGTACTCGTAATCTTCCTTGGCGGGATTGGTATCGTCCATACGCAAATTGATTTTGCCGTTATACTTTTCCTTGACGCCGAAGTTTATGCAGAGCGCCTTTACGTGCCCTATGTGCAGATAGCCGTTCGGCTCGGGCGGGAAGCGCACCACGATTTGATTGCCGCGCCCCTCGTACTTGCCGCTTGCCAAATCCTCGTTTATATACTGTTCAATAAAATTAGTTGCCTCGGGAAGTTCCATATTTCTCACCTATTAAGAAAGTCCTGTGATTTTTCCGTTTCCGTCTATGTCAATGTGCTCGGCGCAGGGTACTTTACCGAGTCCCGGCATAAGCATTACACTGCCCGCAATCGCCACGATAAAGCCCGCGCCGCCGCGGTACTCGATATCGCGCACGTAAATTTTAAAGCCCTCGGGCGCGGCAAGCAGAGCGGGGTTATCCGACAGCGAATACTGCGTTTTGGCAATAATCACGGGCAAACCCTTGTCCAAGCCCTTCTCTTCCAGCGCGGCGATTTTCTTTTCGGCAAGCTCGGAGTACTCCGCACCGTCGCCGCCGTAAATATTTTTGACTACACCCTCTATCTTAGCCTTTACGCCGTCGGTTAAATTATATGCAAAGTGCAGCTCGCTTTTAACTTCGCAAGCGGAAATTACCGCCTCGGCAAGTTCTTTGCCGCCCTCGCCGCCCTTTAAAAAGACGTCGGTGAATACAGCCGTCGCACCAGCCTCCTTGCACGCGTTCATAACCGCTTCGATTTCCGCGGGGGTGTCTGTGAAGAACCTGTTCATAGCCACGACGACGGGCTTTTTGTATACCTCTTTTACGTTGCGGACGTGCTTTAAAAGATTGGGCAAGCCCACTTTGAGCGCGGGTATATTCTCTTCCGTAAGGGTGGTCTTGTCCGCCCCGCCGTGAAGCTTTAACGCCTTGACCGTAGCCACGACCACCACGCAGTCGGGCTGAATACCCGCGATACGGCACTTAGCGTCGAGGAATTTTTCCGCACCCAAATCCGCGCCGAAGCCCGCCTCGGTTACCGTGTAATCGGCAAGCGACATCGCCGCAAGCGTTGCGCGCACCGAGTTACAGCCGTGCGCGATATTTGCGAAAGGTCCGCCGTGAACTATCGCGGGAGTGCCCTCCAAGGTCTGTACCAAATTGGGGTTGATTGCGTCCTTTAAAAGGGTCGCCATTGCGCCCTCCGCCTTCAATTGGCGGGCGTATATGTACTGTCCAACCGAGTTTTCACCCACGACTATGTTGCCGAGACGCGTCTTTAAATCGGCAATATCCTTGGCAAGACAGAGGATAGCCATAACCTCGCTTGCCGCCGTTATCGAAAAGCTCTCTTTCCTCGAATAGCTTTCGCAACCCTTCATAGTACCCGCGGGGCAGTCGATTGTCAGATCGCGCAGAGCGCGGTCGTTCATATCCATACAGCGGTGAAAATGCACCGTCTGAATATCCAGCGCGTTGCCGCGGAATATGTGATTGTCTATCATCGCGCAAAGAAGGTTATTAGCCGCGGTTATCGCGTGCAAATCGCCCGTGAAGTGCAGATTGATATCCGCCATCGGCACGACCTGAGCATAGCCGCCTCCCGCCGCGCCGCCCTTAATTCCGAACACGGGACCGAGCGACGGTTCGCGCAGGGCAAGGCACACCTTTTTTCCGATTTTCGCCATACCGTCGGCAAGACCTATCGACACGGTCGTCTTGCCCTCGCCGCTTGCCGTGGGGTTTATGGCGGTAACCAGAACCAACTTTGACTTCGGCTTTAACTCGGGCAGATTGAGCTTTGCCTTGTACCTGCCGTACAGCTCCAACCCGTCCTCGTCCAAGCCCAGCTTTGCCGCAATCTCGCGGATGTCTTTAAGTTTTGCACTCTCTGCAATTTCGATGTCACTAAGCATACGTACTTAACGCTCCCGAAAGTTTTTCAAAATACAAAGTCATTATATCACACCCGCGCGCGAAAGTATATGATTTAAGCGAAAAAATTAAAATTTACTTACGGTAAACTTGACTTTTTTTGCCCACAAGCATAAACTTATTACAAATTATTTATGGGCGCATTATTGCCAAGTGCGCGCCGAAGGAGCAAATTATGGCGGACAAAAAGAGAGCGGTTACTCAGGACAAGCTGGTAGCTCTTTGCAAGAACAGGGGCTTTATCTTCCCCGGAAGCGAAATTTACGGCGGACTTGCCAACACCTGGGACTACGGTCCTTTGGGCGTCGAGTTCAAAAACAACGTCAAGAAAGCCTGGTGGAAAAAATTCGTTCAGGAGAACACCCTCAACACGGGACTCGACTGCGCGATTTTAATGAACACGAGAACCTGGAAGGCTTCGGGACACCTCGGCGGCTTTTCCGACCCTCTGATGGACTGCAAAAACTGCAAGACGCGTCACCGCGCCGACAACCTCGTCGAGGCTTACTGCCAAAAGCACGGGCTTGACGTAAAGGTCGAGGCTATGGACAACGACGCTTTGGAGAGCTTTATCACCGAAAAACAAATCGTCTGCCCCGCGTGCGGCAAGAGCGACTTTACCCCCATCCGTAAATTCAACCTTATGTTCAAGACCTT
>CAMWWH010000042.1 GCA_947177975.1 uncultured Clostridia bacterium | reverse complement strand
CGGCGTTGGACAGCGTCTGCCTCCTGTGATAATGGTGCGGCACGACGTCTTTAAACGACTTGGACACTTCGATATAGTAGCCGAAGACCCTGTTGTAGTTGATTTTCAAGGTGCGTATACCCGTAGCGTCACGTTCGCGCGCCTCCAAATCCAAAACGTACTTCGCCGCGTTTGCCTTGATTTTTCGCAATTCGTCAAGTTGTTCGTTGAAACCGCCCTTTATGTATCCGCCGTCTTTTAAATTTTTCGGAGTGTCTTCAGGCGTAATCATCTGATTTATCAGGTCCGCAATATCGCTTAAATCGGTAAGACCGTTCTGAATATCGCGTATAGCGCGCGAGGAAAATCCGCTTAAACGGAATTTAAGTTGCGGAATTATGAGCAACGACTGGGCAAGCGCAAGGCAGTCGATCGGCATAATTTCGTTATTGGAAATCTTGCCGCTCAGCCTTTCGATATCCTTAATCTGCTTTAAAAGCTCGATTATACCAACCCTTACGACCGTAGCCTTGTAAAGCTCTTCCACGCCGTCCAATCTGTAGTTGATTTTGTTGATATCGACTAACGGCGACAAGATTAAATTATATAAAAGCCTTGCGCCCATGTTCGTGCCCGTCTTATCGAGCACCCATAAAAGCGAGCCGTATTTCTTATTTTCTCCGAGATTTCTCGTTATTTCAAGGTTTCTGATTGCGGTCATATCCAGCTGCATATTGTTTGCAACCGAAACGTATTTTACACTGTCAATGTTGACGAGCGTGTGCTTTTGGGTTTCCCTTAAATACTCTATAAGTGCGCCCGTGGCACATATTGCGCTCACCTTTCCGTCGATTGAAAACGCCGAAAGCGAGCTTGCATTCAGTTGGGTAAGCAAGCTTTTATTCGCCGCCGCGAAGTTGAAAGCCCACCCCGGGTATGACGAAAAGTGCGGCAAAGCCCCCCTTGCAACCTCGGGCAAATCGCGTGCCGCAAACAGCATTTCGTCGTTTGCGATTATTTCCTTAACGGCAAGCTTTAAAAGCTGGTTTACGGCTGATTTTACCGCATTTTCGCCGACAAACTGAGTTGCGCACATCTCACCTGTGGTTATGTCCGCCCAGCCGAGAGCAACCTCATTGCCGCTTTTAAACACCGAACAAACGTAATTGTTCTGTTTTTCATCCAGACAGTTCTCGGATGTTACTGTTCCTGCGGTAACGACCTTCACAACGTCGCGTTCAACCAACCCTTTTGCCTCGGACGGGTCTTGTAATTGCTCGCAGATTGCTACCTTTTCGCCCAGCGAAATCAGCTTGGCAATATAGTTTTCCGCCGCGTGATAAGGCACTCCGCACATAGGGGCACGCTCTTCGAGCCCGCAGTCTCTGCCCGTTAAAGTCAGATCCAAAAGCTTTGACGCGCGCACCGCGTCATCGAAAAACATCTCGTAGAAATCCCCGAGGCGATAAAATATCAAGCAGTCTTTGTACCTGTCCTTTACGCTCAGGTAGTGCTTCATCATATTCGAAAGTTCGCGCTTTGCCATTTGTAACCTCTTACATTTAAACCATTTGTCCGATAAGTGAAATTCCGTTTGCCTCGTCAATTCTTACTGTAATAAACTCGCCAATTTTATCGGCTTCACTCTTAAAATATACCATCCTGCCGTGCTCGCTTCTGCCAAGGTACATTTCTTTCTTGCAGTCGTAATCTTCGCACAGCACTTCCACCGTCTGCCCGACGAATTTTGCCGAATGTTTGCGAGTCTGCGAATTGACGAGCTCTATTAGCTCCATAATTCTTCTTTTGCTGATATCCTCGGGTACCTGGTCGGGCATTTTCGCCGCGACCGTGCCATCGCGCTTGGAGTAAACGAACGTAAACGCCGACGCATAATCAACCTTTTTTACAAGCTCCAGGGTTGCATTGAAATCCTCGTCCGTTTCACCGGGGAAGCCGACGATAATATCCGTAGTAATGGCGCAATCGGGCACGTATTTGCGTAGAATTTCCACCTTTTTAAGATAATCACCCGACGTATAGCGACGGTTCATTGCGGACAAAATTCTGTCCGAACCGCTCTGCACGGGCAGGTGCACGCAGTTGCAAATCTTCTTGTTTTTCGCAATAACCTTGGCGAGCTCTTCGGAAAAGTCCTTGGGGTGACTCGTCATAAAACGCAGTCTGAAATCCCCGTCCAGAGCGGCAATCCTGTCCAAAAGCTCGTAAAACGGAATATCCGCGCCGCCGTTTCCGTACGAATTTACGTTCTGCCCAAGCAAAGTTATTTCTTTATATCCATCCGCAATGAGCGATTTCACCTCGGCGATGATATTTTCCGACTTTCTGCTCCGCTCTCTGCCGCGCACGTAGGGCACAATGCAATAGGTACAGAAATTGTTGCAACCGTACGTAATATTTACCCACGCGTTGGGGAAACTGGTTCTTAAAGGTCTATCGTCCTCGACAATCTGACCGTCGCATTCCTCTATTGCAATCACCGCCTTTTTGCGGCGCTGTTTTTCCACTATGTACTCTTTAAGTTTATTGAGGTTATGCGTGCCGAAAATTATGTCGACGTACGGAAATTTGTCGTGCAAATCGTCCGCCTTGTTTATTTGTTGAGTTAAACAGCCGCCGACCGCAATTATCATATCGCGCCTGTTCGCCTTAAGCTTTTTAAGCATGCCAATATTACCGTAAGCGTGATTTTCGGCGTTTTCTCTTATGCAACACGTGTTAAACACGACTATGTCGGCGTCCTCCATCCGTTCACAGCTTTTATAGCCGAGCACTGACAGTATGCCCGCGATCTTTTCCGATTCGTGTACGTTCATCTGACAACCGTACGTTACTATGTGATAAAACTTATCCATAATATCAATTATAACTTTTTTGAATTTAATTTTCAATTAAATTGCAATAAATATTTCATTTTATGAATACTAAATGTGATGAACAAGGCATTAAAAATTATTGTATTTATATTTATATCTTTTTCCGTGGCAATCGGCATCGCGTTCGCTTCGTTCTTTATCATTACCGCGGACACAAACCTTCAACCCGAAAAACTCGTTGACTACACTAAGACCATCTCGGTTTTCGACGACCAGTCAAACAAAATCGAGGACGCTTCGTACGAAACCAAGCGTAAAAGCGTGCGTATCGAAAATCTGAAAGACGATACCGTTAACGCGTTTATAGCCTCGGAGGACAGAAATTTTTTCAGACACAACGGTCTCAACTACAAGCGAATGTTAAAAGCTCTGTACAAAAACGTGACCTCCCGCTCGTTTAAGGAAGGCGCGTCCACCATCAGTCAGCAGCTCATTAAAAACACCCACCTCAGCAGCGATAAGACCATAACGCGTAAGCTGAAAGAAATCAAGCTGACAAAGCAATTGGAGCGCCGCTACGATAAAGAACAGATTCTCGAAATGTATCTGAATACAATCTATTTCGGGCACAACTGCTTCGGGTTACAGAGCGCCGCAAACTTCTACTTCGATAAACCAGCAAGCGAGTTGAACTTGGAACAGAGTGCGACTTTGGTAGGACTTTTAACGTCGCCGAACAACTACTCGCCCTTTAAAAATCCAAAAAGATGCCTTGAAAGACGAAATACGGTACTCAAAAATATGCTCGACTGCTCATTTATCGACAAAAAAACCTACGGAACGGCAATCAAAACCCCGTTGAGTGCAACGCGCGACGGTGCAAGAACTAACGGCTCTTCCTATCTTCGGGCTGTTTTTGACGAATTCGAGGAGCTGAATATCGACCCTTACGGGCAATTTTCCGAATTAAATATCAAAACTTATCTCAATAGCGCGGCTCAACAGGCTTTGGAAAAGACTTCAGCGGAGTGCGATTACTCGCTTTTTGTAAGAAACAACGAAGGCGGCGTCATTGCGTTCAAATCGTCAATCGGAAGCGTAAAGCGGCAAATCGGGTCGACAGCCAAACCGATTTTCGTGTATGCGCCCGCTATTAACGATAAAAAAGTCAATATATTTACCAAAATTGACGACGAGCCCGTAAATTACGGCGGCTACTCGCCAGAAAACTACGATAAAAAATTTCACGGCAAAGTGACCGTTGCCGACAGCATTAAGTACAGCTACAATATCCCCGCAGTCAAAACCTTAAATTCGCTGAATTTTCACAGTGTGGAAAGCTATGCCTCCAAAATGAATATAAAAATTTACGACGAGGACAAAAATTTAACCCTTGCTCTCGGCGGTATGAAGGACGGATTGACCTTGAAAGAGCTGTGCGACGCTTATTCGGTGTTCCCGAACGGCGGAAATTTCGTGCCCTCACACTTTATCAAAGAAGTCTGCGACCAAAACGGTCGGATTATTTACAGCGACAATAAATCACAAACTCTCGTTTTTTCCGAAGGAACTTGCTCACTAATGAACGACGTTTTGTGCGAAACGGCAAAATCGGGTACGGCAAAGAAGCTTAAAGACCTCGGCTTTGACGTTGCGTGCAAGACGGGCACGTGCGGAAACAGCGAAGGAAACACCGACGCTTACTCTATTGCCTATACCTCCGACTACTGCTTAGGCGTATGGTTAGGCGATAAAGACAATAAGCACTTACAGATTACCGGAGGAAAAGACTGCTGTAATATCACGAAGGACATTTTACAGACAATTTGCGAAGGCAGTGACAGAATGCTTGACAGACAAACGGGCACCGAAACAATAGAAATCGACCGTGAGGAATACGAAAACGACGATAAAATTTTATTGTGCGATACTAACTGCCCGCAACTTAACAGACTTAAAGTTAAAGTTTTAAGCAACAGTCAGCCAACAGAGCAATCTACAAGGTTTACCCTACCCACAATCAAAAAACCGACAATTTTAGTAAATAATAACAAAATTTCAATACGATTATGTCAGACAAAGTACTATTCATATTTGATAAAACGTGGGAATAAAGTCATTTTTAACGGAAATTGGCAAGACGTCATAATCGACGAGCCGTCCGACGGCGACTATGAATACAGCGTAACGCCCTACTATTCGGCTGACGGAAAGATATGTTACGGTAAAGAAATCAAACTGCCGAGAGTTATTATTAAGCATGAAAAGACTCAGGAAAAACTACCCGATATTGTATATAAGGACTGGTATAATCAATAAGAATAAGACCTTGCTTGTAAAAAGCAAGGTCTTTATTTTTTAGATTTTAACAATTTCCAACGTTGACAGTGCTTCGTTTATTAAGCCCTCTACGTCAAGCTTTGCTTCTTCGGCAAGCACGTCACTTATTTTAGGATGAATTACGGGGTGCTTAGGTAAAAATACCGTACAACAATCCTCGTATGGTCTGATTGAAATATCGAACGCACCCATATTTCTGCTACGCTCAATTATTTCGTTCTTATCAAACCCGCACAGAGGTCTTAAAATCGGCAGGCTCTCTATTACGCTGCCCGAAGAAGTCATTCCCTCTATCGTCTGGCTTGCAACCTGTCCGAGGCTTTCCCCCGTAATAAGACACTGCGCACCGCATTTCTTTGCAAGGCGCTCGGCAATTCTCATCATGAAGCGCCTAAGAAGCGTTACCACGTAGTCACCGTTGCACTTCTTATGAATTTCTTCCTGAATATGAGTGACTTTAACGACGTTCAGCGTAGTTCCGCAGGAATATTCGCCTAAAACGGCGGCAAGCTCCTCAACCTTTTCGCGAGCCTGCATATTGGTGTACGGATAACTGTGGAAATGCACGCACTCTATTTTCATTCCGCGCTTAGCCATCATATAGCCAGCAACGGGGCTGTCTATACCGCCCGAAATGAGAAGCATACCTTTCCCCGCCGTGCCAACGGGCATACCGCCGACGCCGTTTATGAGGTTGCCAAACACTAAGCTCGTGCCGTTTTCACGCAAGTCGATACCTATTACCGTCTGCGGATTGTGCACGTCAACGCTCAATTTGCGATTGTAGGCAAGCAATCTCCCGCCGATTTCGGCGTTAATCTGCATTGAATTTAAGGGGAATTTTTTATCTGCGCGGTGAGTTTCAACTTTAAACGAACCGACTTGCGGGTTAAAAGTTTTTACCGCTTCGAAAATTTCGTCCAAATCTGTTTTAACTTTCAGCGCAACGCTTAAAGTGTGTACTCCGAAAACCTTTTGAAGGCGGCGCATAATTTCGTCGGTTTCGCTTACGGCAAATTCCTCTACCGCGTATCTTCCGCTCTGCTTTCTTATTACGTGCTTGATGCCTTTTAGAGCCTTTTCCATATTTTCGGCAAAAACGCGTTCGAAAAAGCCGCGGTTGTTGCCTTTTAAATGTATTTCACAGTATCTTACTATAATTACGTTTTCCATATCAGTCCATTATTTCCTTGCGCCGTTTCACCGTTTCGTTAAGTATGTCCGCAGCCTTTTCAACCTCTTCGACCGTGTTTTCGGGGCAAAAACTCAATCTCAGCACTCCGTCCGCGGTGGTTTCGTCAATTCCGCAGGAAAGAATTATGCGCGAATACCTCTTTTTGCTGTTTGAAGAACACGCAGAACCCGTGCCTATAATAAGACCTTTATCGTTGACCTCGTGCAAAATAATCTCCCCGCGCACGCCGTCAGCCGCAACGCACAAAATATACGGCGAACCGTTTTCTCCCGAAATAAATCTGAACAGATTTTTATCCAGCCGCTCACGCAATGTTAAGTTCAATTTCTGAACGTGTCCGTAATTTTCCTCAATTTGCGAGTATCTTTTCTTTGCCGCACATTCAAGCATTTTAATTCCGAAAACGTTTTCGGTACCGCTTCTCAGTCCGTCTTCCTGACCGCCGCCGTAAATATACGGTTTTAATGCAAGATTTTTTCGCTTTATCAATGCGCCCGTACCCTTTATTCCGCCGATTTTATGTGCGGAAAGACTGTACAAGTCCACGTCTGAGCTCAATCTGTAAGGCAGTTTTCCGAAAGCCTGCACTCCGTCCGAGTGAAAAAGCGTACGTGCATTTTTCATTTTAACTGCTTTCGCAATAGCGTTGATATCGTTTATCGCGCCCGTTTCGTTGTTAACGTGAATTACGGATACAAGCGAAGTCTGATTATCTACCAAACCTAAAAGACTTTGCACATTAACGCTGCCGTCGCCGTTTAAAGCCGCAAACCGAACCTCTATACCGCGCTCTTTTAACTCGTTTACAGCCGAAAAAACTGCGGAATGTTCGCCGAGCGTAGTCACGACGTTGCCGCGCCTGCCGCCGAAAAAAATTGCGTGATTGTCCGCTTCTGTGCCGCATGATGTAAAAATTATGCCGAAATCTCTGTCGTTTGCAACCAAGTTGAGCAAATCCGAACGCGTTTTTACCAATTCGCGGTGCAAATTATATCCTTCCGCATATAATGCGGAAGGATTATAAAATTTTTCAGTCAGGTATTGTCCGGCAACTTCCAAACACCCAGAATCGGGTCTGGTCGTTGCCGCATTGTCAAGATAAATCATTAAATTTCGATAATTCCTTTATACGACTGCTTAACAAATCCGTCGAGCTCAACTTCGCCGTTATCCGCAAGTTTGACGAACATATCGCCGCCCTTTAATTTAACGGTTATCGTTTCACCCTTTAAGCACTTGCCGTTTATGATAGCCGCAGTTGCCGCCGCCGCTGCCGCCGAGCCGCAAGCCCACGTTTCGCCGTTCGTCTTTTCCCAAACGCGCATTTTTACGGTTATTCCGTTAACTACGCGCACGCACTCCAAGAATACCCCCGCAGGGAAAATTCCCGAATAGTTCAGCGCCTGACCGAGAGCGTCGATATCGATTTCCTCTACTCTGTCTACAAAGATTACGCAGTGCGGATTACCGACATTAACGCAAGTGACTTTATAAGTTTTACCCTCCAACTCAATCTCGCGGTCGATGATTTCACCTTCGAGAGAGCAGGGAATTTTGTTGCCTGCAAATTTAGGCTTGCCCAGATTTATCGCAACCGAGCTTGCCACGCCATTAAAGCTGTTTACTCTCATTTCTCTGACAGTTCCGCAACATTCGATTTTGATAGTTTCGGAATTGACGATATGATTATCGAAAAGATACTTTGCAACGCACCTTATGGGGTTAGCCGCTAAGCCGCCGTCGCTGCCGTCGCGGTTGAACACCCTCACCTTAGCGTCGGCAACCGTAGATTCTTCAATCATTACGATGCCGTCCGCACCGATTGCGTAATGTCTGTCGGAGAAGTTGATTGCAAGGCTCTCGGGGCACGTAATCTCGCCGTTCATATTATTGAAAACGATATAGTCGTTGCCGCAGCTGTGCATCTTGCAGAAATCAAGCTTCAACTTTTCCGTTCTGAGCTTGTTTATATCGACAAGCTCGGTATTGAACTGATTGTATCTGCCCGCAATAACGTCGGCGAGCGCGTTAGTCGTGTCAAGCGACGTGAGTACGGTAATTCCAAGCAAAATCGCATGGTGATGAAGCGACATATAGTTGGTTATAGATTCTATATCCGTCTTGCCCGTGTAGACAATGTAGTCAATCTTGCCGTCGTCCATCAGCTTGAAAATTTCGTCGTTGGTGGAAAGTCTGGCAACGTCCGTGCAGTCAAGTCCGAGACTGCGGATAACGTCCGCCGTGCCCTTGGTTGCATACAACGTCAAGCCGAGGTCGGCAAACTTCTTGACGATATTGATAATTTCGAATTTATCCTGATCGTTAATCGTGAAGTAAATGCCCGAAGGACGTTTTTTCGTGGGGTGCTTCATATTGAACCCCGCAGATACCAAGCCCTTGAAAAGCGCTTCCTCGATAGTCTTGCCTATGCCGAGCACCTCGCCCGTCGATTTCATTTCAGGTCCTAACTGCGAGTTTACGTCGTTGAGTTTCTCGAACGAGAACACGGGAACTTTAACCGCAACGTAGGGCGAATTCTTGTACAGTCCCGTACCGTAACCGAGCTTTCTGAGCTTTGCGCCCACCATTATCTTGGTAGCCAAATCTACCATGGGCACGCCCGTAACCTTGGAAATATAGGGCACGGTACGCGAAGCTCTGGGATTGACCTCGATAACGTAAAGTTCGTTATGATAAATGAGGTACTGAATATTGATTAAGCCCTTCGTTTTAAGCGATATTGCAAGATCGGTTGAAACGTCGACAATCTTTTTGAGCATTGCATCGGATAGATTGTACGGAGGATAAACCGCAATAGAGTCGCCGCTGTGTACGCCCGCTCTCTCGATGTGCTGCATAATGCCGGGAATAAGCACGTCCACTCCGTCGGAAATGGCGTCGACTTCGAGCTCCGTACCCATCAAGTACTTGTCGCAAAGTACGGGGTTTTCAATCTTCTGCGCCAAAATGACGTCCATATAGCGCTCGATGTCGTTCTGCGTAAAGGCTATGGTCATATTCTGACCGCCGATTACGTACGAGGGACGAAGCAATACGGGATAGCCGAGCTGCTCGGCCGCGTGGATAGCCTCCTCCTTGGTCATAACCGTAAGTCCCTTGGGACGGGCTATGCCGAACTGCTCCAACAGCGCGTCGAACCTCTCTCTGTCCTCGGCGAGGTCGACACTGTCCGCGGGAGTTCCGAGTATGCGTACGCCCTTTTTATCGAGGTACGCGCAAAGCTTGATAGCCGTCTGACCGCCGAAGGTTATTACAACGCCGTAAGGTTTTTCGATATCGATAACGTTCTGCACGTCCTCGGGAGTAAGGCTTTCGAAATACAGTCTGTCCGCGGTGTCGAAGTCGGTGGAGACCGTCTCGGGGTTATTGTTGATAATTATAACCTCGTAACCCAGCCTTTTCAGCGCCCAGACGCAGTGTACGGACGAATAGTCGAACTCGATACCCTGTCCGATTCTTATGGGACCCGAACCGATAACTATAATTCTCTTCTTCTTGTTCGCCCTGCTCTTCACTACGTAAGGCACTGCCTCGTCGTGCTCGTTCTCGTCGTAAGTCGAATAGAAATATGGCGTTTGCGCCGCAAACTCCGCGCCGCAGGTATCAACCATTTTAAAGGTCGAACGCGCGTGCATAGGCACTTTGTTGCCGCTCAAGCGTTCAAGTTCCTTATCGGGATAACCGAGCTTCTTACCCTTGAGGTATTCAGCCTTGGTAATTGCTCTGCCTGCAATCAACTTCTCGAATTCGGAAAGATTGCGCATCTTGTATAAGAACCACTCGTCGATTTTGGTTATGTCGTAAATGGTTTCGATAGCAACGCCGCGCTTGATTGCCTCGTATACGACGAACAGTCTTTCGTCGGTTAAATCGTGAAGCTTTTCAACGATTTCTTCGTCGCTGAATTTGGCAAGCTTGGGCATATTGAGCGAGCTTAATGATATCTCCGCGCCGCGGACAGCCTTCATTATCGCCTGCTCGAAGCTTGTACCTATCGCCATAACCTCGCCCGTAGCCTTCATTCTCGTGCCGAGATTTCTCTTTGCGTACAGGAATTTATCGAACGGCCATTTGGGAAGCTTGATAACTACGTAGTCAATCGTAGGTTCGAAGCACGCATAGGTCTTGCCCGTAACGTCGTTTTTAATCTCGTCGAGCGTATAGCCGAGCGCGATTTTGGTTGCAACCTTGGCTATGGGATAACCCGTCGCCTTGGATGCAAGCGCCGACGAACGCGAAACTCTGGGGTTAACCTCTATTACCGCGTATTCGAAGCTGTCGGGGTCGAGCGCAAACTGGCAGTTGCAGCCGCCCTCTATGCCGAGCTCGCTGATGATTTGGAGCGACGCGGTACGCAGCATCTGATATTCCTTGTCCGAAAGCGTAACCGCGGGCGCGATAACGATTGAATCGCCCGTGTGAACGCCGACGGGGTCGAAGTTTTCCATCGAGCAGACGGTAAGCACGTTACCCTTACTGTCGCGCAGAACTTCGAACTCGATTTCCTTCCAGCCGCCGATATACTTTTCGATTAAAACCTGCGTTATGGGCGAAAGCAAAAGTCCGTTATGCGCAATGAGCCTTAACTCCTCCTCGTTGTAAGCAACGCCGCCGCCCGCGCCGCCGAGCGTATACGCAGGACGGACGATTACGGGATAACCGCCTATTTTTTCTGCTACGGCAACGCACTCGTCTACGGTGTAAGCAATATCCGAAGGAACGACGGGTTGATTTATCTTTTCCATCGTTTCCTTGAAAAGCTCTCTGTCCTCCGCTCTGTCTATAGAGCTAAGGTTTACGCCGATTAACTTACAGCCGTACTTTTCCAAAAATCCCTCTTTTGCAAGCTGACAGCCGAGCGTAAGACCCGTCTGTCCGCCGAGAGATGCAAGTAAGCTGTCGGGGCGCTCCTTAATAATAATTCTCTTTAAAGTGTCGGTCGTGAGCGGTTCGAGATATATTTCGTCTGCGAGCGCCTTATCCGTCATTATGGTCGCGGGGTTGGAATTGCACAATACGACGTTAATGCCCGCGTCTTTGAGTACTCGGCAAGCCTGCGCGCCCGCGTAGTCGAACTCCGCCGCCTGACCAATAACAATCGGCCCCGAGCCTATTACAAGTACTTTTTTAATATCTTCTCTCTTAGGCATTGTATTTCCCCTCCGTAATATTCTTTAAAAATCTGTCGAACAGGAAAGAAGCGTCGCGAGGGCCGCCTCTTGCCTCGGGGTGGAACTGTACTGTGAATGCGTTGTAGTCGGGATAATCTACGCCCTCGCAAGTGCCGTCGTTTGCGTTGACATAGCTCACGTGTCCTACGCCCTCCACGCTCGAAGAAATTACTTCGAAGCCGTGGTTCTGGCTTGATATGTAAACTCTGCCGGTATTCAAGCACTTGACGGGCTGATTGCCGCCGCGGTGACCGTACTTCATCTTCTTGGTTTTGCCGCCCATTGCAAGCGCTAAGAGCTGGTGTCCCAAACAAATGCCGAATATGGGCAGTTTGCCGATGAGTTTTTTCATATTTTCAATGACGTCCTTGTTATCCTCGGGGTCGCCGGGACCGTTGGACAGCATCAAGCCCTGCGGATTGAGCGCAAGAATCTGTTCCGCCGTGTAGAACGAGGGAACCTGTATGCAGTAACAGCCGCGCTTTGTAAGCTCCTTTGCAATGTTGTACTTTGCGCCGAAATCCCAAACGACTATTCTCATACCTTTGGGGTCGCCCAAATAAATAGGCTCTTGACAAGTGACTTTCGGTACGACGTTTTTAATACGGTATTTCTGAATTTCCGAATAGTCCTTTACGGGCTTGGAGGTTATCGCCGCGTTCATAACGCCCGCCTCTCTCACTATTCTTGTAAGTTCGCGGGTGTCGATACCGTAAATTCCGATAATTCCGTTATCTTCGAGATACTTCTCAATCGTGCCCTCGCTGCGGAAGTTGGAAGGCTCGTCGCACTTTTCTCTTACAATGTAAGCCGAAACCCAGGGCTTTTTAGACTGCGCGTCGGGCGTAATACCGTAATTGCCTATAAGCGGGAAGGTCTGAATTACTATCTGACCACAATAACTGGGGTCGGTAAGCGTTTCGAGATAGCCCGTCATACCCGTGGTGAATACAAGCTCGCCCACGACGTCGCCGTCCGCGCCGAATCTGTAACCCGTAAACTGCTTTCCGTTCTGTAACGTTAAATATACTTTGCCGTTTTTCATATATCTTTTTCTACCTGTTGAAAATTTTTATCCGAATTATTTCAAAAGCTTGACCATAACCGCTTTCTGTGCGTGAAGTCTGTTTTCCGCCTCGTCGAAAATTTCCTTTGCGTGCTCCTCGAACACCTCTTCGGTAATTTCCTCGCCGCGGTGAGCGGGCAGACAGTGCAGACACATTACGTCGGGCTTAGCAACCGAAAGATTTTCCTTGTTAACCTGATATGCCGCGAAAGCCTGTTCTCTCTTGGCTTTCTCGCCCTCCTGACCCATGGAAGCCCAGACGTCGGTATACACGACGTCCGCGTCTTTTAAAGCCTCTTTAACGTCGGTCGTAATCGTGAACTCGCCGTTCTCTTTTGCCCATTTCATAAGTTCGGGGTCGGGCTCGTATCCTTTCGGGCAGGCGATTGCAAACGACATTCCCGTCTTTATCGCGCCAACCATAAGGCTGTTCGCCATATTGTTGCCGTCGCCGACGAAAGCCATTTTCAAGCCCTTGAAGCTGCCCTTGTACTCCCTTATCGTCATCAAATCTGCGAGTACCTGACAGGGATGAGCGTAATCGGTGAGACCGTTAATTACGGGAATCGAGCCGTATTTAGCCAAATCTTCGACTTCCTGCTGCTCGAAGGTTCTTATCATTATGCCGTCAAGATAGCGCGACAGCACCCTTGCAGTGTCCTGTACGGGCTCGCCTCTGCCTATCTGCAAGTCGTGGCTCGACAAAAACAGACCGTATCCGCCGAGCTCGTATATACCCACCTCGAAGGAAACCCTCGTACGTGTGGACGCTTTCTGGAATATAAGTCCCATCTTTTTGCCTTTCAGATAGTCCTTCTGGATTCCGTTGTTCCTCTCGAACTTCAACTGGTCGGCAAGGTTTAAAATCGAAAGAATGTCTTCTCTCGTCAGATCCTGTAATTTTAATAAATGTCTCATTGCGAAATTACCTCGTCTAATATTTTCAAAGCTGAATTTATTTGTTCCTTACTTATAGTAAGCGGCGGCAAAAGCCTTACTTTTTCGTGCGCAGTCAGCACGATTAA
>CAMWWH010000041.1 GCA_947177975.1 uncultured Clostridia bacterium | reverse complement strand
GTTGCGGAGGGCGGACAGAAGGTGTATAAGGACGTTGCGGTCAGCGGCGTGAGCGTACGCTTAAAAGCGGAGGGCGAAGCGGAAGCCGAGGCAACCTTGAAGATAAGCGCGTGCGTTTGCGAGGATAGCGCCGTCAGATACCTCACGCAGATAGAAGAGGGTGAGGCGGTCGAAGTCAACGACTGCGCGGTGTCCGTGTTCCTGCCGACGGCGGGCGACGGACTGTGGGATATTTCCAAAAAGCTGAAAAAATCCCCTTCCGAGGTGTCCGCCTGCAACGCGGAGCTGACCTTCCCTCTGACGGGCAAGGAAAGGATTATCGTGTACAGAGCTAAAAAAGCTCAGTAAATTAAATTCGAGTGAGGCGCGGGTAGTCGACCGTTGGGGTTGACTACCCGCGTTAAGTTATGCTATAATCTTACTATGAATTCCGTGCGCGTAAAATCGTATGCAAAAATCAATCTCACGCTCGATATTGTCGGCGTGAAGGACGGCTATCATATGATTGACAGCGTAGTCGCAAGCATTGATTTATGCGACGTGATTTCCGTTAAAAAGCGTAAGGACGCGCTCGTTTCGGTTACAATGTACGGCGAGGGCAGCGAGGCTATCCCGCACGAAAATAACAACGCGGCGAGGGCGGCGGAAGCTTTCGTCGAAAAATTTCAGACGTGCGGCGCGGATATAACCGTGTGGAAGAATATCCCCATGGGCGCGGGGCTCGGCGGTTCGTCCGCCGACGTCGCGGGCGTTCTGAACGCTATGGCTAAGCTGTACGAGGTTGACGATTTCGCGGCTGTAAAGGCAATTGCCGACGGGCTCGGCAGTGATTGCGGCTATATGCTCGAAGGCGGCTGGGCGCGGATTTCCGGTCGGGGCGAAAGGGTTAAACGGCTGAACAGCAGTTTAAAGCTTGATATAGGATTGCTCGTGCCAAAGAGCGGAGTTTCCACGGCGGAGTGCTACAGCGCCTGCGACAGTTTGCCGAGGGGCGCTTTCACGAGCGGACAAGCCGAGGACGCGGCGATAGCGGGCGAAAAGGAAAAGCTGTGCGAAAGTCTATCCAACGGACTGCGCGCGGCGGCTGTGAGCCTGAACGGCGACGTTCAAAGGTGTATAGAGGAGCTTGAGAGCTTTGCGCCGCTCGGGGTGAATATGACGGGCTCGGGAAGCGGCGTATACGCCGTATTCGAAAACGACCAGTTTTTGCGGTATGCTCAAAGCAGATACCGCGGCAAATACAGGTTTATACCTACAAAAACCGTGCTGACGGGCAAGGAGGAGAGAGATGGCTGAAGAAAGACTTATCGACAGGGACAAGGACAAAAAATACCGTATCAAGGTCAACGAGAACGGCGAGGAAGAGTTGGTTGTCGAAGAGGACGGCGATGGCGGGGAAAGCGTAATCGAAGAGGTTATGTTTGCCGCGCCCGAAGAGCTCGAAGAGGTCGGCGGGGAGGTCGCGCTGACGCCCGAACAGCTCGAAGAGCAGCGCAGGCGCGAAGAGGAAGAGCGCGCAGAAAGGCAGAGGCAGGTGGACGAGCTTTTGGCTAAGGCAAAGAGCGAAAGCTTGCTGTACAGATACTCGACCGCTCTCGAATATATCGAAAAGGCGGAAGAGCTTGACGGTGAAAACGGCGAGGCGAAAGCGTTAAAGCTGATTGCGTACACGCGCAATTTTACCGACTATTCGCAGATTGTTACCGCGTCGGCAGTGGCGGAAAAGCTTTCCGCGCACACCTCGGACGAGAGAAAGGCGGAGCTTTTAAAGGTTGCGCAGCCATCGCTCGAAGGTGAAATCGCAAAGTTAAGGTCGACCGTTTCGGAAATGAACAGGGAAAACGAAGAGAAAAAGGCGGAGCGTGCCGTGCGCTTTAAGCGCGACAGAAATATCGCAATCGGAGCTTTCTGTGCGATTGCCGCAGTTCTCATCGTGTTCGTTGCTCTGGCGGGATATTACAGCACGCTCATATTCACGGTGCCCGACAATAAGTATCTGATTATAACTTGCGTGTTTGCGGGTGCGTCGTTTTTGGAGTTGATTGCGGGCGCGTTTGCCGCCAGATATTTGAATACTACCTGTCGGAGAGTCAGACTCAATAAGCGCAACACGACCACGCAGTTAGGGCGCGATTTGCTTGCCGAACAAGCCAAGCTCAAAGCGTTCATTGCGGTATATTCGGCACTCAAAGGCGAAAAATGATTTATTTAGACCACGCGGCGACAACCCCGCTCGATAAGGCGGTTCTTGAAAAAATGACGCCGTATTTAACCGAAATTTACGGCAATCCGTCCAGTCAGCATACGTTCGGACAGAGGGCGGCGAACGCCGTGCAGTCCGCGCGCGATAAGATTGCGGAAATTATGGGAGTTCCGTCGGGCGCACTCTATTTTACCTCGGGCGGCACCGAATCGGGCAACACAGCGTTAAAGGGAGTTTGCGCGGCAAACCGCGACAAAGGCAGACATATCGTGCTGTCGGCAATCGAGCACCCCGCGCTTTTATCGTCCGCCGAGGATATGAAAAAGTTCGGCTATGAAATAACGCTTGTGAAACCGAACGGAAACGGCGCGGTAAGCGCAAGCGACGTCGCGGCGGCAATCCGCTCCGACACGGTGTTCGTGGGGGTTATGGCGGCAAACAACGAAACGGGAGTAATCCAGCCCGTAAAGGATATTTACGGGGTCTGCAAAGAGCGCGGAGTATTCTATTACTGCGACTGCGTGCAGACTGCGGGAGTGCTGGATTTTGCGCAATTTCCCGCCGACGGAATAGGGTTTGCGGCTCACAAATTTTACGGACCGAAGGGCTTCGGCGGGCTATATATGCGGGGCAACTGCAAATTCGAGCGGCTTTTGTCGGGCGGTTCGCAGGAAAAGGGACTGCGCGGCGGTACGACTTACGTCGCGGGTGCGGTCGGTTGTGCGTACGCTTTGGAAAGGGCGGTTGCCTGCTCCGAAGAGAATAACAAAATGGTGGCGGAGCTTCGCGATAAGTTTATCGGTGACGTGCTCGCACAGATTGACGGAGTGCATTTAAACGGCGATAAGTTAAACAGACTGCCGTCGAACGCCAATCTTTCTTTCGACGGTTGCGACGGCGAGCAGATTGCGTTCGGACTCGATTTAAAGGGCATAGCCGTGTCTACGGGTTCGGCTTGTTCGTCGGGAGCGGTGACAGCCTCGCATGTTTTAACTGCAATGGGGCTTTCGCAAGAGCGGGTTAAAAGTGCGGTGCGCTTTACCTTCGGCAAATACAACACACAAGAGGAAGTTGAAACGACCGTGCGGGTTTTGAAAGAAGTAGTTGATAGAATTAGAGGGTAAGATAAGTGCCTCGGCAAAAAATGTCGAGGCACTTATCTTATAATATAACAGAAGCGCTGCCGACTTCGAGCCAACAACGCTTCCGTATGATAAGGGGGAAAATGAATGAACTGTTTAAGAAACGGGTTACCGTTTACATTTACAATTATACTTGCATAAGTGCATAAAGTAAAATAATTATAAAAAATTTTTTGTGAAAATTAAAATTAGTAAATAACAACATTTTTTGTTAGTTTCTAACAACTTTTCACTTTTAAATGTAATTATCGCTTATATGTGTAATAAGTTTACATAATTCTACATAAAAGGCAAGCCACGATTGTTGAAATGAAAGTGGCAAACAAAATTATTACGATAGGTAAAAGTCTGCGCTTATTTTTGCATTTACCAAAATATACAACGGATATGTAAAAAACCGTTTCGCTCGAACCGTACAGAACGCACGCGCAACGCGAGATATAACTGTCCGCGCCGTACTCGCCGATAATCTGTGTGAGGTAGGCAAGCGAGCCGCTCCCCGAAAAGGGCTTAATAAGTATCAGTTTCGAAAGCTCGGAGGGCACTCCCAACAAAGAAAATGCGGGAGCAAGCAACCTTGACAGCGCGTCGGACAGATGCGAGCGCTCGAACAGTTCGCACATAATGAACGTGCAGGCAAGAAGAGGCAGAAGACCGAATACGAATTTGACCGCCTCGCCCGCCCCGCGGGAAAAGGACGAGAACACGTTCACGCGCTTAACTGCGGCTATCAGTATAACCAAAACGAATATGGCGGGTATTACGTACTGCATTTTCTGCGCCTTGCCGCCGCTTTGGGCTTGAAATTTTTAATTAAAACATACAGCGCCGCGCCGAGGACGGTTGATACGGCTGTGGCAATGAGCGACGGCACGGCTATATCGTGCGGAGCTATGCTCCCCGCCGATGCGCGCAGAGCGATTACCGTCGTCGGGATAAGCTGAATGGAGGTTGCGTTTATAATGAATAAAAGGTTCTGCGCAAACTCGTTGCCGTCCTTTTCAAGCGCCTCGATTGCCTTGACTCCGTAGGGGGTTGCCGCGCCGCCTATTCCCAAAAGGTTGCACGATATGTTCATAGTAAGATTTTCGATTGCGGTCGGGTTCTTGGTTTTAAAAAGTTTTCCGCACGGCTTGGATAAAAATTTGGCGCACTTCTGAGTTATGCGCGCGTCCTCGGCAACCGCAGACAGCCCCATCCACACGACGTAAATGCAAAAAAGTGTGAGGCAGGTCTTTGCCGCGTTCATTCCGCCGTCAAGCGTGGCGGGCAAAAAATCGGCGGGTGAGGTAATCAGCATCACGATTGCCGACAGTACCAATATCGTCGTAAAAATAACGTTCATAGACTAATAATATTTTTATACGCGCGCGTTTATTCTATAAATCAATTTACTTTTTGCGCGCGTTGCGGTATAATTTTGGATATGAAAAATTACTATATCACTTCAGCTATAACATACACCTCGGGAAAGCCGCATATCGGCAACACCTACGAAATTATTCTGTGCGACGCTCTCGCCCGCTTTAAGAAGATGCAGGGCTACAACGTCCGTTACCAGACGGGCACGGACGAGCACGGTCAGAAGGTAGAGCTCAAAGCCGCCGAAAAGGGCGTAACTCCCAAGCAGTTCGTCGACGACGTTGCGGGTACTATCAAGTCGATTTGGGATCTGATGGGAGTGGAATACGACAAGTTTATCCGCACGACCGACCCCGACCACGAGCGCGTGGTTGCGAAAATTTTCAAAAAGTTTTACGAGAAGGGCGATATTTATAAGTCCGCGTACGAGGGATTGTACTGCACTCCGTGCGAGAGCTTTTGGACTGAGAGCCAGCTTGTGGACGGCAAGTGCCCCGACTGCGGCAGGGAAGTCAAGCCCGCCAAGGAGGAGGCGTATTTCTTTAAAATGGGCAAGTACGCCGACAGACTTGTCAAGCACATTTTAACTCACCCAGAGTTCATTCAGCCCGCGGCGAGAAAGAACGAGATGATGAACAATTTCCTTTTAGCCGACGAGTTTATAGGAAAGAGCGACGCGGAGATTTTATCCGCGTGCGAAAACGGCACGTTAAAGACCAAGCTGCAGGATTTGTGCGTTTCGCGCACGACCTTCAAGTGGGGCATACCCGTCGACTTCGATAACCGCCACGTAATTTACGTTTGGTTAGACGCGCTCACCAACTATATCACGGGACTGGGCTACGACGTGGACAACCCCTCGCAACAGTATAAGGATTTCTGGGTCGAGCCCGTTCACGTAGTAGGAAAGGATATAATCCGTTTCCACACCATTTACTGGCCGATATTTTTGATGTCGCTTGGCGAGCCGTTGCCCAAAACGGTGTTCGGGCATACCTGGCTTTTGCAGGGCGGCGACAAGATGTCCAAGTCAAAGGGCAACGTAATGTACGCCGACGACCTTGTTTCGGTGTTCGGAGTGGACGCGGTGCGTTACTTCGTTCTGCACGAAATGCCCTACAATTCGGACGGAATAATAACTTGGGAGCTTATGTGCGAGAGGATAAATTCAGACCTCGCAAACGTTTTGGGCAACCTTGTAAAGCGTACCGTTTCGATGACGAATAAGTACTTCGGCGGCAAGGTGAAAAACGTGAAGTTAAGCGGCGATTTCGACGGCGAACTCATAGCCGTTGCCGAGGGCGCTAAACATAAAGTTACCGCCAAGATGGAGGAGTACAAGATTGCCGACGCGCTCGACGAGATATGGACGGTACTTCGCCGCGCGAATAAGTATATAGACGAAACCGCGCCTTGGGTGCTTGCAAAGGACGAGGCGAACAAGCCCCGCTTGGAGCAGGTTATGTACAATCTTTTGGAAACGATTTCGATTGCGGCAAACCTTATTAAACCCTTTATGCCCGCAACGTGCGCTGAAATTTTAAGCGAGCTCGGAGTAAGCGAAAAAGAGTACGGAAATCTCGACAAATTCGGATTAACCCCCGAATATGCCGTAATTAACGAGCCTAAAACGCTGTTTGAGCGCATAAATTTTGCCGATATCAAGGGCAAAATCGACGCGATTCAAGCGGCGCAGACAGCGGAAGCCGCGCCCGCGCCCGAAGAGGAAAAAGTGCCCGAAATATCTATCGACGACTTTGCAAAGGTGCGTATGCAGGTCGGACTTGTCACCGCGTGCGAGGCGGTTAAAAAGAGTAAGCTTCTGCACGAAACCGTCAAGGTTGGAAACCGTACACTGTCAATTTTAAGCGGAATTGCCAAGCACTACACCCCCGAAGAGATGGTCGGCAAAAAGGTAATCGTGGTTACGAACCTGCCGCCCAGAGAGATGAAGGGCATTTTAAGCGAGGGAATGATTGTGTGCGCGGAAGCGCCCGACGGCACGCTTTCGGTTGTGTCGCCCGAAAAAGATTTGCCCGACGGAAGTGTATTGTCATAATGTATATCGATGTTCACTGTCACCTCGACCATAAGAATTACGGCGACGTCGGCGGGCTTGTAAGAAAGTGCGCGGAAAGCGGAGTGGAGCGGATAATAACCGTCGGGTTCGATTTGCCGTCGTCATATCTTGCGAAAGAGCTTGCCGAAAGCTATGACGGCGTGTACTTCACCGCGGGCTTTCACCCTACCGAACTCAAAAGCTATCACGAGGGTGATTTAAATAAAATTGCCGAACTGTGCGGGCACAGAAAGTGCGTGGCTCTCGGCGAAATTGGTTTGGACTATCATTATCCCGATACCGACAAGGAGTTGCAGAGGCGGGTATTTCTTGCGCAGTTAAAGCTTGCGGACGGATTGAAACTGCCGGTGCAGATACACTCGCGCGACTGCGCCGAGGATATGTTAACGCTTTTAAAGGACAACGCTGCGCTATTAAAAAACGGCGCGCTGATGCACTGTTATTCGCACTCGACGGAAATGGCTGAGGAGTTTTTAAAGCTTAATATGCACTTTTCGTTTGGCGGAGCAAGCACCTGGAAGGGGAGCAAAAAGGCAAAGAGGACGATTGCGGCATTGCCGTTATCGCGTATTCTGACCGAGACGGACAGCCCCTATATGCCGCCCGCAAGCGTGTACGGCACGTTCCCGAATACACCGCTTGCAATACCCGAAATTGCGCGTTCAATCGCGGATATTAAGGGGTTAACGGTCGAAGAAGTGCAAAAAATCATTGAAGAAAACGCTCGCGGGCTGTTTAAAAAACTCGGTTAAAAACCCGAAAGCCGAGGCATAATGCGCCTCGGCTTTTTTAATCTTTTGTAACCCTGAGGGTTTGATATTATTATCTGTAAATTGTCGGCGCTTATGCGGCGCGGGCGGAGGTAGATTATGGAAAAGGGCGGACTCGGCGGCGTAATCGCCGGCAGCGGCTTTACCTTTAAAAAGAAGTTCGGACAGAATTTCATATCCGATACGGCTCTTTTGGACAGGATTGTCGACGGCGCGGGCGTGGATAAGGACACGACGGTTATAGAAATCGGCTGCGGCGCGGGCACGCTGACAAGAGCGCTCGCTCAAAAGGCAAAATACGTTTACGGCTACGAAATCGATACCTCGCTCAAACCCGTATTGCAGAAGTCGCTTGCGGGCGTGGACAACGCGGAAATCATATTTAAAGATTTTATGCGTGTGCGCATAGACGAGCTGGAAAAGACTATGCCGCAGTACAAGGTGGTTGCCAACCTTCCGTACTATATCACAACGCCGCTCATAATGCAGCTCGTGGAAAACTCGCAGAAGTGCTTGTCGCTGACCGTAATGGTGCAGGAGGAAGTTGCGCTGAGACTGTGCGCAAAGCCCGATACCGCCGACTACGGAGCAATCACGGCAAACGTTGCCTTACGCGGCGAGTGCAAACTCATTGAAAGGGTGGGCAGGGAAAAGTTTACTCCCAGTCCCAACGTCGACAGCGCGGTGGTGCGCATAGACTTATGTCCGTGCAGATTGCAGGTCGACGATACGGAAGTATATAAAAAGGTCGTGCGCGCGGCGTTCTCGTCAAGGCGCAAGACTTTGGAAAACAACCTTATCAATGGTTTTTCGTTATCCCGAACCGAGGCGCGGGAGTTGATTTCGGGGTGCGGACTTGCAGACGGCGTGCGCGGCGAAACGCTCTCGCGCGAACAGTTCGCGCAGCTATCGAACGCGGTGGGTAAGATAATTAAATAAGTGAAAGCGGCGGCGCGGAAAAATTTTTCCGCGCCGCCTTTTTTTCTGTTCTTAAATGCTTGTCCGCCGCGTATATTTAGGATAGGTAAGCGAATTGCACCGAAAAAAAGTTTAACTGTAAGGAGTACGTGAAATGGAACAAGGTTTGGAATACGCACAAATGTTGGAGATACCCGTAAGCACCGTGAGTGTTGTAAAGAAGAGAAGTCTGTTTTCCCGCAGGGCTAAACATTCCGACGAATTGAAAGACAGAGTCGTCGAAAGCGTCAACGAGCGTCTGGACGGTACGACCGTTGCAAGCGGTGCGACCGTTGTAAGTGAAGACGAGTACGTTGCGGATGAGTACAATCTCAACGGCTACGTGGAAACCGAGGACTTGACGGCGCCCGTCAAACCCAAAAAGAAGATGGGTATTGCGGGTAAAATTCTGATTGCCGAAACCGCGGCTGCGTGTCTTTTGGCGGCGGGCATATTCCTGACCAACGTGTTCGTGCCCAATACGGCGATAAACACTTTTATGGGCGGACTCACCGCAGTCAAGGCAAAGGAAGCGTCGTATAACGAGTTCAAGCTGACGTCGGTTGTCAGCGAGCTTTCCGACGCGGACATTGCCGTGACCGACGACGGCGTAATTCATTTCACGCAGAAGGCGGCGGTGTACCCCGTATGCGACGGCGAGGTGGCAAGCGTCACGAAAAACGACAGTCTGTACACGGTTAAAATCGCGCACACGTCCAAGTTTGTCAGCGTTATAACCGGGCTGGATACGGTATACTTTGCCGAGGGCGACTCGGTTAAGTCCAACCTTCCGTTCGCCTACTCTAACGGCGACAACGAGGTGCGCGTATCTATGTACGACGGCGATACGCTTTTAAATTGCTATACTTTGTCGGGCGCGGTACCCGTCTGGAATTCGTGAAGGTAACAATACATCCGCTCTTTTTCGGGGCAATGATATTCTTTGCGCTGTTCGGCGGACTGCCGTCTGCGCTCATATGCCTTGTGACCGCGCTCATGCACGAGAGCGGTCACATTTTTTGCGCCGCCAGAATGGGCTTTAAGTGCGAGCGGATAAAAATTATGCCGTACGGCGCGGCGGCTATGTGCGACGTGGAGGGGATACGCGCGGGCGACGAAATAAAGCTTGCCCTGGCGGGACCTTTCGTCAACGCGTGCATATGCGTTGCCTTAGCGGGACTGTGGTGGTTCTTCCCCGAAACCTACGCTTACACCGACACGGTTATGCACGCAAATATTGCAATGCTTACGGTCAATCTTCTGCCCGCGTACCCGCTGGACGGCGGCAGGGTTGCCGCGTGCGTATTCAAAAAATTCTTCTCGAAACGCGCCGCGCAAATCGTGTTAAAGGTCATCGCCGCACTCATTGCCGCGGGACTTTTGGTCGCGTTTTTCTTCTCGGGCTACAACCCCACGTTGCTCTTTTTCTCGCTGTTCCTTTTAGGCTCGGCAATAGAAAAAGCCCCCTCGGCACAGCTCATCAACTTCTCGTCGAAGGGCAAGCTCAAAAGGGGGATTGAGGTCAAGTACGTGCTGTGCGATAAGTCGCTCACGTTCAAGGAAGCGTTCAAAAAGCTGGACGACAAACGGTATCTCGTGCTGCAACTCTACGACGGCGGGGTCGCCGACGAAATCACTCAGGACGAGTTGTACGAAGCGGCTTCAAGCCATTCCTTTTACGATTTCGTGTTCGGGGAAGAGGAAGGGGAGCTTTTACCGTTTTCAGGCGAAGATTACCTTTCGAGGAACGAGCGGGAAAACAGCTCGCCCGAAACGTTGCCTTCGAGCACCGCTTTAACGCAGTCTTTACCGAGCGCAACCGCATCGTCTACCGCGCCAGAAAGCGAGGTAAAATCGTAGTCTGTGGTATATTCCTGACGCTTGGATTTTAAAAGAGCGCGGGTGTAGGAAAAGTATCGCTTCAAACAGCGTTCGACCCCCGTGACGGTCACTTCGGGTTCGACCTTGCTAATGCAGTCGTAAACGGCGAAAGTCGCGCCCATAATGCGTTCGCGGGGCAATATGTTGCGGGGAATTGCATATTTGCGGCTTATAAACAGCCCCAAATCGTTCTCCATTCGCATATGCGCCATAGGCAGTTTGGAACGGCTTTCAAACGAGTATATTGCGGGGTGTAGCGTACAATCCAGCGCGTAATGCGTGGCAAATCCCGCCGCGTAAGAGGGGTTTTCGTCCTTTAATATTTCAAACAGTTCAGGGGCGGGCATACGGTGTAAGCGCCGTCCGAGGTTGCTCGTTTTCAGACTCAGTTTATAGGCAAAAAATACGTCGCCGCCCTGCGCACCCAGCATATACAAGGTGTGGTCGGCGACGGCTTTTTTTATGTCTTTCGTGCAGTTGTCAAGTATGATTTTAGCGCATATCGCGTGAGAAAAATAATCGGGCATATTATAAGTTTGCCCGTTTACAGTAAAATAAATACTGCTGAACAAAGCCCGAATATTCCCCGAACAGCGAGGTAAAGTACGCGTTGATTTTGTTGCGGTCTTTGAGCGTACCGTTGAAATCCTCGCGGTAAATTTTTTCAATCCAGGTGTCGACGGGGAAGCTCGCCGCCCTCTGAAAGCCGAATAAGCTAACGCAGTCGGCAACCTTAGGACCGACCCCGTGATAGGTCAAAAGCTCCTTTTTGAGTGCGGGCGCGTCGAGGATTTTAAGGTGTTCTATTCCTTCTGCGGCGACGCGCTTTGCGGTCTGTATTATGAACTCGTCGCGGTAGCCCGCGCCCAGGCTTTTATAGAATGCCGCGTCCCTTTCCGCAAGCTTTGCGGCGGTAGGGAAGGTATAGTATTCTTCACCCATAAATTCGCGACATTCCCCGACCGTTCGGGAAATGCGCGAGATAATACCCTTAATTCGGGGTATGTTGTTGTTCTGCGATATGATAAAGGAAAAAAGCATTTCCTCGGGGTTTTGATTAAGCAGGCGCAAGCCCTTTGCAACCTCGCACGCGCGGGTTATTACGGGCACGTTAAAACCCCTGATTTTTTCAATAACTGCGGCATATTCCCGCCCCAAATCAAAAAAATCGTAGAAATAATCGGGAAATTCGCTCTCTATAACCGTGCTGTTTCCGTCAATATGAACGTAGCACGCTTTGTCGGTCGAGAATACTTTATAGCCGTCTTTATACGGCTCGAAGCGGAAAATCTGCCCGCATTCGAGCACGTCTTGGGGGTTAAAGTAAGTTTTATCGAAATCTATCTTTTGCATAAAAAAATACAGCCTCTCTACAAGGCTGTATTTTATCATTTCCGTTTAAGATTGTCAATCGGTGAAGTGGACATTAACCGAGCCCGCCGACAGGTCGATATCGATAATCTTTCCGTCAACCGTACCGTGCTGTCCGCCCACGTTGCAGCTTCCCGCCGACTTGTCTACCAGTATTGTGTAGTCGGACTTTTTGCCGTTGACGGTAAGGTTTGCCGAGCCTGCCGATAAATCTATCGTAATGCTGTCGCTCTCGATACCGCTCACGTGCAGAGAACCTGCCGAAAGGTCGCAATTGAACTTGTCGCATTTGATATTCCCGATATTCGCCGAACCCGCGGACATATCGAAATTGAAGTTCTTAAACTCGCCGTCCGCAACGCGGGCGTAGCCCGCCGACATTTCCAACGAAAAGTCAATAACTTTGCCATGCGGAATTTTAACCGTCATTTCGGGGATATTGATGAACCAACCGAACCAAACGGAGCGCTTCGGTGCAACGGTGATTTTGCCGTTCTCTTCTGTAACGTTATAGCCGAATCTGTAAGAGGTGGGGTAGACTATTTCGAAATTCTCGCCTTCGTAAAATTCTACTTTAACAGAGCCCGCCGATATTCCCAGTTTGAGCGAGTTGTTATCGCTTTCGGACGTGAAGGTCTGCATATCGTAGTCGACTTTGAATTTCCAGCCGTTAGAGGCAACCCCGGCAATTAAAACGCCGATGCCTATAAAGAATACGACTAAGCCGATTGCCAAAAATATTTTCCAGCTCTTCATTTTTTACACCCCCTTCATAAACTCTTTAAGCTTGCGCCACAGGAATTTGCATAGCACGTTAAACGGTGCGAGCAGTATACAGCCCAGACCCGAAACTATCATTCCCAAACCTATCATCGTAGCGCCTTCCGCGCCGCCGCATTCGGAGGAGGCAAGCGCGCCCGCGGTAAAGCCGATTTCGACGCAGCCTTCGATTATAAGCGTAATCGCTCCGCCGATTAAAGATACCGAAAGCCCGACCAAAACGATTGTCAGGATTATGCTGACGATAAGCCGCGCCGCGTTTACTTGCTTTTTCGGCTGTTGCGGTTTAGCGGCGGCGGGAGCAGGCGCAGGTGCGCTTTCGCGGGGCAGTTCTTTCCCGCCCTGCGGCGGTGCGGAAGGCGTTGCCGCACCCTGCGGCGCGCCGCCGTAGTTGTAATTATAGTAGTTGTAATTGTAGTTGTTGCCGCCGCTCACGCCCGACGTGCCGCCGTCCGACTGTTCGCCCTGCGGTGTTGCCGCTTCACGACTTTCCGCCAAAATCTTTTTAGCCACGTCGTAGGGAGCGCCGAACTCTTCGATAATCTGTTCCTCGCTCTTGCCGGCGTCGCGCTTGTCGGCGTACATTTCGGAAAAGTATGAAAAAATTTTCTGCTTTTCTTCCTGCGGCAGACTTACAAGATAGCTTTCAACTTCGTCTTTCCATTTGATATAAGTCATTTCTTTCCACCGAAAATTTTGAGATAGATTGTATTTATAGCCTCAAAATCCCTTTTGCTTTCTTCGAGTTTTTTCAAGCCGACCTCGGTAATTTTATAGTACCGCCGAAGTCTCCCGTTGAACTCCTTGGTGCGCGTGGTAACCGCGCCGCCCGCTTCAAGCCGCTTTAAAATAGGGTATAGCGTACTTTCGGATATGGTTATTATCCTTTGCAGGTCGATTATTATTTTGTAACCGTAACTCTCGCCGTCCTTTAACGCGTACAATACGCAGGCGTCGAGTACGCCTTTTTTTATCTGTGCGTCCACGCTCAATACCTCGCTTCGTCTAATACTATACATTACATAGTATGCGGTGTCAAGTATTTTTATAAAAAAATTGCTGAAAATATTTGCATATGAATTATTCGTTAAAACAAAGGATAGGTGCGGTAAAGAAA
>CAMWWH010000040.1 GCA_947177975.1 uncultured Clostridia bacterium | reverse complement strand
ATATCTTACGCGCAAGTATGTCGTCCAGCGCTTCCACTTCCGTTCCCCCGCACGCAACCAAGACGGGCACGTAACACTTTATCTGTTTCATAATACGGTTACCGAAGGTTATGTGGAAGGTCTTTATCATAAACTCGTCGAGTTTTTTCAGCCTTCTCAGATTTCTGTCGCTCAACGCGTATTCCCTCTGCGCCTTATCCATAAGCGCTTGCAGGTGCGTTGCCGATATCTTCCTCGGCTTGCCCACCGCCTCGAACGGCGTCGCCTTCTTGTCGAGGTTTATTACCATTGCACGGTCGTACACCTTATCCGATATCGAGAACGTACTGTCGTCGTTGTTCGCAGTGCCGATAAACCACATATTCGTAGGCAGTTTCATCTTGCCGTTACTCTGCAACAGTTTGGGGTCGTCGTCCCAACGGTCTGCGACTACGTCTAAATTTCTTCCGTCGGGGTTGGGTATTTCCAGCAACGATAAGAACTCCGCAAAGTAGTACTCCACTCGCGCTATGTTCATTTCGTCGAGTACCGTTATGTATATCTCTTCGTTATTGTTCGCCTCGTACATCTTGTACAGAAGCGTCGTTTCGTTAAATCTTCTCGTGAATTCGTTGTAGTAGCCTAAAAGGTCGGTTCGCTCCTTCCACATAGGCTGTATGGGTACGACTACCGTCTTATTGCCGAGGTATTCGCCGAACGCGTATGCAAGCGAGGTTTTACCGGTACCGGACATACCTTGCAGAATTATCAGTTTGGTTACAGCAAGACCGCCTATAAATCTGCGGATATCCTCTATGTCGTAGTAAAGCCGCAAACTGCCCGCCGAGAAATTGCGGAAATCCTCGCACAGTTCCTTTAACCCGATTTTGTCGTCGTAGGCGGGGCGTACGTAGCTTTCGTATTCCTTGTCTATCTGCGTGAGCATATAGAAGCGCGAGCCGTCCGTGTTAATATCTTCGTCCGCGGTTTTGCTCTCCGCTTCGGCGGGCGCGGGCGCGTGAGCCGCTCCGCTATGCGCCTGAAAAAGTCCGCCCGCGTTGGGCACGTTCGCCTTGGTTTCGCCCACGTTGTAATTGTCTATGTTTTTAAGCTTGGGGCGCTCCTTATCCATCTTTTTAAAATCGACGCCGAAGTATTCGGGTCTGACGTTAAGACGCGCGCGGCACACGGTTGCAAGTATTAAAAACAACAATAAAAGGGGCAACAAAACTATGAACGCGAGGAACACGTACTTTAAATTCGAACTCATTAAAGGCATGCTTTCGCCCGACGCAATAAACGCTAGCACCGCCGCCGCGAGCAGCACGAAAAGACCGACTATAAGAATAATCAGTACAAGCAATTTTAAGCTGTTGCTCTTTCCGTTTTGCCTCTTGTCCATTTACTTCGCCCTTTTTATCCGCGTTTTTTCTTTTCGTCCTTAGTCCACAAAATGGTCTTGCGTATTTCCTTTTTAGTGTATTCCCACTGTCTTTTGAAGAATTTCTGGAAAGCTTCGTACTCCTGTTCGAGCTCGGTGAACCGCTCGCGCGAGGCGTAATCGGTCGACGGTGCAATCTTGCCCTGCTGTATGCGCATTGCGTCGAGCTCGCCGCGGGTAAAAGCCGCCTCTTCCCTTAGCTCTGCGAGTTGCTTTTCATACTCGGCTTTCTGCGCCTCGGACTTGCTCTGCTCCTGCATAACCGTTTCCGCGCATATCCTTTCCATCTTTTTGAGTTTTGCCGCAAGCTCGTCTTCGAGCCGCTTTTTCTCGTTGTCGTAGTCGGTCATCTTGAACTGCATTTCGCTTATGCGCCTGTCGCAGTCGTCGACCGCCGCCGTATATTTCGAGTTGGCTTCCGAAAGGTCGCCCGTCAGCTTTGTTACCTTGCTTTCGTATTCGTCGACCATCGCCGTCATCTTGTCGGCAAACTCGGTCTTCAAAGCCGCGATTGCGCTCTCGTTTTCTCCCTTGATTTTGGCAACCGCCGACGCGTGGTCGCTCTTTAAAGCCGCAATATCCTCGATATACTTCTGCTTTAACTCGGCGATTTCCTCTTCTTTCAGTTCAATAGTGTGTTGCAGCTCGGTTATTCTTCGGTTAAGCTCCGCCTTCTCTGCGTTCAGCGCCTCCATTTCCTTTAAAAGCTGTTCCATCTGCAGCCGCAGGTGAGCGAGCTCCTCACTGTCCTTTTCGAGGTGGCGGTTGCGCCTTTCCAGAACGAGCATATACTCTTCGAGGCTCTTGCCCGACTCCGACGCGCGCTTTTTCAGTCTGTTCAGGTTGGCGATAAGCTTTTCTTCCGCCTCCTGCTTGCGGCGGCGCTCCTCTTCGCTGTAATTGAGCTCCAACAGCTCGTCGAGCTTGTTGCCCGCCTTGTACGTCACGAACGACATTAAATTCGCGGCTTCGGCTATCTCGGACGAAAGCGCTTCGGAATAGGGTGAAAAGTTGTATTTGACCTGCTCGGATGTAAATCCGTCACCCTTGTACGACGCGATATAGTCGTACAGCGCCAACGCGTTTTTAAAGTTGTTGTTCATCTTTAAAACGTTGGTCTTAACTATCGGCGGCTTTATCATCGGCGTCTTTGCAACCTGCTGCATAAGGTCGGTGTTTAAAAGCGCGTTTATTATCTCGCGGCAATCGCTTATTCGCCTTACGCGGTTTTCGCACTCGCCGTCGGGTATGGGATAAGGGTTGTCGGAACGCTCTTCCAAAACGTGCATTTCGATTTTGAGAGTGCGCTTCTTTGCAACCACTTTCTTATCGATGACCATATCGCCCACGTATGAACGGCGCAGACTGTCTATTTTTTCAAGTCGGTATTCGATAAAGCTCTTTATGTAGCACAGCATCATATACAGAAATCTGTTTTCGTATACGCCGTAGTCGGAGAGCTTTTCGACCATATAGAGCTGGTCGGGGACAATCGTCGCGCCCTCTTCCTCGGGCACGTGCGTTATCATATCGCTGTGCTTGGCAAGGTGCACGACCGTGTCTTTCGAAATCTTGCGTATCTTTTCGATGGGCACGACTTCGCCGTTGGTCTTTATGAACTGCCGTTCTTCCGCAACCGCTTGCTCGACAAATTTAAGACCGTCCTCGATTGCCTTAATCCAGTCTTCCTCCACCGTGACTATATATTTAGTTGATTCGAGTTTGTCGTTCTCGATATCGGTCTCCGCGACTGTCCGCGTTTCCTTGCCGCATACGTTAGACTTTGCGGTTTCATTGCGGTAGTCCTTGAAAGCCCGATAATAGTAATCAAGTAAATCCATATTCGCTTACACGTTTTGTTCAATAAGTCTTATCGTTTCTTTGCATAATGCAAGTTTGTTTTCGCCGAACAGCTCGTCGAGGTAGTCGCACACGTTGTCCGCCATCTGCTTGACGTACACGGGGTTCTTGCTCTCCAACTTGCGGAATATTTTCCTTGCAAGTATGTCGTCCAGCGCTTCCACTTCCGTTCCCCCGCACGCTACGAGCACGGGCACGTAACACTTTATCTGTTTCATAATACGGTTACCGAACGTTATGTGGAAGGTCTTTATCATAAATTCGTCAAGCTTCTTCAATCTGCGAAGATTTCTGTCGCTTAACGCGTATTCCCTCTGCGCCTTATCCATAAGCGCTTGCAAGTGCGTTGCCGATATCTTCCTCGGCTTTCCCACCGCCTCGAACGGCGTCGCCTTCTTGTCGAGGTTTATTACCATAGCTCGGTCGTACACCTTATCCGATATCGAGAACGTACTGTCGTCGTTGTTCGCCGTGCCGATAAACCACATATTCGTAGGCAACTTCATCTTACCGTTACTCTGCAACAGTTTGGGGTCGTCGTCCCAACGGTCTGCGACTACGTCTAAATTTCTTCCGTCGGGGTTGGGTATTTCCAGCAACGATAAGAACTCCGCAAAGTAGTACTCCACTCGCGCTATGTTCATTTCGTCGAGTACCGTTATGTATATCTCTTCGTTATTGTTCGCCTCGTACATCTTGTACAGAAGCGTCGTTTCGTTAAATCTTCTCGTGAATTCGTTGTAGTAGCCTAAAAGGTCGGTTCGCTCCTTCCACATAGGCTGTATGGGCACGACTACCGTCTTGTTGCCGAGGTATTCGCCGAACGCGTATGCAAGCGAGGTTTTACCCGTACCCGACATACCCTGTAAAATTATCAGCTTGGTTACAGCCAGACCACCTATAAATCTGCGGATATCCTCAATGTCGTAGTAAAGCCGCAAACTGCCCGCCGAGAAGTTGCGGAAGTCCTCGCACAGCTCCTTTAACCCGATTTTATCGTCGTAGGCGGGGCGCACGTAGCTTTCGTATTCCTTGTCTATCTGCGTGAGCATATAGAAGCGCGAGCCGTCAGTGTTTACGTCCTCGTTCGGCTTGCCGTTCGCCACCTCGGTGGGACTGGGCGAAGCCGCCGCCTGCTGAGCCATAGCTCTGACGGGTGCGGGATAGCCCGCCGCGTTTGCAAGATTGCGCTTGACGTAATTCAAATCGCCGCCTATCCTTTCGAAATGCTTGTCGATTTTCTTCGATACGTCGTCGATTACCGCTTCCTGCGCCGCCTCCTCTTTCAGCTTACTGCTCTGCCGCTGTTGTTCCATGCGCTCCTGCTCGCCGAGCATAACTCTGATTGCCAACACAACCACAAGCACGAGTATCAGCGAGATATATATTATGAGCGCCACCTTGCTCGTAAGTACGGATATGAGCTGTGAGAAAAACTTATCCGCAGCCAATATATTGACGTTCGTCATAAGCCCTCCTCCGTATCGCCGTCGTCAGTCTGCGCGGGCTCCTCCGTAGCAGGTTGCTCCGCAGGTTCTTCCGTTGCGGGTGCCGCTTCGGGCACAGGTTCTTCTGCGGGTTCCTCAACTGCGGTTTGCTCTTCAGATTGTGCGGGTTCGGCAACCTGCTCTTCCACGGGTGCGGGTGTTTCTTCCGCTGCCGTTTCCGTTGCAGTCGCACTGCTTTCGTCCGTTGTCGCAGCGGTCGCACTGCTTTCCTCTGCGGCAGGCGCACCGTCGGGCGCCGCCTCCGTGACGCGGACGGTCTTTGTCAGCGAACGCTTTATCTTGGTTAGCTCCTCGTCGCCGAACAGTTTTTCGACAACGGCGAATACCGCCTTGTCGCCGCCGTCCTGTCTGAACATGCGCGTGTTTTTGAGTATATACGAAAGCTTGGAAAGGAACATATTCGTTACCGCTTCCGCCTCGTCCGCACCGCAGGAGAGCATTACGGAAGTGAAGCTTTCGCTCTGAATTATATTTTTATTGCCTATCGCAAACTTCTCGGTTGCGTTCAGCGTTTCCGAAAGAGCGTCGACCTTGCGCCAAATTCTCTCGGTTACGAAATGCTCTTCCTTCGCCTCGGAAAGCATGAGAAGGAAATCCTCGTGCGAGATGATTTTCGGCTCGGCTTCGTCAACGTCGGTCATAGTCGCCGCCGAAAGCACTACCTCGGTTACCAAAGACGCGTTGAGTATTTCCGTGGGCAGCATATCGAGATATCCGTCCTTTGCAACCAGCACGTAGGTGAGGTTGTCGGGCAGACGGAAGGAAGTTTCCTCGTTAAAGCTTATTACGAACTCCTCGGTAGGGTGGTTTGCGTATTCGAGGAAATTGCTGAAATATCTGCCTAAATTGTTTATATTTACGTTCTCGATTATCAGCACGCGCTCCTGCTCGCGCGATTTGTGCGCGCCGTAAACCGCGTTGGAGAAAGCCGAAAGTACGAACTTATCCTCTTCTTCCTCCCAAAGCAAATCGGAAAGCGAATCCCAGTTATCTTCCGCGCGAATGGGCGAATCGTTGCCGTAGTACTCGTTGAGAATTTTGACGAACGAGGGCAACAATTCGACGTTTTTCGAAGTTACGAACACGAGCTTGCACGACGCGAAAGCCGCAATCAACGCGCGCGCCGAAGAAATTTCGAGGTTTATTCCCCTATGTATAGCGAAGTTGCGCAGGTTTCTGCACAGCTCGCCGAACGATACCTTTTCCGCACGCGCCATATCCGTCGCTTCCGTATCGTCGAACCGCACCTCGTACGTGGCGGCAAGCGCCTCCGCCGCTTCCTGCTCGGCAGCCTGCTCCTCGGTAATTTCCGGCTCTTCCTGCTGACCCTCGACGGGCTGTTTATACTTGACTTTGGCTATCTCGGTGAACTCGCCGACGTTGTCTAACATATCCGTTAAAACCGCGTTGGGGTGCAGATATTTCTGTTTTCCGCGCTGAGCCGCAGTTATTAAGATATACGCGATTGCAAGTCCGTTTACGACCAGAGCAACCACGCCGAGTATTGCGTAGAAAATAAGATTTTTATCCGCTATTGCGTCGCCGACCGCGAAGAAAACGAGTATTGCGTCGACGTAGAGCGCAATTACGACCGCAAGCGCTATTCTAAGCGCAACGGGCAGCTTCTTCCTCGCCGCCTTGACTGCCGGCGGAAGGTCGCTCTCGCTGAAATCCACTACCCTTCCGTCGGTAGACGTCTCCACGACCGCGTTTTTGAACTTACGCTTTTCGTCGTATTCTTTGAGCATTAAAATACCCGAAAGCGTGTCGGTCGTTTCGCTTTCGCCTATCGACACGGTGTAAAGTCCGCCCTCGACGAAGTATCCGTCTTCCGCCGAATACTGACTGAAAGTCGTTTCGTCGAAAGGAATTTTTACGCGCACCGCGTCGCCCCTGTTGACGAACACCTTGGTATAGCCTTTGAGCGACTTGATTTTAAACGACGATTTCGTGTTCTTTTTTACCACGTACATGCAAGGTATCGCGTAGCCGTCGTACCCGCCGACGTTCCTCACCGTGAAGCTTACGCCGCTCTCGTTGACTTGCAGGTTGCTGTACTCGAAGCGCGTATACGAAAGTCCGTAGCCGAATGGATATTTTTCAATCAGTCCGTCCCCGCCGATAATACCCGCGGGCGCGGTCAGTCTGCCCGACGGCGAAACCATACCCGTCAAAATATCGAGCGCCGCAACCGTGCCGCCCTGACCCGCGATATACGTCAAAAGCACCGCGTCGCACAGGTCCGTAAAGCTCATATCGATATTGCCGTCGCACGCAACGACCGCCACGATTTTTGCGTGTCTGCCAGCGATTGCGTTTAAAAGCTCCATCTGCTCGGCGGGCAGTCTGTCTGCTCCCCTCGGAGCGGAAAGATACACGATTGCGCAGTCCGCGTCGTTGCAGAGAAGGTGCGCGTGGTCGATTAAATCGCTCCTGCCCCTCTCGCCCTTCGCGTAGCCCAGCCCGTACCCCACGGTATCGAGCTCGTAGATATTGATTACGCTGAACGGCAGCATTTCCGCTGTCGACGAAGTATGATAGTAACCGCGCTGATAGGTCAGATCCTTTGCGTATTCGCCGAGCACGGCGATTTTAAGGTTGTGCTTTAAAGGCAGTAAACCGTCCTCGTTCTTGATTAAAACCGCCGACTGTCGCGCCGCGTTGAGCGCGAGCGTGTTGTGGTTGATTTCGTCGAAAGCCGCCGTTTCGCCCTTTTTGAGCGCCTTGAAGCTTTCGTTCTGGTTGTCGCGTGCGTTCTGCATTGTAAAGAGCACGTCGATAACGCCGTCGCACGCTCTGTCTAAAATTTCGCCGTCGAAAATCTTGAAATTTCTCACGAGGCGGGCAAAGCTGCTCTCGGTCATCTTGTCGTTTACAAAGCGCGTGTGCGCCTGCTTGTAAGCCTCGATAAGCGAAGAAAGTTTGTTTGCGAGCGCGTCGAAAATGTCCTCCGTAAGGAACATAAAGCTCGCGCCGCTGTATAAAAAGTCGAGCGCCTCGTCCACCGACGATACGACGCCGTAGACCAAGTCGCCGTATTTATAGCGCTTTACAACCGTTTCCGCCTCGGCGATATCCGAGAAAATTACCGAGCTGGGCGTCGAGGACGAGAGCACGATATCGCGCACGCTACGTCTTGCGGTACTTACCTCGTCGTCGTCCGATTGCGTATCCTCGAAATTGACGTACGCGCCGCCCCGCCTCAAACCCGAGATTTTTTCCGCGAGATAGCGCGCCAGAACGCAGTTGTCCGTCGTGAACTTTTCACGCGATAAATCGTTGGTGCAGTTGAAATAGGCAAAGCTGTTTTTTGCGCGCGCCTCCTCGCCGATTGCAGCGTAAACGTCCGACACAAGCTCGCTATTCCAGCTGGAAGCCAAAGCTATGTCGGAGGGGAAATGCGTCACGCGCGTACCCTTGCAGCTTTCGTCGAAGGGTTGGTTTTTAAGTTCGAATACGGGAAATTCGTAATTGCCTACGGACGAGCTTTTGTAAAAATCGGTCGACGTTATAAGCCTGACTTTCTGCTCTACGGAAAGCTTTACGATATACCGTTCGTATTTTAAAACAGCCATGTTTACTCCAATATTTTCACGCATATCCCACGCGCGCACCTCACGCGCGAGAATGAGCATAATTTCCGTTATAATCTTACATTGCATTATATCATCTTGCACGCGTGTGTGTCAATATATATAAAGCACAAATTTTCACAATTTGAAATTGTAAATTTTAACCGAAAAAAAATCGCCGAAAAAAGTTAAAAGAGCACAGACTTTAAGTCCGTGCTCTTTCAATAAGAGAGAATATGAAAAAAGTTAGAGTGTTCTTACGTTTTACACGCTCATTATATCCGCCGAATGTGTAAACCGTATGAACAAAAAATGAATTTAAAGTAAAGTTTTGAACCGCGCGAAAATATTTTCCGCCGTCCTTACGCCGTCCGCCGCCGACGAGGTTATGCCGCCGCTGTAACCGCTGCCCTCGCCGCAGGGGTACAGATTTTTGACCGACACGCTCTGTCCGTCCTCCCCCCTGACGATTTTCACGGGCGACGAAAAGCGCGTTTCCGCACCCGTCATAACCGCCGAACCGCTGTCGAACCCTTTGAGCCGTTTCGCCATATCGGGCACGGCGGCTTTTAAAGCGTCGACCGCAACGCTCGGCAGAACCTCGGAAAGGGGCGCGAAAACCGTGCCCGCCGCGTATGTGGGCTGAACCTCGCCGAAGCCGTCGGACAGTCTGCCTCTTGCAAAATCGCCGTAGAGTTGGCAGGGCGCTTTATAACTTCCGCCGCCGAGCCAAAACGCTTTCCTTTCGATTTCGCGCTGGAAGCGGACGCCCGCAAACAAATCTTCGCCGCCGAAATCCGAACGGTGCATCTGCACCATTAAAGCCGAGTTGGAATTTTCGCCGTCGCGGGCGCGGTTACTCATACCGTTAACAACCACTCCGCCCTCCTCACTCGCCGCGGGAATTACCACTCCCCCGGGGCACATACAGAAGGTGAACACCGTCCTCTCGTGCGCGTGGCTGACGAGCTGATAGTCCGCCGCGGGCAGATATTTCGCACTGTCGCCGTACTGCGCCGCCGATATCGCCGAGGACAAATGCTCTATGCGCACTCCCACGGCAAAATCGCGCGCCTCCATATACACGCCGCTCTTATCAAGCATTTCGTACGTATCGCGCGCCGAGTGCCCGACCGCAAGCACCGCGGCGGCAACCCGCATTTCGCTCGACTTTCCGCTGACCGTGTTTTCGAGCACGATTGATTTGAGTTCGCCGCCCTCGGTATTTATTCCGACAAGCTTTGTGTTAAAAAGGTACGTGCCGCCGTTCCGCTCTATATAAGAGCGCATATTCCGCAACACGTCGTACAGTCTGTCGCTGCCCACGTGCGGCTTGTTGAGATACAGTACGTCCTCGGGCGCGCCGAATTGCACGAAGCCCGCAAGCACGTCGCGGTTGTAGCCGTCCTTGGTGCGCGTGTTGAGTTTGCCGTCGGAAAACGCGCCCGCGCCGCCCTCGCCGAACTGAACGTTGCTTTCGGTATTCAGTGCGCCGCCGCCGAAAAATTTCAGACAGCTTTCGCGCCGCTCCTCCACGGCTTGTCCGCGCTCGATTATCACGGGCTTAAAGCCGTGCTCAACAAGGCGCAGAGCGCAGAAAAGACCCGCGGGTCCGCCGCCTATCACGGCGACTTCGGGCGGGTTTACAAGCTTTTCGAACACGGGTCGGGGCTCGGCTTCCTCCCTTTCGGAACAGGCAACCGAGTACAGCCAGAACACGTTACGCTTGTCGCGCGCGTCGAGCGATTTTTTTAAGATTTTAAAATATCTAACTTTCGCTCCCAGCTTTTTTTCGGCAATCTTTATTAGGTCGCTTTCGGGTCGGGTAACGGAAAGTTTTACGTTATCGAAACGCTTAATCATCGGTACTGAAAGAATTTAAAATGCTCTTCGCCGCGTGCACGCCGCTGACGAGCGCCCAGGTCAGATTGTAGCCGCCGCAATCGCCGTCCACGTCGAGCACCTCACCCGTAAGATACAGGTCGGGCACGATTTTGCTCTGCAATTTTTCGTCGACCTCCGAGGCGGGCACGCCGCCCTTTGTCACCTGCGCGTAGTCGAAGCCCAGACTGCCCTGAACCGCAAGCGTGAAATTTTTGACTGCGTGCGCAACCGTGCGAGCGTCCGTGCTCTCGCACCTGCGCATTACCGCTCTGCCTATCTGGTTGTGCAGTGTGCCGCATAAAAGCTCGGACTGCGGGTAGCCGTTTGCAAGCTTGTTTTCGACGTCCGCGCGTATGCACTCCTCGGAAATATCGGGGAGAAATTCGAGCGACAGCGTGACGTCGTCCACTCCCGCACAATACGACGAAATATAAAACACCGCGTTGCCCGAAACGCCGTAGTCGGTAAAGATGACGTCGCCCGCGGACGAGCCGAGAATTTTTCCGTCCCCGGAAAGCGCGGTGACTTTACATTCGGTGCGTATGCCCTTTAAAGTTTTTATGTGGCGGGTATCGCATTTGAGCTGCACGAGCGAGGGATACAGCGGCGTCACGGTGTGACCCAAACCCTTTGCGAGTTCGTACCCGCCGCCGTCCGTGCCGAACTGTTTCTGCGCCTTGCCGCCCGCGGCTAAAACCACCTTTTTCGCATGCAGTTTTTCGCCGCTTGACAGCGTTAGCGTAAAGCCCCTTTCGACAGCCGTGACCTCGGTTGACAGTTTAAGCTCAATTCCCAGCTTTTCGACCTTTCTCAAAAGGCAGTCGGAAAGCGCCGAACCCTGCTTACCTGCGGGATATATGCGCCCCAATCGGTCGGAAGCGAACAAAAAGTCGAAGATTTCGAGCGGGTCGTAAAGGCGCGAAGAACACAGATTTTCAGCTAAAAAAGCGCCACTTCCGTGGTAGTGTTCCGCCCCCAAATCGACGTTGGAAACGTTGCCCTGACCGTTGCCCGAAGCCGCGATTTTTCTGCCCGCGCGCTCCCCCTTTTCGATTATCACAACCGACAGATTTTTATCAAGTTCCTTTAAGCGGACGGCGCAGGCAAGCCCCGACGCTCCGCCGCCGATTACGGCGATATCGTAATTTTGCATAGTGTAATTTTACATCTTAACAGTTGTTATGTCAAGCCTTCCAAGCTCGATTTCAGCGCTTCTACGTGCAGATGTTCGTCCTCTAAAATTCGGCAGATAAGCGTGCGCAATGTGTCGTTTTTCAGCCGCGGCAGCATACGCTCGTAGCCGTAAATGGCGTACTTTTCACCCATTATATCGTCCTCTATCATATTGCGCAGCGACCGCGAATAAGCCACGAATTTCGTGGAATAAAAGTTAAACTGCGCGGGAGGCGAAAAGCTGTAAACGGGAGGCGAACCGAGACGGGCGAGAGCCTCTCCGAGCATGTGGAGGTGCATCATTTCGGCAATTGCGATGCTCTTTAAAAGCTCGGCGCGCTTCTCGTCGTCTTTGTTCAAAAAACTGATTGAGTGGTATATATACTGCAACGTAGCGTTCAGTTCGCCCGCCGAGGTCGCGTATGCGGACGAGATTATCCGCGCCGCGTACGGGTCGCAATGTAGGTCTTTGAGCGAGGGATAAGCCCCCTCTGCAATGAGCGGTTTCGGCATAGTTTTCGGCACTCCCTTTAATTTTAGTGTATTATCAAGGTATTCGCGCCGCATTAAAAAGGTGCGGCGCACAACCGCTGTTGTGCGCCGCACTTATCCGCTATTTACAAAATGTCTTTTAAGAACTGCCCCGTGTAGCCTCTTTCGCACGCGGCTATATCCTCGGGCGAGCCGCACGCAATCAGCGTTCCGCCTCTGTCGCCGCCTTCGGGTCCCAAATCTACTATCCAGTCGCTCGTTTTGATGACGTCCAAATTGTGCTCGATTACTATCACCGTATTGCCGCCGTCGCGCAGCCTTGAAAGTATGCCCACAAGCTTATCGACGTCGTAGGTGTGCAAGCCCGTCGTGGGCTCGTCGAGGATATAAACCGTCTTGCCCGTGCCGCGCTTTGAAAGCTCGGTTGCAAGTTTGACTCTCTGCGCCTCGCCGCCCGAAAGCGTCGTCGCGCTCTGTCCGAGCTTGATATACCCCAAGCCGACGTCGCACAGCGTCTGCATTTTATTGTGTATGGCGGTCACGGGCGCGAAGAACTCGCACGCTTCCTCCACCGTCATTTCCAGAACGTCGGATATCGACTTGCCCTTGTACTTGACTTCGAGCGTTTCGCGGTTGTAACGCTTTCCGCCGCACACCTCGCAGGGGACGAAAATGTCGGGAAGAAAGTGCATTGCAATCTGTAAAATGCCGTCGCCCTGACAGTGCTCGCACCGCCCGCCCGCGACGTTGAAGGAAAATCTGCCGCTCTTGTATCCGCGCTCCTTAGCGTCGGGAGTCGCCGCGAACAGGTCGCGTATCATAGTAAATACTCCCGTGTAAGTGGCGGGGTTACTTCTCGGCGTTCTGCCTATGGGCTGTTGGTCGATGGCGATTACTTTATCGAAATATTCTATGCCCTCGTACCCCTCCGCGTTGCCCAAGAGCCTGCGCGCGCCGTTTAATTTATTGGCTAAATAGGGATACACAATCTCGTTGACAAGGCTCGATTTGCCGCTTCCCGAAACGCCGGTTACGGTCGTAATAAGCCCCACTGGGAACTCGACGTCTATGCCCTTTAAATTGTTCTGTCTGCAACCCTTGACCTTGAAAAATCTGCCGTCGGGAACTGCTCTTCTTTCGGGCACTTTTATCTGTCTGCGACCCGCAAGGTAGTCGCCAGTAATGGACAGCGGCTGAGCCATAATATCTTCCTGCGTGCCGCACGCGACGACCTCGCCGCCATGCACGCCCGCCTTGGGCCCTATATCTACGATATAGTCCGCCGCTTTTATAGTGTCCTCGTCGTGCTCCACGACAATCAGCGTATTGCCCAAATCGCGCAGGCCTTTAAGCGAATTCAACAGCTTTTGGTTGTCGCGCTGGTGCAGTCCTATCGACGGCTCGTCGAGGATATAAAGCACTCCCGTAAGCGCACTGCCTATCTGCGTCGCAAGCCTTATGCGCTGGCTCTCGCCGCCCGAAAGCGTCGCCGCCGAACGCGATAAAGTGAGATACCCAAGCCCCACGTTTTCCAGAAACGAAATGCGGTTGTTTATTTCCTTGATTATGTTGTCGGCTATCATATGCTCGGTCTTGCCGAAGAAGGAAAAGTCCGAAAACGCGTGCAGTTCCTCCACCGACATATCGCATATATCGGCTATGTTTTTGCCGCCGACGGTGACCGCAAGCGCCTCTTTTTTCAGCCTTTTACCGTGACAGCAGGGGCAATCCGAGGTACGCATATACCTCTCTATATCCCACTTTACGCTGTCCGAACTCGTCTGCTCGTAACGGCGCTGTAAGTTGGTGACGAAGCCCTCCCACGCTTTCTGGTAACTGCCCTTAAAATGGTAAGCGTTGTACTCCATATCGATACGCTCGCCGCCGTTGCCGTACATAAGCATATCGT
>CAMWWH010000039.1 GCA_947177975.1 uncultured Clostridia bacterium | reverse complement strand
CTTTTTCAACAATAAAATAGCGGAACTAAGAAAGAAACAGCATTTAACCCAAGCAAAACTTGCAAAAATTCTTAAAGTAAGTCAATCCAGCTTGTCTAATTGGGAAAAAGGAAAATCTAAACCAAACATTAAAAAATGTGTGGCAATTGCAGATTATTTCGATGTTTCGTTAGACTACCTCTGCGGACGAACCGAATATTGAAAAAAACATAAGCGGCGGGCAAAATTGCCCGCCGCTTTCATTTTACTTACTAAACAGCTCGTTTCTTTCCTCGATTATTTTATCGACCTTTTCGATATAGGTCGGTATGTCCTTGGGCGACGCGCTGCGCCGTATCTGCGAACCTATAGGACACACGCGCTTGGATATCGCGTTTGCGCCCACAGCCACGTTGTCGGCTATCTCTTCCATTACGTCGATATTATAAACGCACTCTTTTCCCGCAAGCGCCCAGCCGCAGTTTTCGTGTCCGCCCGCCTGATATTTTTGTCTGTACATATAGTACGGCTGATACCCCGCCGCCGTCAGCATTTGCCGCGACAATGCAAGCATTGCGCCTATATCGTCGATTACAAGGCGGTTACAGCTCTCCTTCAATTTCGCTCCCGCTTTTAACGACAACGTGTGCACCGTTATGTTCGCAGGCTTCAATTCAATCGCACGTTTAAGCGAGTTTTCAAAGTCGGAAAGATTTTCGTCGGTCAAGCCCGCAATCAAGTCGATATTGATATCGAAGCCGTACTTTTCCGACCTTTCAAACGCTTTATAAATATCCGCGCAGGTGTGTTTTCTTCCTATCTTTTCAAGCGTTTCGTCCTTGAAAGACTGCGGGTTGATACATATTCTCGTCACCCCGAAATCCTTAGTAAGTTTCAGCTTTTCTTCGGTGAAAGTGTCGGGTCTGCCCGCCTCTACGGTGAACTCGCATTTTTTGAGGTTTAACGCGTTAATTGCGGCATATATGCGCCCCAATTGCCTTGCATCTATCGCAAAGGGCGTGCCGCCGCCTATGTAAATGCTCTTGATATCAGTCAATAAATGCTTTACGCTCGCAAGCTCTTTTTCAACGCACGAGACGTAATTATCCACGTATTTTTCAGTCTTTGCTATAGGCGCGGTAATGAAAGAACAGTACTCGCACTTAGTCGGGCAAAAGGGTATGCTTACAAACAAATCCTGACCGCCCGCATTTTTATAATACGGCTCCTGCACCTGCAAAATACGCGCAACGTGCTCTACGTTCTGCTCGGTAACCTGGCACTCTTTAAACAGTTCCCTGAAGTCGCCGCCAGCCGCCTTTTCGATATACGCAAGTTTTGTGGGGCGGATACCCGTAAGCGCGCCGTAGGGAAAATTTAAATTTTTCGCTTCGGACAAAACTTTGTATACAGCTATCTTCGCATACCGTTTGGCATACCGCTTATATTCGATTTCGTTTTCGGTCTGCTTTTCGTTTGTAAAGTCGTAGAACTTTCCGCTGTACTCAATGCAGTTGTAGTACTCGTTTGCGCCGTACGAAAAGTAATGGGTTATATCCTCGTCCTCAGCGTCGAACAAGCGGATAACGTCCATAATTTCGGCGCGTAAATACTCCGAATTTGTATTTAACATTCGATTGCCCCCGCACTATGCCCTTACGAACATATTATTCTTGCGTTCGTAGTCGAGGGTGGTTTCCAAGCCGTGACCGCAGTAAACGGTATAATTGCCGTCGAGGGCGTACAGCTTTTTAACAGACTTTACAAGCTCGTCCATATCGCCGCCGGGGAAATCGCTTCTGCCTATACTGCCCTTAAAGAGCGTATCGCCCGTAAAAAGATTGTCGTCAATCAGATAGCTGACTCCGTGTGGAGTGTGCCCCGGAGTTGCGATAACCTTGATTTTCATACCGCACAGTTCTATCTCTTCGCCGTCTTTAAACGTTCCCGCAATCTCGAACTTCGGAATATTAACGCCGAAAATAGATTTGTTTTCCTCGGAGAAAATGAACTTGTCCTCTCCCTCTCCGCAATATATTTTCGCGTCGGTATGCTTTAACAGTTCCGCGCAACCTGCGATATGGTCCCAATGCCCGTGAGTAAGTAATACCGCTTCGGGTATAAGGCAGTGGCGCGCAAGCGTATCGATTAAATTTTTACGCGAACAGTCTATGAGAACGCAGTGATAGCCGTCCTTCGTAACGGCGTGCACGTTGCTCTCGAAGCCGCCGCCCATTATGCTTATAACACCCATATCAATTGGTCGTCCTGAATACGTCGATAATGTGCTTATCGCGCTTTAAATGCTTGATTAAAAGGTCTAAATCGGACAGCTTGTTGAGCTTGACCGAGATTAAAAACACCGCCTTGCCGTCCTTGCCGACTCTGCCGTTTATCTGCGTCATATAAAGCTGCATTGCGGATATTTCAGACGTGATAAACGCAGTCAGTCCCGCGTCGTCGTCTGCAATGATTTTTATGCCCGCAAGGAAGCCCTGCTCGGCGTCGCCCGTCCAGTTGGCGGGCTGTATTCTGTCTTTATCGTAGTCGGTTAAATTGGGGCAGTCCTTACGGTGCACGATTACGCCGCGCCCGCGCGATACGAAGCCGACAATCGGGTCGCCCGGCACGGGATTGCAGCAGTGCGCAAACCTTACCAAAAGCCCCTCCATTCCCTTGACGGAAACACTGCCCGCGGGAGTGTGCTTTAACTTTTCCACGTCGGCTTTGGGCAGTTGCAGCGGTTGCTCGCGGCGGTAGAAATCAATCAGCTTATAGATTATCTGGTTTACGCCGACCGCACCGTAGCCGACCGAAGCCATCATTTCGTCGACCGAAGCGAACACCATTTTTTCTGAGAGCTTGGCAAAGCTCTCGTCCGTGAGCAAGTCGGCGAGCGAGTAGCCGCGGCGCTTTGCCTCCGCCTCCAGCATAGACCTGCCCGTCTTGACGTTCTCGTCCTTCATCGCGTGCTTGAAGAACTGCTTTATCTTCGCCTTTGCCGAACCCGATTTTACGAATTTGAGCCAGTCCCACGAAGGTCCTTTCGAATTCGACGAGGTTAGAATTTCAACGACGTCGCCCGTTTTCAAAGTGCCGTTCAAAGGCACGATTTTGCCGTTGACCTTGGCGCCCACGCATTTGTTGCCAACCTCGGAATGGATAGCGTAGGCAAAGTCGACGGGCGTCGCCTCCAAGGGCAGAGATATGACCTTGCCCTGCGGAGTAAATACCAAAAGCTCGGAAGCGTACAAATCGTTTTTGAGCGAATCGACTAACTCCTTGGAGGTTTCCAAGCTGCCCTGCCAGTCCATAACGTCGCGTATCCAGCTCAAACGCTGGTCGAAAGTGGTTTCCGCGCCCGTACGCTGTTCCTTGTATTTCCAGTGCGCGGCAATGCCGTATTCCGCCATTTTGTGCATTTCGGCGGTGCGTATCTGAATTTCGAAGAACTGTCCGAAATCCGTAACAACGGTCGTATGCAACGACTGATAAAGGTTGCGCTTGGGGGTTGCAATATAGTCCTTAATGCGACCGGGCACGGGGCGCCACTGCTTGTGGATAATACCCAGCACCTCGTAACACGTTTCGATTTTATCTACGATGACGCGCACGGCGGTCAAATCGTAAATCTGGTCTAAGCTCAGCCCCTTGTTCTTCATCTTCTTGTATATGGAATAGAAGTGCTTGGGTCTGCCCACGACGTCGCCGTGAATGTCGTATTCTTCAAGCATTTTTCTAAGCTGCGCAACAACCGTGTCGACGAACTTCTGCCTCTCTTCGCGCTTTAAGTTGATATTGGTGACGAGATATTCGTAAGCCTCGGGCTCTAAATATTTAAGGCATAAATCTTCAAGTTCGCACTTGACCTGCGATATACCCAACCTGTCGGCAAGCGGAGTGAAAATGCCCAACGTTTCCTTGGCAATTCTCTGCTGGCGCTCGTTGGAAAGAAAGTTTAATGAGCGCATATTGTGCAGTCTGTCGGCAAGCTTTATGATTATGACACGCACGTCTTTAGCCATTGCCACGAATATCTTGCGGAAATTCTCGGCGTCCTCTTCCTCGTGCGAGTGAAATTTAATCTGTTCGAGCTTGGTTACGCCCTCGACCAGCGTATAAATTTCGTTGCCGAATTCGCGCTTAATATCGTCGGCGGTCGCCGCGGTATCCTCTATAACGTCGTGCAGAAAAGCCGCCGCTACCGTCGGGGTATCGAGCCCCAAGTCGATAAGTATTTCAGCAACCGCGCAGGGGTGCGTGAAGTAAGGCTCGCCAGAGGCGCGCTTTTGATTTTCGTGCATTTTTTCGGCGTAGCGGTACGCTTTGATTAAAAGCTGTCTGTCCGCCTCGCCGTAATTTTCGTTGATTTTATCGATTACAGATTTCATAATTTAACTCTCTTGAAGCGAATTTATAAAATTGTATAACTGCGAATTTGTAAGTTGCGTCTTTACTCCGCGCGTAACGCTCAGCCTGCCGCCCGTAAAGCCTACAAGCCCGAGCTCTTCGAATACCTTTAACGCAAACAGCGCCTGCTCGCTTGTAACACCGAAACCGTTATTTGTCGCGACCTCTTCCGCACAGTCACCGACTATATTGAAGCTGTTTACGCTCAATTGCTTAAATACCGATAAAAGCTGTTCGCGGTTGCAGTCAAGCCCCGAAAGCACCGTTGCGCCGTCGATTTCCGTGCAAATTTTTACCCTTTTACCGTCGAGCGACGGCAACGTTATGCGGGCGGGTTTATCCAAAAACACTACGTTTTCGTAAGCCGACAAATCACAATCGGACATAGGCGATACGAGCACAACCTTTGAAAGATTGCCCGAAGAAAGCGTAAAGACGTTGATTTCGGTTGAACCCAGCGAATATTTTTTCAGCGTAGAATAAGCCTCGGCTATAAATACCGTACCGTACTCGTCCGCGCCGTCTAATTCCGCCTGCGCCTGCGCCGCCGTTATAACCTGCGTTTCGCAAGCAACTGCGTTGCCCGTAGCCGAAAGCACTCCGTTTAAGTTGATTTCGTTTTCGGCAAACGCGCATGCCTCGGGTTGGTACACGACGTCGCGCACGTAACCCTGCACCTGCTCCTTTCCCTTGAAATACGATACGGAATACTCGAACACGATGCGCTTGGGCATATTGCTCTTTATAATTTTGGAATAGCGTGAGCCCGAGAAGAAGATTAAATCCAGTCCGTCGCATTTTATCGACAAGTGCGGCGAACCCTCTTTTAAAGGTCTTGTGCGGCAGCTTGCCGTATCCAAAACGAACTGCGGCTTTCTATTACCCACTCCGAAAGGCTCTAAAAGCGAAAGTTCGCGCATAAACGCCTGCGGCACCGACGAAGAGAATACTCCGTTTATATAGTGCGAAGGCGTGAACGCGTCGACCGTGTAGTTGGCTTTAAGATACTCGTTCAGCGCGTGTTCGAGCGCGTCTAAATTGTTGACGTCGACGTTTACTCCCGCCGCCTGCGAGTGACCGCCGAATTCTTCGATATACTCCGTGCACGCTTTCAACGCTTCGAATATATTTACGTTGTCAATGCTGCGCGCGCTTCCCTTACATTTATTTCCGTTTTTGGTGAAAAGTAAAGCGGGGCGGCAGTATTCCTCGGCAAGGCGGGCGGCTACTATGCCGACAAAGCCCGCGTTCCAGTCTTCGCCGCAGAGTACGATTACTCTGCCGAACACTCCCTTTTGCTTTAAAAGCCGTTTTGCCGAAAGATACATTTCGTCGCAGTATTTCTGCCTTTCGATATTGTACGCCGTCAGCTTGACCGAGTAGTCGTAAATTTCTTTATCGTCGTCGGAGAGAAAGAGCGTTACCGCAGACTGCGCGTCGCCCATACGACCCGCCGCGTTGATTTTCGGCGCAACCGAAAACGCAAGCGACTGCGAGCTGACCTTTTCATCTTTCTTTAAAAAGTTGGCGTAATTTTTGCGCGGCTCCGCGTTAATAAGCTTTAAACCCTCGGCGACTATATCGCGGTTTTCGCCCGTTAGCGGCACGCTGTCGGCAACCGTGGCAATTGCCGTAAAGTCGAGATATTTATACGCGCTCTTTCCGTTCAATGCGCACGCAAGCTTGAACGCGACTCCCGCACCGCACAGATTGTCGTACGGATAGTCGTCTGTAATCTTGGGATTGACACATATGCAGTCGGGCAGAATTTCGGGCAGTTCGTGGTGGTCGGTAACTATCACTTCCGCGCCCTGTTCCTTTATGTATTCGACCTCTTGGGCGTTGGATATGCCGCAGTCTACCGTTATAAAGAGCTGAGGGAAAAACTCCTCGAAAATTTCGTCTATCGAGTTAACGTTAAGTCCGTAACCGTTTCTGCGTTCGGGCACGAACACAATCGCGTTGATACCGAATTCGGCGAGTGCGCGGCACAAAACCGTCGAGGCGCAAATGCCGTCCGCATCGTAGTCGCCGTAGATTGCAACCGACCACTCCTCGTCGCGGGCGCGCGTTATAAGCTCTACCGCCTCTTTCATTCCGCTCATTAAAAAGGGGCTCAAAAACCGCTCCTTGCCCGCGTGAATAAAGCCGTGAATTTTATCTGCGGTGTCTATTCCGCGACCGTACAGTATGCGCACGGTCTGAACGCTCAGCCCCGTAAGGCGGGCAAGCTTTGAAATTTCATTAAGTTGTCCGTCGGAAAACTCCGCCTCGGCAATAATCTTTTTCATTGCCCCCTCCTTACAAAATAAAATCAAAAGGGCGGGAAATAATCCCGCCCGAAAGTTTTAAACTTAATCGCCATCAGACAAGTCGGCGGGCTTTTCGGTTTTTGCCGACTTCTTCTTTTTGCGCGTCTTTAATGATTTGATAACCTTCTCGCACGTTTCGTCGATAGCTCCGTGTACGGCGGGCGTAAAGAACATTGCTCCGTAACCGACCGCAACCAAGCCGAGAATAATGAGTGCCCAAGGTGCAAGCGCTCCCGCGAACATCTGCGCAATCGCCGCGAATACGGCGAATACGAGCGCTGCCGCCGCAAGCGCGCAAACCGACGTAAACGTAAGCATACGCACTTCACACGCGGAATTATCAAGAACTTCAAGTCTTTCGCTCTTGGCATACTTTTCGTTGGCGAAATTTTTACGCGTTCTGTCAAAGAATATCGCCGAGAACGCCATAGTGATAAATACCACCGCCGCTCCAAAAGCTATCATTTCCGCGCCTACGGGTATTCTCGTAATCGCAACTAATGCAACGAACACTCCGAGGTTGTGTATGCATGCAAGCAGTGCCGAATAAGCCGCACGCAGTTTGTAGCGTACTATAAAGTACAGGAACTGGAACGCCGCCGCAGCCGCAAGCGCAATCGAGGCAAAGGTTATCGCCTTGTTGCCGCCCTCTTTAACAGTACCCGTGTGTACCGCGGCACAGTTTTTATTGAGGTCGCCGCGCACGCCGAGCGTTTCGTTTATCTTTGCAACCGCCTCTTCCAACTTGGCGGTATCGGTCGACGTTACAAACTTATAAGTTATTTCGCCGCCCTTGTCGGTTTCGGGCTTTGCAAACTCGAACTGTTTCAAGCCGCCGAGCGCGTCGTCACAGACGGACAGCGCCTCGTCTTCGGTAACGGGCAAATAGTATCTGACCGTTACACTCTTATAGTCGGTGAATTCGCCGCCGTAGTTGAAAAAGCCGCCCGCGCAGAAATGGCAGATAGTACCGATTGCAAGACCTATCGCAATCACAATTGCGCTTATTATTATAAACAGATGGATTTTTGCACAAACTTTAAACTTAGTCATCTTCGTACACCACCCTCTTTAAGCCTGCGAATGCGAACTTGTCCCTGACGGGCGAGCTGAGCGCGTACCACATAAACCTTGTAAACCAATACAGAACGTAGCTTGCAATTACGCCGACCAGCGAAATAAATCCGCATGCGGCAACCTCGCCTACGCCTACCGTTGCCAGAAGTATTGCTACGACGACGAGCACTATGTGCATATCCGTCACCGTCATAAGAACTTTTTTATAAGCGTCCTTTACCGAAGCCTGCATCGTTCTGCCGCTCTCGGTCATGCGCTTGGTTTCGGCAAATACTATTGCGTTCGAGAACATAAACAGTCCCAAGAGAAGTACCGCCGTAAATATTACCGCGTAAGTTACCTGAATATTTAAAAGGAACAGAGCGTATGTGATTACGAGCGCAAACACAACCGCAATCATAGATACGACCGCGCCGAGCTTTTTATATTTTACAATCATCAACGCGCACAGTCCCGCAAGCACTACTATCGAAGCGATAAATGCAAGGAGCGCCGCGTTTTCGCCGCCCGCCGCCTCGGTCGTGAGCGCGTTTTCGTAGTCCTGATAGATGAGTTTAAGCGCGCCGCCGTTGACAGCCGAATTCATGGTGATTGCCGCATTCTCGACGAAAGTCGCGTCGGTTGCCTGCAAAGTAAGGCTCTTCGCGTCGGTTGTTGCCGTGCACGAGTAATTTATTAAAACCGTGTTACCTACGCAGAAATAAATGGTTTTGCTCTCCGAGCTGTACGCGCGGGTTGTAATCTCCTTAAACCTCGTTCTGCCCAAATCGGTGAAATTGAAGGTTATGCGCGAAACGCCGCCGATAGTGCTCGAAGTTATGCTCTTGAAAAAGTCGGCTTCGGTTTCGTCCTTATACTTGTACTTGTCCGCAAGCGAATAGGTGTTTTTGCCGTCCACTTTCGCTATTTCGACCCAGTCGTCGTTGCCCCTTACCGTCGTATCGTAATTCGTTCCGTTGCTGAGCGAAATGGATTCGTCGGTAGTTCTCAACGTGAGCTCGCCGTATGCGGTGAGAGAAGAAAGCACGGAATTAACCGTAGTGAAATTGCTGTTTTGCGAACTCGAGTCATGACCCTTATAAGCCGCGTAAGTGTAATTCGTGGGAACGGAAATTTTTATGGACACGCCGTCCTCGACCGCTACCGTATAGGAAGAATAGCCCTTCTGTCCGAACCTTTCGTTAAGACTTTTCGCGTCGCAGGCTACTTTGCATTTGAGGTCGTTCAAATCCTCGTACTTGGTCGTATCGTAGTATAAACCGCCGACCTCCGCATAATTCGACTGCTTGTCCTTATCCTCGTCGTCCGTCTTATCGCCGTATTTTTCGGCTTCGATATTTTCGTACGTCTCCGCGGTGATTACGCCCTCGGGATAGATTGTCGTGTATGCGTAACCCGAAAAATCCGCGCCGAGGTTAATATTGCTTGCTATCGAATTTAATCTTTTGACGTTATTTTCAACAGGGAACGAGATGACGGCAAAAAACGCCGCAACCGCAATCGCCAACACAAGTAATGTGGTGATAATTGCCGATTTGACTTTGCTCATCTATGACCCTCCTTTTCTTCTTTTTCCGCCGCTTATTTCAAGTGCGGCACGATAATTTTCTATAACCTTTATAATTATATAGAAAAATAGCGGAGTAGTCAAATAATTTTGCCGAAAGAAAATCATTTTTACTCCGCTTATTACTATTTTTATTTGTTTTTCAGCTCTCTTTTGCGCGCAAGTACGTGCATTCCGCATTCGATACGCTTCTTCATCATCTCGCAGGTGATGCCGTACGGGTCGTTCATATCGCCCGTGAAATGATAGTTGTTGGCGTTGCACCCGCCGCTGCATATGTACTTTGCAAAACAGTCGCCGCACTTTTTGCGCGTGAAAAGACAGTTTTCCGCAAACGTTCCGCGGATTCCGCCGTCAAGCTTGCCCTCGTAAACGTTGCCCATTTTAAACTTTTCGTCGCCCACGAACTGGTGACAGGGATACAAATCGCCGTTGGGCGCAACCGAAAAATATTCGTTGCCCGCGCCGCAAGCCGATACGCGCTTTGAAAGGCACGGTCCGCCCTCCAAGTCCACGTTGAAATGGAAGAAATTAAAGCCTTTTCCCTCTTCGTACCTCTTTAAATACTCGTCGCACAAGCGCTCGTATTCGGCTAAAATCTGCGGAAGGTGCTCTTCCTTTATCTGCAAATCGTCGATGTCGGTTACGACGGGCTCCATGGAAATACTGTCGAAGCCGTTATCCGCAAGGAACAGGACGTCACTTGCAAAATCGAGATTTTTAGCCGTATAAGTGCCGCGGACGTAGTAATGCTTGTCCCCGCGTGAAGCCACGAATTTTTTTATATTGTCTATGACCAAATCGAAGCTGCCCTTGCCGTTTATCGTCTTTCTTATCGCGTCGTGCACCTCTTTCCGTCCGTCGAGAGATAAAACGACGTTCTCCATTTCCTCGTTGAAAAACTTCGTCGCGTCGTCGTTTAAAAGGAGCGCGTTGGTCGTCGTGGTGAACAGAAATTTTTTACCCTTTGCCGCCGCCTTTTCCTTGGCGTAATACACGACGTTTTTAATGGTTTGCAGGCACATTAACGGCTCGCCGCCGAAGAAGTCAACCTCTAAAACCTTGCGGTTGCCGCTGTTTTCGATTAAAAAGTCAATGGCGCGCTTAGCCGTTTCCTCGCTCATGAACTCGCGCTCGGAGTGGTACGCTCCCTCGTCGGCAAAGCAGTAACGGCATCTGAGGTTACAGTCGTGGCAGATATGTATGCAAAGTGCCTTGACCTCGTTCGACTTGGCGGGGCGCGCCTGCGTTTCTTCCTTGAATAAAAGTCCCGCATCTTTAAGCGAGGCTATATCGCTCTCGATTTCCTTGATTTCGTCTGCCGTAAGATAAGAAATATCGGCGGTTTGACCGAGCATATGCGCCAAATAACCGTAGGTTTTGTCGTCGCACTCGTGCAGACTGCCGCTTCCGCTGTCGTATATGTAGTTGTATTCTTTATACTTAAAAACGTGAACCATAATAAAGTTTATAAGGGCGGATTGGATTTTCCGCCCTTTATGTAAGTTTTTTCAATTAAATTACTTCGTGATTTTTTCGGGGTTCTCTTCTCTGGTAATTCTTTCACAGCTCTGATTGCCTACCGTGCAGCTGGTCTTGCAAGCCGACTGGCAGGTGCTTCTGCATTCGCCGCAAGCCGTTACTTTCTTTTCAGCGGGTTTAGCAATTGTCTTTATCATAATAATTCTCCTTAGAACTTATCTTTTAAATTATTATAAGATACGCAACGGGAAAAATCAAGTGTTTTTAAGCTTTTTTTATGTTTACCGCAATTATTCCGACGATTACGCCCGCGGCTATACCGAGAACTATCTCGAAAACAAACGTCCAGCTTATCGCGAACGAATCGCCGATTATGCCGAAAAGCACGTAAGATAAGAGCACGGACAGAAGTCCCGCTACCGCACCTTTAATAAAACCCTTTTCGCCGCGAATGAATAAAAGTCCGCCGAACGCTATCGCTATAATTTTGAATACCTGATTTACGGGCTTTATTACCTCCGATTTTACCGACGCAAGCTGAATTATCAGCGTGAACGCAATCACGAACACCAATGAAAAAATAAGCGTGGCAAGCGTTGCCTTTACCACCTGCAAAACTCCGTCTTTACGCATTAAAATACCCTCCGCATACCATAAAATATGCGAAGGGTTGAATTTTAAGAACGTTATTTACTCTTTGTCCGCGTCTTTTTCCGCGGTTTCGGTTGCAGTCTCTTCCGCTACGGGTTCCTCATCCTTGACTTCCTTTTCGGTTATCTTTTCCGCCTTTCCGTCCTTTTCAACCACGGCGTCGCTTTCGTAGATTGCCTGACGCACGAATTTTATATAGCACTTACCGCTGGTTTCCGTGCCCGTTTCGAGAACGAACGTGTCGTCTTCGGGGTCTACCTCGACGACTATGCCGCAGATACCGCCGATGGTCTTGACCTTGTTACCGGGCTTTACCGCGTCGATTAAGTCCTGAGCTTCCTGCTGACGCTTTTTGGAACGGCGGTTCATTAAAACCATCGACACGATTAAAATCGCCACCATTACGCCTATAAGCACGTAGGATATGACGTTGTTATTGACTGCCAATAAAGAATTAAACATTATATATTATCTCCGTTAACGTTTTCGTAATTTTACCTTTTAAGTATATATCAAGACCGCCCTTTTTGCAAGCGTTTTACAAACGGTTTTGGTTTTACACACATTTTTCATCTTGCATTATTCGCCGTATTTCGCGTAGAACTCTTTCGCAAAGTCGGTCAAACTGTCGGCGAAAATCGCCTCGCGCATATCCGCCATAAGCTTGTGCAAAAAGGTTATGTTGTGTAAGCTCAACAGCATTGCCGACAACATTTCGCCCACGTTTATAAGGTGGCGCAGATACGCTTTCGTATAGTTTTTACAGCAGTAACAGCTACATTCGTCGTCGAGAGCAGAAAAATCCTGCTTGTATTTTCCGTTGCGCGCAACCACTTTTCCGTGAGAGGTGAAAGCCGTACCGTTTCTCGCTATTCTGGTCGCAAGCACGCAGTCGAACATATCCACTCCGCGCTTTACCCCCTCGATTAAACAGTCGGGCGAGCCGACACCCATCAGATATCTCGGCATATTTTCGGGCAACTGCGGGCGCAGAATATCGAGCATTTCGTACATGAGCGGCTTAGGTTCGCCGACCGAAAGTCCGCCTATCGCTATGCCGTCGACCGCGTACTCTTTACAGAACTTTAAGCTTTCGAGCCGCAAATCGCCGTAAAAATTGCCCTGAACAATGGGGAACAGCGCCTGGTCTTCGCGCGTTTTCGCTTTGAAGCAACGTTCAAGCCACTTATGCGTTCTGTTCATAGCCGCTTCCGCCTGCTCGTGAGTGTAGCCGTACTCGCTGCACTGGTCGAAAGCCATAATTATATCCGCGCCGAGGTTTTCCTGAATTTCAACCGCCTTTTCGGGTGTGAAGAAATGCTTCGCGCCGTCTATCGACGAATTGAAATATACCCCTTCGTCGGTGATTTTATTCAGTTTCGCCAAAGAAAAAACCTGAAAACCGCCGCTGTCCGTCAGAATGGGGCCGTCCCAGTTCATAAACTTATGCAGTCCGCCCGCTTCCTTTACAAGCGTATCCGACGGGCGCTCGTACAAATGATAGGTGTTGGCGAGAATTATAGAGCTTCCCGCCTCCTTCAAATCCTTGGGATACACTCCCTTGACCGTGCCCTGCGTGCCGACGGGCATATACACGGGCGTCAGGATATCACCGTGCGGAGTGTGGAAAACTCCCGCGCGCGCACCCGTGTATTTATCGATATGTTGTAGTTCGAAACCGAATTTTTCTGACATCTTATTCCTTGTTAAACAATCATCATCGCGTCGCCGAACGAGAAAAAGCGATACTTTTCGTCGACTGCGGTTTTGTAAAGTTCCAGAATTTTTTCTCTGCCGACGAGCGCCGCGACGAGCATTACGAGCGTGCTTTCGGGCAGGTGGAAATTTGTTATAAGCGCGTCTACGCACTTGAATTTGTAGGGCGGATATATGAAAATATGCGTTTCTCCGCTTCCCGCCTTAATAATTCCGTCGTCGCCCGTAGCGCTTTCAAGCGTACGCACCGACGTCGTGCCGACCGCGACTATCCGTCTGCCCTCCGCCTTGGCTTTATTTATTGAGGCGGCGGCTTGCTCGGTCACCTCGTAGTGTTCGCCGTGCATTTTGTGGTCGGTGATTATATCCTCTTTTACGGGGCGGAACGTGCCCAATCCCACGTGCAATAATACCTCGACTATTTCAACTCCCATACCGCGGATTTTTTCAAGCAGTTCGGGAGTAAAGTGCAGACCCGCGGTAGGTGCGGCGGCAGAGCCGTCCGTCTTTGCGTATACCGTCTGGTATCTGTTTTTGTCCTTTAATTTTTCCTTAATGTACGGCGGCAGTGGCATAGAGCCGACCTCTTCGAGAATATTCTCGAAGACTCCGTCGTAGGTAAAATTTATTATTCTTTCGCCGCTGTCGGTTACGCTCTCGACCGTGAAAGACAGCTTGTCGCAGATTTTGAACGACTTACCCGGCGTACACTTTTTGCCCGGCTTACAGAGCACTTCCCACTTGTCTTTTTCGAGCCTTTTTAACAAAAGTATTTCCACCGCGCCGCCGTTTGCGGTGTGCGCGTAAAGTCTTGCGGGAAGCACCTTGGTACTGTTGATAACCAATACGTCGCCCGCCTTTAAATACCCGGTGACGTCGCGGAAAACGCGGTGTTCAACGAAGTCATTTTCTCGGCTGTAAACCAAAAGGCGCGAAGAATCGCGCGGTTCTGCGGGGGTCTGCGCTATGAGCTCGGGCGGCAAATCGTAATAAAAATCGCTCTTTTTGTATTGCACTTCCGCCATTATTCTTCGTCCTTATTGAAAAGCGAAAGCTGTTGCAGTTGCTTTTGCGTGATTTTGTAGCCGAGGTGTTCGTAACCGCCGCGCATAATCATTCTGCCGCGCGGAGTCCTCGCTATAAATCCGAGCTGTAAAAGGTACGGCTCGTACACGTCCTCTATTGTGCCCGCGTCCTCGTTGACCGTCGCCGCCAGCGTTTCAAGCCCTACGGGCTTGCCGTCGAACTTTTCTGCGAGCGCTCGCAGAAGATTGCGGTCGGTTTCGTCTAAACCGAGGTGGTCGATTTCCATTCGGCTGAGTGCAAACTTGGCTTCGGTAACAGTTACCCTTGCGCTGTCGTTTACCGTCGAGAAGT
>CAMWWH010000038.1 GCA_947177975.1 uncultured Clostridia bacterium | reverse complement strand
ACCGTGCCGAGCTCTTCGCACCAGTTTACGGGCGTTTCGACGTAGCGGGCAAGCCCCGCCTCGCACAGCTTTTTGAATATCCACTGCGTCCATTTGTAGTAGGAGGGATCGCAGGTAGAAACGGTCTGGTCCCAGTCGTAGGTTAAGCCCAGCATTTTAAGCTGTTTGGTAAAGTTTTCGATATTCTTTTCGGTAAAACCGCCGGGGTGGTTGCCCGTCTTGATGGCGTACTGCTCCGCGGGCAGACCGAAGCTGTCGAAACCGATGGGATGCAGAACGTTGTATCCCTGCATACGCTTCATACGCGCAATAATGTCGGTTGCCGTGTAACCTTCGGGGTGACCGACGTGCAGTCCCGCGCCCGAGGGGTAGGGGAACATATCCAGAACATAATATTTAGGCTTGGAAAAATCGTGCAAATCGGTGCGGAAAGTTTTATTCTCTTCCCAGAATTTTATCCATTTCTTTTCTACTTGACTGAAATTTGTGTAAGGCATAGTATAATTCCTTAAATTTATTACTGTCAATTATACATAATTTACCTATGTTTGGCAATTAAATTTATTACGTTTTGCGCCTTAAAGTCGTTGACAAACGGAATAAATCGTACTAAAATGTAGTCAATCGAATAACTTTACCGCAATTTAAAGACAAGTACCGCCGAAAGATTTTCAGAGAGAGCGACGTTTGCTGCGAGCCGCTTAATTATTAGGAGAACGGGAAACCACTTTTTAAGATATTGCGGTCTGTAAAGAGCGGTCGGAAATTATCGACAATTAAGGTGGAACCGCGCATTGAATTTGCGTCCTTAAACTTGTAAAAAGTTTAAGGTTTTTTTTATTTTGTAAAGGAGAAAATTATGGAAATAGTTTTGAAAAACGGCGACAAACTCGCGGTCGCGGACGGAGCAACCTGTGCAAACGCAGCTTCCGCAATTTCGGAGGGACTTGCACGCGCTGCCGTGGCGGCAAAGGTAAACGGTAAACTCGTGGATTTGAGCACGCCTTTAAGCGAGGGCGACAAACTCGAAATCGTTACACTTAAAGATAAAGAGGGCTTGGAGGTTTACCGACATACGTGTTCGCACGTGCTTGCTCAGGCGGTAAAGACGGTGTTCCCTACCTGCAATCTTGCAATAGGACCTGTTATCGATAACGGCTTTTATTACGATATCGACTTCAAAACGCCCATAAGTCAGGAGGATTTCGAAAAAATCGAAACCGAAATGGCGAAGATTATCAAGTCCAACCTTGCAATCAAGCGTTTCGAGCTTCCCCGCGACGAGGCTATAAAGCTGATGGCGGAATACAACGAAAAGTACAAGGTGGAACTTATCGAAGACCTGCCCGAAGACGCGGTAATTTCCTTCTATAAACAGGGCTCTTTTACCGACCTGTGCCGCGGACCTCACCTTCCGTCGACGGGTAAAATCAAGGCTTTCAAGCTAATTTCGATTGCGGGCGCATACTGGCGCGGCGACGAGAAGAACAAGATGCTTACGCGTATTTACGGCACGGCTTTTGCAACGAAAGAGGAAATGAAGGCTTACTTCGAGATGCTCGAAGAGGCTAAAAAGCGCGACCACATTCGCCTCGGCAAGGAACTCAAACTGTTCGCTCTATTAAACGAGGGTAAAGGTTTTCCTTTCTTCCTTCCCAACGGTATGGTTCTTAAGAACGCGCTCGTTGATTACTGGCGCGATTTGCACAGAAAAGAAGGGTACGTCGAGATTCAGACACCTATTATTTTAACGCGTAATCTTTGGGAAAATTCCGGTCACTGGGAACACTATAAAGACAATATGTACACGACCAAAATCGACGGCGAGGACTGCGCTGTAAAGCCCATGAACTGCCCCGGCGGTATGCTCGTGTACAAGCTCGAGCCCCACAGCTACAAGGATTTGCCTCTTCGCGTTGCCGAAATGGGTCTCGTTCACCGCCACGAAAAAAGCGGTCAGCTGCACGGACTTTTCCGCGTCCGTTGCTTTACGCAGGACGACGCGCACATCTTTATGTTGCCCGAGCAGATTACCGACGAGATTAAGGGCGTCGTTCGTCTTACGGATAAAATTTACAAGCAGTTCGGCTTTAAGTACAAGGTTGAACTTTCCACCCGCCCTGAGGACAGTATGGGTAGTGCGGAGGACTGGGAGCTTGCAACTTCCGCGCTCAAAAAGGCGCTCGACGAGATGAATATCGAGTACGAAATCAACGAGGGCGACGGCGCGTTCTACGGACCAAAAATCGACTTCCACCTGCAGGACAGCATAGGCAGAACGTGGCAGTGCGGCACCATTCAGCTCGACTTCCAGATGCCGCAGCGTTTCGAGCTCGAATACGTGGGCGAGGACGGCAAAAAGCACCGCCCCATAATGATTCACCGTGCAATCTTCGGTTCAATCGAGAGATTTATCGGAATTCTTATCGAGCACTTTGCGGGTAAATTCCCCGTATGGCTTGCGCCTAAGCAGGTTAAAATTCTGCCCATAACCGACAGAACGGCGGAGTATGCCGAAGAGGTTTGCAAGAAGCTGTTCGAAAAGGGAATCCGCGCCGAGGTTGACTCCAGAAGCGAGAAAATCGGCTATAAGATAAGAGAAGCCAAGATGGAAAAGGTTCCTTACGTCCTCGTTGTCGGCGATAAGGAAGCCGAGGATAAGACTGTCAACGTAAACAAGCGCGGCGTAGAGGAAAAGACGACCGTGGGCGTGGACGAGTTTATCGATACAGTCCTGGCGGAAATTGCTCAAAAAATTAATTTTTAAGCTTAAAACGGTTGACAAGTAAGTTACAATAATGTACTATTGAGTGGTAAAGCAAAGGATAACCCTTTCGCCTTGCAACGTGTTGCAACGGCTCAATAGTGTCGATATATAACGAGTATTAGATTGTTTGACATTAAAACGGGTTACTTTTGCGTGACCCGTTTTTATAATTTTAAGAGAGGTAAAAGGTTATAAAAGAGTTTTATCAAATAAACGAGGCGATAAGAGATAAGGAAGTAAGAGTTATCGGCGCAGACGGCGTGATGATCGGCGTAATGCCCGTTCAGCAGGCTCAGCACATTGCCGACGACGCGGGCTTAGACCTCGTTAAAATTTCCCCCACGGCTGTTCCGCCCGTATGCAAGGTTATGGATTATTCCAAATTCAAGTACGAGCAAGCCAAAAAGGAAAAGGAAAACCGCAAAAACCAGACGGTTATGGAGATTAAGGAAATTCGCCTTTCTATGACTATCGACGTGGGTGACATAGCGGTAAAAACCAAGCAGTGTCTTAAATTCCTCGAAGCGGGAAGCAAGGTTAAGGTTTCCATAAGAATGAAGGGAAGAGAGAATTCCAGAGCTTATCAGGGCATTAAGGTTATGGAGGACTTCTTTACGGGCTTAGGCGGTAAAGCGGTTCAGGACAAAAAGCCCGTGGCGGAGGGTAGAAATATAACAATGATGCTTTCGCCTTCAAAATCGTAACTTAAAGTATATAAGTTTAAATACAGAAAAATTTCATCGGAGGACAATAAAATGCCTAAACAGAAATCACATAGCGGCTCGAAAAAGCGTTTCTGGTTGACCGCAAGCGGTAAGGTTCAGAGACCTCACAGCGGCAAAAATCACAAGGCTGAAACCAAGAACAGAAAGAGAAAGAGAAACCTGCGTCAGAATACGCTCGTTTCTACGACACAGGAATCGACTGTTAAGTCAATGATTCCCTATAAGGCTTAACGGAGGGTTTGAATTATGCGTATTAAGAGATCGGTAAACGCTTTAAAGAAGCGCAGAAAGATTTTGCGCCTTGCAAAAGGTTATTTCGGAAATAAATCCAAGAATTACAGAATCGCACGCGAAGCTGTTATGAAGTCTTTGAACTATGCCTATATCGGCAGAAGACTCAGAAAGCGCGATATGCGTTCTTTGTGGATAGCCCGTATCAACGCTGCGGCAAGAATTAACGGACTTTCATATTCCAAGTTCATGCACGGACTTAAAGTTGCGGGTATCAACCTCAACAGAAAAGTTCTTGCGGACCTTGCGGTAAACGACGCGGCGGCGTTCGCGGCTCTTGCCGAAAAAGCAAAGGCGGCAGTTTAATTATTATGGTTTAATCGGGTAGCGAGTTTTTTGCTACCCTAAAACTTTTTATATGCAAAGCATGATTATTTCTTCCAAGGCTAATCCGATTATAAAAAAAATATCTTCGCTTTCCGAAAAAAAGTACCGTAAACAATACGGCTTGTTTTTGGTGGAAAGCGTCAAAGCGGTTGACGAGTGCCTTTCGTCGGGTCTGGAAGTGGAAGAAATAGTGTGCACTCCCGATTTGTCGGACAAGTATCCGAGCGCGATATGCGTAACCGACGAGCTTTTCGAGCGCATTTCGACCGAAAAGACTCCGCAGGGCGTTCTCGCAGTTGTTAAATTGCCTCAAAGGGAATTGCAGCGTCCGCATGGCTGTTGTCTGCTTTTGGACAGATTGCAGGACCCGGGCAACGTCGGCACTATAATCCGTACGGCAAACGCGGCGGGGTATACGGATATTTACCTCGTTAACTGTGCGGACGCGTATTCGCCCAAGGCGGTGCGCGCAAGTATGGGCGGAGTGTTCTACGTCAACGTCTACGAGGGTGCATACGAGGAAGTGTTTGACGCGGTTGACGGTGTGCCGCTTATAACGGCGGATATGGACGGTGAAGATATATTTGCTTTCGACGCTCCCGAGAAATTCTGCCTTTGCATAGGCAACGAGGGCGGCGGAGTCAGCGATACCGTCGTAAACCAATCGGCATATAAAGTTAAAATACCAATGAGAGAAACTTGCGAAAGTCTGAATGCGGGAGTTTCCGCGGCTGTCGCAATGTACGTTTTGAAGAATAATTTAAGGAGATAGATATGTCAGGACATTCGAAATGGCACAATATACAGGCTAAAAAGGGTAAGACCGACGCGGCGCGCGGTGCGATTTTCACCAAGATAGGCAGAGAGCTTGCAGTTGCGGCAAAAAGCAATCCCAACCCCGATACCAACAGCAAGCTTGCCGACGTTATCGCTAAGGCGAAAGCGGCTAATATGCCCAACGACAACATTAAGCGCTCGATTGCGAAAGCGGCGGGCGAGTTGAGCGGCAAGGACTACAAGGAGCTGACCTACGAAGGATACGGCGTTTGCGGTTCGGCGGTAATCATTAAAACGCTTACCGACAACGTTAACAGAACCAGCGGCGATATAAGCTCGACGATGTCGAAGTGCGGCGGTCAGATGGGTAAGCCCGGTTGCGTAAGCTATCAGTTCGACAACAAGGGTTTGATTGTAATTGAAAAGACGGCAAAGCTCGACGAGGATACAATGATGGAGTACTGCCTCGAAGCCGAAGCCGAGGACTATTCGGTTGAGGACGACGTTTACGAGGTTTACACGACTCCCGAAAAATTCTCGGAAGTTCGTAAATATTTCGAGGATAAGGGAGTAAGCTTCCTCGAAGCGGAAATCAAAATGATTCCGCAGAACTACATTACGCTTCCCGAAGATAAGGTTGCAACCTTCCTGAAAATGCTCGATAAGCTTGAAGAGCTTGACGACGTTCAGAACGTTTACCACAACGTCGAACTGCCCGAAGAGGACGAAGATTAAGTAAATTATGAAAAGCCCGCCGAAAATTCGGCGGGCTATTTTTATATAAACTATTGAAATGTTTGACTTTTTAGTGTAATATCGTATTGGGAGGAGATTGAAATGAAGAAACTTATTGCGGGTGCAGTTGCCATTTTAATGTGCGCGGCGGCGTTTGCGGGGTGTAAAAAGCCGCATGAACATAGTTTAAATTATGTTAAAACGGACTGGTACAGGCATGAAAAGATTTGTACGGGTTGCGACGAAATTCATGAACCGCTTGACCACGTTTTTGACGATGAAGCCGACGAAACTTGTGATATTTGCGGTTTTAAAAGAGATATGCTGATGTGGGGGTATTCAGCTGATACGCTGAACAACCTTTCGGCGGACGGCTATGTAAAGGGCGAAATCGGCGATTTTTCGCAGTACGCAGGCACGTCTGCGTACCGTACGGTTGCTACCGCGGACGAGCTTATCACGGCAATAAACGACGCAAAATACGATTACACGAACGAGTGGGACGAAGCTACTCAGTCGGTAAAGCAAACTCTTAACTCCGAAGGGACAGTTCACGTTATCGAGATTACGCAGGACTTAAATTTAGGTTACAATAAAATCAGCGCCGAAGCAAAAGCGACAGGGCTTGTAACGGATTTTGCCTCGAAATATAATAATCTGAAAGACTGGCTCTATTTCTCCGATATGTTTTTCGAAAACGGCATATCACAAATTAAAGTAGAGAGAACGTCGAATTTGCTTATATATTCCAAGAACGGCGCAAAAATTACGCACGCGGGGTTTAAGCTTTCGTACGACCACAACGTTGTTTTCAGAAATTTACAGTTTGACGAAATGTGGCAGTGGGAAGATGCGCCGAGTAAAGATTCCAATAAGATAGGTGATTACGACGTATTCGGCTGGGCGTATTTCAAGATAGGTTTTTGCGGAAGAATATGGATTGACCACTGTACGTTCGGCAAATCTTACGACGGACAGATTGACTATTCCAACCCCGATTACGGTGTTAATGATACTCCGTATGGCGCGGACGGCACTAACGGTTTGCATATTTCGTGGTGCAAGTTCAATGCGGGCAGTGACGACAGGGACGGCTATATCTACAAAATGATGGAGCAGATTGAGGAAGATTACCAAAACGGCGAAACCAACTGCCTGTATTACAAGGCTTTGCGCGACGGCGGCATAAGCTTCGAGGATATTTTATACGGCTTGGCAATTCCGCAGAAGAAGGGCTTTTTATGCGGTGATAACGGTAACGATAACACCTACTTGCAGATATCCTTTGCAAACTGTACTTTTACAAATTTAGAGGACAGAATTCCCAAGTTGCGCGGCGGCAATGCGGTTATGTATAATTGCATTGTGGATAATTCTCAATACTTTGAATACCGCTCGAAATTATCAAGTGCGGGCGCGAAGAATAAAGTTACGGCAATTAACAGCGGTTGGAAATGCGCGCTTGCCTCTCAGGCTTTGCTTGCAGGTTGGGGTGGAAGCGTGTACGCCGAAAGCTGTATTTATAAAGGCGTAAACGAACCGTTCAAAAACAACGACGGCGGTGACGGCGGTTACAGACTTGTTAATTGCAGTTATCAATCTACGGCGTCAAGTACGCCGATAGTCGGCTCGACAACGGGAAATAACCCTGTAAACTTTCCCTCGTCAGCAAGTAAAGGTACTATGTCTACGGCGAATTTCTCATGGCATACCGAAAACGGCGAAGCGCCTTTCACGATTTCGGCTTTTACGCTTGACGAGCTTGCGGACGTACTGAATAACGAAACTTACGGTGCGGGCGTGACTACTCAGTTACAGGAAAGATTATTAAAAAGTAAATACGGCGCATAAAGCCGTAATAAGTTGCTCAATATAATGTTACAAGCGGTAACGCTTTAAATATAGCCGTTTTCGGATTAGCGTTACCGTTTATGGTTTCGTTTTAGTTTGTAACGGCAAGGGGGATATTCCGACGGTTCGGAATATCCCTCTTATGAATTTTTCGACAAATAAAACATATTATATTATATGTCGAAAAAGAGAACGTTAATTTTAGTGGCGATTATCGTCATACTTATAATCGCAGTGCCGCTTTTAGCCGTTTTTCAACGCAAAAGCGCCGATGCAGACGATATGCAATCGCAAAGAATTTCGATATGGCAGATAGACGGTTTCGAGGGCGGGCGCGGTTCACGAAGTCAGTATTTGCAGAATATCGGCAATAAGTGTTTCAAAAATAATAAAGTATACGTTACCGTAACGTCGATTTCGGCAGAGGCGGCGCGGCTGAATTTACAGCAAGGCAAAATGCCCGACGTAATTTCCTATTCGGCAGGTTTTTACGGCGTCGAAAATTATATAAACAAAAAAGACTTTGCATATAAAAGCTGGTGCCGCGGGGGCTATTGTTTCCTAACTATTGACGAAAGCGCCGACTTCACCGATATTGCAACCGAAAATACCGTGATAAACGCAGGCAAAGACAATCTTTCGGAAGTTGCGGCAGCTTTGTGCGGTATCGGCGGTGCGCAGTCAGAAGAGCCGACAAACGCTTATCTGAAATTGTTGAACGGTAAATATAAATATATGCTTGGCACACAGAGGGATATTTTCAGGTTGAAAACGAGAAATGCTACGTTTAAGGTAAAACCGATTACGCAATTCAACGATTTATATCAGAACGTTTCGATTTTAACGGCAAACAATGCAAAATATGAAATTTGCAAGAGATACGTGAATTATCTCATTGATAACAACAATGCGGCAAAACTCGGACTGTTCTACGGAGATAACGAGGGTATAGAAGAAGAACTGAAACCTCTCTGTGACGTCAAGTTCGATACGGTTTTAAATTATCCCTGCAATAAAGAATATATAGACGATATAAAAAGTGCCGCAAAAAGCGGGGACGTAAATAAAATAAAAAACTTATTAAAGTGATTGATTAAAATTGCAAAAAATGCTATTATATAAGAGCGGTTTAAAAAAATGTATTAACGAACCGAAAATCAAAATCGCAAGCCCGTTTAAGTTCAGTGAAAATACGACCTACGGTTTGGGAGGAACTGCGATTGCGGCTTATTTTCCAAGGACGGTTTACGAAGCGAAAATTGCGTTTGACAGACTGACTTTAAACGCAATTCCGTTCGAGATTTTAGGCAACGGCTCGAACGTTTTAGCTTCGGATAAGGGTATAAGCGGTGCGGTTATCTCAACCAAAAATCTTCGCGGAATTATAAGGCTCGACAAAAACAGACTTTTATGTCTTGCGGGAACGCGAACGGGAGAGCTGCTTACGTACTGCAAAAATAACCTTCTCGGCGGACTGGAATATCTGTACGGAATACCTGCAACCGTCGGCGGCGCGGCTTATATGAACGCGGGCGTAAACGGTGCGGCAATAGGCAACGATATCGAAAGTGTGCGCGTGTATGACGGTAAATCGTATCTTTTAACTCGCGAAAAGTGCAATTTTGCGTATAGGCACAGTACTATGCGTGACATAAATGCCTTAATTTTGTCAATAATAGTAAATGTTTACGATAGTTCGTCAGACGAAATCGAGGAGCGTATTACTTATTACAGACAGCGCCGAAGTCATTTACCCAAGGGTAAAAGTTGCGGCTGCGTATTTAAAAATCCCGAAGGAACGTCTGCGGGATATCTTATCGAAAAGGCGGGTTTAAAGGGGTTACGGCTCGGCGGGGCATATGTAAGTGAGCAACACGCGTCGTTTATTATAAACGAAGGCGGCTCGGCTTACGACGTTAAGTCGCTAATCGATATAGTGAAAACCAAAGTTTTGGAGAAATTCGGTATTTTACTTAACGAGGAAGTCGTGTACATAGGAGAATTCAATGATTTTGACGGCTGATTATCATACACACACACCCTATTCGCACGGCAAGAATACCGTTTTAGAGAACGCCGTTGCCGCAAAAAAGATGGGGTTAAAGCAAATTGCTATAACCGACCACGGGTTTAATCATTTGCTTTTCGGGCTCAAAAGAAAAAAACTCGACGATTTGCGCGCGGAAATTAAGGAAGCCGAAAAGCTTACGGGCGTTAAAGTTTTGATGGGAATGGAGAGCAATCTCATTTCTTTGGACGGCGATACCGATATGCGCCCGGAAGATCTGGACAAGTTCGATATCTATCTTTTCGGTATACACGAGGTACTGAAATACAAAAAATTCAATGATTTTTACAACATTATGTTTCGGAATTATTCGGCGTACAAGCTTGGCAAAAAGCCTCCCGAAAAGGTTATCGAAAACACCACCAAGGCTTATATCAACGCTGTAAAGAACAATCCCGTAGACATTCTCACACATATAAATTATAAATGCTGCTGTGACCTTAAAGAAGTCGCAAAGGCGTGTGCGGACTACGGCACTTATATAGAAATCAACACGAAAAAGCGCCACGTTTCGCCCGAAGAGGTTGATTTGATGGCTTCTACTGGCGTCAGGTTTGTCATTGACTCCGACGCGCATTCCGCCGACAGAGTGGGCGATACCAAGATTGCGGACGAGCTTATAAAGAATTGTAAATTTCCGCTCGAGCAGATTGACAATATTGACGGAAGGTTGCCGAAATTCCGTTTTGCCGAGTACAAAAAGGCGCACAGTTAAATGAGTACTTTTACCGAAGAACTTAAAAACGAAATAATCCAACAGCCGATAGAGCGCACGTGCTGCCGCATTGCGTTTCTGTCGGCTTATATCCGTACAAGCGGAAGCATTATAGTTACCAACGGTAACTACGGCTTTGAAATAGTAACCGAAAACGAGCGCACTGCCGAGTACGTCTGCGAGCTGTTTGAAACGGTCTTTTCGACCCCTTTGACCGTTTCCGCCGCAAATTTGGACGTGAAAAGCGGCAGGGACAAGCTCAAATTCGAGTGCGTCGGTGAAAACTCATACGAAATTTTGGATAAGCTCGGCATCTTGCAAAAACACGAGGACGGAGCGTCGCTCGTGTTCGGTATAAGCGAAAAGCTCAATGCCGACGCCGACTGTATGAGTGCGTACGTAAAGGGTGCGTTTTTGGGCGGCGGAAGCTGTACTTTGCCCGAAGAGCAGACTTACAGCCGTACGGGATATCATTTCGAGGTTGTATTTTCCAACCGCATAACCGCAAGCGATTACTGTGAACTGTTGTGCGAGTTCGAGGTGCTTGCTAAGCTCGTCACAAGAAAAGACAGCGCCGTAGTTTACGTCAAGAGTAAAGAGGTGATTTCCGACCTTCTTAACGCTATGCAGGCCGATAAATGCCTGAAAAAGCTTAACCGCATAGTAGAAAAAAAGGATAAAAGCAATAACGAGAACAGAGTGAGCAACTGCTCCGTATCTAACATTGACAAGGCTTTGACGGCGTCGGTAGCGCAGATAAAGGCGATAGAGGTCATATCTCAAACCATAGGTTTGAAGAACCTTAAAGCCAATCTTTTCGAGGTAGCCGAGGCGCGGCTTGCCGACAAGAACGCGTCAATGCAGGAGCTTGCCGACAGACTTCATATATCCAAAAGCTGTATAAACCACCGTATGCGGAAGATTTTCGCAATGGCGGCACAGCTTTCATAAATACATACGTAAGGGACAAAAAAATGACTGAATTCGTACACTTGCATCTACATACGGAGTATTCGCTTCTTGACGGTGCGTGCAAAATCGACAATCTGATCGACTACTGCAAAAACAACGGTATCGATACCGTATGTATGACCGACCACGGCAATATGTACGGCACGCTGCATTTTGCGGAAAAGGCGGCGATTGCAGGATTGAAATACATAATCGGCTGCGAATTTTATCTTACCCGCGATATGCACGACAGGTCGGAAAATATCGCGGAGCATCTTATACTGCTCGCCAAGAATAAGGCGGGATATAAAAACCTCGTTCAGCTCGATTCTATGGCTTTCGTCGACGGCTTTTACTATAAACCGAAGATTGACTACAAGATTTTAAAGGAGCACAGCGAGGGGGTCATCTGCCTTTCCGCGTGTCTTGCGGGCGGTATTCCGCGCAGGCTGCTTGCGGGTAAATACGACGAAGCCAAGGAAATGGCGCTGTATTTAAAGGAAGTTTTCGGCGAAGATTTTTATATCGAAATTCAGGACCACGGCATTGCCGAAGAGAGAAGGGTTCTGCCGCTTCTTGTTAAGCTCGCCGAAGAAATCGGGGTAGAGCTTGTTGCGACTAACGACGTTCACTATATAACAAAGCAGGACGCCGAAATGCAGGACGTTCTCTTATGCATTCAGACGAAAAAGACGCTTGACGACCCCAAGCGTATGAAATTCGATTCTCAGGAGTTTTATTTTAAGACTGCCGACGAGATGAAAGCGTTGTTCCCCAATCTGCCCAAGGCGATAAGCAACACGCGCGTTATTGCCGACAAGGTGACCGAGCCTGCGTTTAATCTCGACAAAAAGGGTTATCCTGTAAGGGATATGACCCTAATCCCCGGTTACAATCCGCCCGACGGCTCGACTCCCGAGGAGTATCTCAGGCATCTGACCGACGAGGGACTTATAAGACGTTACGGCACGGTAACCCAAAGAGAGCGGGAAAGAGCCGACTACGAGCTCGACGTCATCTGCCGAATGGGTTACGCGGAATATTATCTTATTGTCTGGGACTTTATTAACTGGTCCAAGGAGAACGGTATTCCCGTAGGACCGGGGCGCGGTTCGGGCGTAAGTTCTATCGTTGCTTATTCCATAGGAATAACCGACGTCGAACCGTTGCAGTACGACCTGCTTTTCGAGCGTTTCTTAAATCCCGACCGCGTGTCGATGCCCGACTTCGACATCGACTTCTGTACGGACAGGCGCGAGGAAACTATCGAGTACGTAAGACAGAAATATCACCCCGAAAACGTGTGTCAGATTGTAACTTTCGGCACGATGGCGGCGAAGAACTCCATAAAAGACGTCGGCAGAGTAATGCGTGTTCCTTATTCGGAAACGGACAGGCTGACCAAAATAATGGACGGCAAGACCTCAATCAGCGATCTTTTGGGGCGGAATATTCCGAAAACCGAAAAGAAAATCCGCGACGAGAGCGACCCCGACAAGAGGGCGCAGCTCGAAGGGAAGTTGAACGAGCTTAAGGTTGCGCGCAACAGCGAATTCTGCTCTATGTACGAGGAGGACCAGACGCTGCGCAGAGTTGTAGACATGGCTCTGCAAATAGAGGGTATGCCCAGACAGACGGGTATGCACGCGGCAGGCGTCGTCATCTGCCGCAAGAAAATTGCGGACAACGTGCCGCTTTCGCGTAACGGCGACGACATTACGACGCAGTTCGTGGCAAAGGAAATCGAAGCGCTCGGAATGTTGAAAATGGACTTCCTTGCGCTGGTTACTCTGACCGACATCAAAAAGTGCGTGGACTACATTAAAGAGGACACGGGTTTCGAGGTTGATTTCGCAAAGATAGGTTACGAGGACGCGGGGGCTTACGAACTCATTTCCGACGGCGACACCGACGGCGTGTTCCAGCTCGAAGCCGGCGGCATGAAGAGGTTCATGAAACAGCTCAAACCCGACTGTCTCGAAGACCTGATAGCGGGCGTTTCGCTTTACCGTCCCGGTCCTATGCGCTTTATCGACGACTTCTGCAAGCGTAAGCACGGCGAGGCGCCCATCGAGTACGACTGTCCTCAGGAAGAAAAGATATTAAAGGTCACCTACGGTATACCCGTTTATCAGGAACAGGTCATGCAGATTTTCCAGAATCTTGCGGGCTTCTCGCTCGGCGAAGCGGACCTCGTGCGCCGCGCAATGGGTAAGAAAGACAAAAAGACCCTGATGGCGCAGAAGGAAAAGTTTATCAACGGCGGCGTCAGCGATACCAACGGTTCTAAAATCGACGGTTGTGTGGCGAACGGTATTTCCGCGCAGGTTGCCGAAAAAATATTTGCGGATATGGAGGGCTTTGCCTCGTACGCATTCAACAAGTCGCACGCGGCGGCGTACGCGACTCTTGCATATCAGACGGCTTGGCTGAAAAAATATTACTGCAAAGAGTTTATCTGTGCGCTTTTAAATAACCGTATCAACAAAATCGACGAAATAACCAAGTACATTATTTATCTGAAAGATAAAGGTATGAAGGTTTTCCCTCCCGATATCAACAAGTCCAAGACGGTATTCTCGGTTGAAAACGACGGCATTTTATTCGGACTTTCCGCTCTGAAAGGTTCGGGGCAGGCGGCAATCGACGACGTTATCAAAGAGAGGACGGAGCACGGTCCTTTTGCGGATTTCCCCGACTTTTTAATGCGCTGTGCGGGACTTGTCAATAAACGTATTATCGAGGGTCTTATTCTTGCGGGCGCGTTCGACCGTATGGGAGTTCCCCGCTCGCAGCTCTACGAGGTCTACGACGGACTTTACACCCGCGCCGCGGCGATAAACAAACAGAAGAGCAGCGCGCAGATCAGTCTTTTCGGTGATATAATTGCCGAAGAAAAGTTAGACGTGACCTATCCGAACATACCCGAATTCGAGCTTATGGACAAACTGTCCAAGGAAAAGCTGGTGTTGGGCGTGTACGTAAGCGGACACCCGTTCGAAAAATATATGTCGGCGTTTTCCGACTGCAATTTCAACTGTTCCTGTTTTACCGACTATATGGAAGACGAGGACGGAAATAAGACGTATAACCGCATTTCCGACGGTATGCAAGTTACGATGGGCGGTATCATTTCGAATATGCGCCGCACGGTAACGCGCAGTACGGGCGCACCCATGGCGTTTATAACCGTAGAAGATATGTACGGTTCGGTTGAGTGTGTTGCGTTCCCCGCGATATTCGAAAGAATAAAGGCGGTGCTTGCCGTGGATAAAATAGTAAGGCTTCGCGGAAAGCTCGACCTGTCCAAAGACGACGAGCCGAGTATAATTTTAGACGACGTTTCCGAATACGACGCGTCGGCGCTCGACAGCATAACATCGGGTAACGCGGCGGCTAAAAAGAAGGCGGTTTTGTGGCTGAACGCCGGAAGGCTTAGCGACGACGAATTCGGCGAGCTGGTTTATATGCTCGGAAATTACGACGGCGAAACGGCTTGCGCTTTGGTGCGCGGCGGCAAAAAGTACAGGCTTTCGCACGGGGTTAACTACTGCCGCGGTCTGCTCGCCGAGCTTTGCACGTTCCTTTTGGAAGAAGAAATCAAGTACGTCGAATAGAAAATTATTTAATAAAAAGGTTGATATTAAAAAAATTTTCTGTTATAATAATAAATTGAGTGGATGAAGAATAGTGC
>CAMWWH010000037.1 GCA_947177975.1 uncultured Clostridia bacterium | reverse complement strand
TTTAAAAGCCGCGCGCCTCTGTTCGTTTTTATTTAATAGCTGACGGTTATTGTCGTATTACCGCTTACCGTTTTATCACCGGCGTCGCCCGTCGTAACGCTGCGCAATTTACCCGACTCGACGTATTTGAAGCCTTTAAGAGATAATTCTTTAACCTCAATATAATACGTATTCGCACTGTCGGTGATGTATATCCGGTTAGCGCCCGAATCCACGCTTATGCTTACCGTACCCTCGTAAACCTTAATTTCGGGAGTTTTGTTTTTACCCAAATTTTCTCCGTTTAAGTAAACGTTATTGTTATCGACTGCGCCCTTCTTGATATTGACGGTAAGAGTGTACTTGTTCTTTTCCGTCCAGTTTGCCGTATAACAGGGCTTGCCGTCGACCTCGCTTTCCGTCCAGCCGACGAACTTGTGCGTTGCGTGAGAGGGCTCGGGAAGGGCTATCTCACCCTCGACGGGTACGGTCATCAACGTGAGCGTATCCGCCGCGATATTCTTTCCGTACATACCGAACGCGAGCGAGCTTTGTACGTAAATCTCCGCCGTCGCCTTGTACGATACGTTGAACGTAACAGTCGTCCTGCCGCCCTCGGTTTTGACCTCCGCCGTATAACTGCAGGCGTATGTTATTCCGCCGCGAAGAACCGTAAAGTTGGCAATTCCGTTTTCCAACGCTTTGTTCGCGTTCGTTTCCGTCAGACTGCCCTCGTACGAACCCGTCGTCGCGTAGGGGAAATAGGGAGCAAGAATATTTTTAACCGCTTCCTCGCTGAGAGTGCCGTCGGTTACTCCGTTCGTATCGACGTTAACCGCATAGTCGACGTACGTCCAGCCCGCGCCGTATAACGCGCCGCCGTTATCGCCTATGTAGAAGTTGTACGACAATACCTTGGATACGTATCTGAAATGCTTCCAGTTGCCGCCGCTTGCGGATATGTTTTTATAGTAAACTTTGAGCGCCGTCTGCTCCTCGTTGCCGCTTACCGAGCAGCCGTAGAAAGGCATCGTCTTGGAGTTTCCGTCCTTGCCGAGGAAGGTCACGTTTCCCGCAAGGAATACCGCGCTTTCCATATCGACGTTTTCGAGGAACGCATTTTCGCCTACGGTCACGATATTTTCGGGCGCAACCACGCTCTTTATGGCCTTTCCGTCGGTATTAGCGAACGCGTTTGCCGCGATTGCCGTTACGGGGTAGCCGCCTATCTCGTTTTCGAGCACGAGCGTATTGCCCTTCGTCGAATAGTAATCGTTGAAGCCCGCAGCCCTTCCGCTTGCCGTGTAGCTCATAGTTTGAGCGCTGAACGTGTACTTAACGTAGTTCACGACTATTTCCGTCTTGACGAACGAGCCGTAAATATGTACAGTATCGGCGCTGCCGTCGATTACGTCGTTGTCACCGACCTCCGTGCCGTCTTCGTAAACAGGTCTTGTTATCGTTTCCAGACCCGCAACCGAGGTGGGCACTTTGTCGTCGACGAACGAATTGACGGTAACTTCTTCACTGCCGTTATGAACGACTACCGTAACCGCCGCTCTGCGCACTTCGTACACGGTCATATCTCCGTTCATAATTACGCTTGCCGCGCCGACCTCGCCGCTCGTCGAGTACAGCACTCTGACGGTCTTATTCTCGTCGGAATAAACGGGATATTCGTTGTCGTACAGATATACCGTAGAGCCGTGGCGAACAAGCATATCTTCCGTTTCGCCGTTCGCCCTTACGATTGTAAGCGTATGCGAGTACAGTACGTTGGAATACTGCGTGGATATCGAGTAGCCGCCGCTTGTCGCGGTTACCGACATACAGCCGAACTTCTTGTCGTAACCCTGCGAGGGGTTCTTTTCAAAGTAGTCAAAGTCGGGCACGTAGTTGTTTTCAGCCGCTATTCCCAGCGCCTTTTCGTACAAATCGGGCGCGGTTACTCCGCCTTGCAACGTGTTGCCGAGCTGATATTCGTCAGTAAGATTGTTCTTGAACTGCAAGTTTGCCGAGAAGGTTACATAAGACTGTAACGCGCCGCTTGCGAGAACTCTGTCAAGTCCGTCGCCCGTGCGGGTGATAGCCGCGTTGAGCTTGGTTAAAACTCCGTTCGTTACCGCGCCCGCGTTGAGAGCGAAGCCGTAGTAATTATCGTATACGCCCAAATCTCTTTCGAGCGCGCCGTAATCGCCGAATACCGCCGTCTGGTTGCCGCCGATAACCACGCTGAGAGCGTTGACGAACGTATACATCGAAATTTCCTGCTCTTCCTTGGACGTGCTTGCCTCGTAAAGCCTTACGTCCTGCGTGGTAGTCAGCCCCGAGCTTATTTCGGGTAAACTGCTCTTGAAGAGGTTCCAGCCGCTTATTTCGAGCAGCCAGTTTAAAAGCTCGTCGCCCGAGAGCATATTGTCCATAAAGTATTCGAAAGTAACGACTTTATACTCGGGAATCGAAGTATTAAGCCCCTTGGCAAGGGTGAGCAGACCGTTCTTGTAGGTTATGCCTACCGTGCTTTCGGGTATGCCGATACCGATTACCTTCGCCTTGTTTACGTGCATAACAAGCGACAGCCACAAACCGTCCTCGCCGATATTGACCGTAAGCGTGCAAGGGTCGATATTTACGTCAATCAGATTGACGACTCTTGCGTTTATGCTTCCGCTCAGCGTAAACAAGGTTTGCAGATTGCCGTTATCGTTCGTGGCAACCTTTATCAGGTCGCCGATTAAATCGGGCAGGAATTCGATTGATATGTATTCGCTTCTGTCGAACTTCGAGTAATCCTTACGCGCCGCGAGCTTGGAAGAAAGCGAAATCCAGTTGTTCGTGCCGCGCGTTGTCATCGAGTGGTTGTTGTGGTTGATTACCACTTCCACCGTGCCGAGCGCGCCCGTCTGTACGTCGAACAAGCCCTTAACGAGAGTGTCGAGGTCTAACTCCGCCGTCATTACGTTGTCGATTTCCGTCGCCGTGACCGCACTGCCGAAGTCGAAGTTCAGAAGACTGGTTATCAAATCGGCGAGCTTGTCGGCAAGCTGTCCGTCGGTTTCGGGTTCCGCAACTTTATCGGTTATCTCGGGTTCTGCGGGAGTTTCCGTTCCGCCAAGTCCGAACAGTTTAGCCGCGTCGTTCAACAATTGAGTATTGTTTATTGCGTCGAACAGTACCTCGAAGGTTTCGTAAAGACTGCTCTGCGTTGCCTTGAATTTGAGGTCGGGCAACTTTATATCCATTACCTGAGAAAGATTGATATAGAAGTGCGTGTTGTTATTGCGCCTTTCGGTTATTACGTTGAGCTTTATAACAACGCCCGCCGCGTCGATATCCAAATTAGCCTCGGAAAGCTTGGGCTGCTTGTTGCCGCTTATATCTTCCGACGCTCCCGTCACGTAAATTTCGGCTCTTACGCGCACGTTTTCAAGCTCTTTTATTCCCGAGTTGTCGCCGTTGAGGTTAAAGGTTACAGTGTACGTATCCGAACCGAGAATATTGCTGACGTCGATTGCCGAAATTGCCGAGAACAGATAGTCGTATACAAGCTTGACGAAAGGCGCGCTGCCCTCTTTCTTCGAGGACGATACCGTTACGTTTTCGCCGATAATCTTCTCATTTATCGTGTCGCGCAAGTCGCCGACGGTTGCCGAAGCGGTAATTCCGCCGCTTAACGAGAACCTTTCGCCGAACGCGCCGTCGTAGTAAAGCGACAGCTTGCCGTCCGCACCCAACTCCGCGCTGAACGCGTTCTTTGCAAGATAATCAAGCGCAACCGATTTGCCGTCCGTCGAGAGCGTTAAGTAATTGAGTTCGTCAACCCAGCCGTCGTCTGCAAGAATACCGAACAGCACTCCGAGCAATTTGTCGGTCGCGGTAAACTTTACGCCCTCGGCAACTGTGCCGTTTTCAAGCTCGGTCGGCTGCGTCTGACTGCCGCCCTTGCCCAAAGCTCCCATTACCTTATTATATATACTTTTAAATCCGTCTTTAACGCTTTCGATATCTTCCTTATAAATATCGATGCCCACTTCGTTTAAAGCGAGCCTTACGAGAGGCGAATTATCCGCGTTTTTGTCGTAGATAAATTTAAACTTCAAAACGTCGGTATGAACCTCGTCAGTCGCACCGACGCGCTGTTCGGATATGGACATCGAGAGGTCGAGAGCGACGTATTCTTCGCCCGCCTTCCAGCTTACTTCGCCCTTGCCCCAGATTCCTACGTCAATGCCGTCGAGCGAGAGGAAGTTCTCGCCTTCAACCATTTCGAACGAAACGCTTTGGTTGTCGATTATGCCGTTAACCTGCTCCATCGCAGCCTTTACGGTATTTATAAACGCTGCCAAATCGAGGCTGTCGGTATCGTCGGGCCGGGCGATAGCTCCGCCCTCGCCGCATACGCTCAAATCGAGTCCGAGCGCGGGAAGCGTTGCCGAAAGTTCGCCGCCGTAAACCGCTTCTTCATCGCCGCGGGCGTATTTCAAAGTGCACGAGCCGAACTTAACGCCCGCGTTTATGCCGAGCATATCCAAAAGGTCGTCGATGCTTATACCGACTTTTATCTGCGCTTTATCCGCGTACATTTCGGTCAACAGCGCACCGAAGTCGGAAGCAAGCGCACCGTTTACAATACTTACAAGTCCGTCGGTTGCCTGACTGCCGTCGTTGCCTCCGAAGGTTATCAGCGTGCTTACCGCCTCCGCAACCTCTTTGATATCGCACTTTATCTTTAAAGCCGAGATCAAAGGCTTTCCGTTTAATTCGTCCAGGCTTACGATAGCCTTGCCGTAATTATTTTCATTCGGGTCGTAGCCGTACCAGACGCCGACCTTTGCGGAAACCTGCTGCCCTTTATAGGTATAGGCAACGTACGCGTCCGCACCCACGGTAACTCCGTCGACGTCCGCATACGCGTTAACTTCGGCTTTAAGTCCCTTTAACGCGTTTATGCTTACCTTTTCGCCGTCACCGTCGAGCTTAGCCGTAACCTTAATCAGGTCCGCGCCGAGCAGTTTATTTATATCCGCCATGTAATCGGCAAGGTCGGCTCCCGTTTCGGAAGGCACTCTGCCTATTTCGGGCGCCGTCGTTGTTCTGAGGCTCAGCCCGATATCGACCGCCTCGCCGCCGATCGCCAAACCGCCGACGGACGCACTGCGGAAGGTGATTTTATTGTTGTTTATACCGAAAATGAGCTTTGCGTTTATTCCGATACCCAGTCCGAGCAAATCGTCGGTGTTCAGCGTGAGCACCGCCTGCTTTTCGTCCGCGGTCAGCTCCATGGAGTTCATCAGCGCGGTCAGAGGGTCGTCTTCCTCCGCCTGCACCGCTGGAACGCTTTCCCCGGGCGCACTCTGCGCGCTCTTTTTGAACGCGGCGGAAATATCGTCAATGATTTTCGCAAGCTCGTCTATCTTGGCTTTAACTTCCGAAAGGTTGGCGCTTAAAGCAAAGTCCTTGCCGTAGTAAGCCGCCAAGCCGTCGTTGCCGTACTCGAGATAGAGCGTCTGCTCCCTTAAAGTCTTGCCGAGGCTGACCTTTAAGGCGAGCGTTTCGAGCGGGTTTTCCAAATCGAGCGACAGATAAATATAGCCGACGTAGCGGTTTGCGCCGAGGTCCAAAGAAATTTCGAACTGCGCGCCGCCGTTCATTATCTGCGAGAAGCCGTTCGAAAGCACGTTGGGTACGTCGATTACAAGCTCGCCGTCAGCAGGACCGCCCTGCTCTAAGCTTCCGCTGTCGTCGATATAGTTTTTGAAATAGCTGTCGTAGAACGCGTAGTGCCCTTCGTCGAAGTGGTCGTCGCCGTACCAATACTGAGTATTAAAGTCGGATACCGAGGTTACGACGATACCCTTGTTTACCTTCGATACCTCGTGCATAGTTGCGGAAAGTATCTGCCAGTCGCCGTCGAAATCCACCGAGAAGGTTATGCTTTCGAACTCGGGATAGCCCGAAAGTCCGCCCCTCGTCTTCATTCCGAACTGATAAAAGTAGGTAGAAGCTACGGGGTCGAGAGTAAATTTCTGCGTATACGTACCGTCTGCGTTGACCTTTATCTGCTCGCTGTCGATTATGTTCTCTTCGTTTACTATGTAGTTGAACAGCTCGTTGGGCAGAAGTCCGTACGTGTAGTTATAAGCTTTTTTGTTGAAGAACGTGGGTGCGCTCTCGCTCCACGCCGCCTGCGCGGGCAACGTGTCCGCTTCGGGAGCTTCGCTCGTGCGGAAATAGACCTCGTATTCTCCCTCTTCGTTGTACATAGAGCAGGTCTGCGTGCCGCTCTTTACCATCGACGAATAAGTGAGGTCGGTATTTAAAAGTACGCCGTCTTTATAGTCGCGGAAGTTACGCGTCGTCTGAGTCGCAATGGATGCGTTGGTTACGCCGTAGGAGTACGTGTGGTACTGCGGCTGGTGGTCGAACACGTGTATTATGTAAGAAAGATTTTCCGCACAGGTGTGCGCGGTTGGTAAGCTACCGTCCGCGGGAGGCGCACTGCGCGATATTTCTATATTTTCCGGTTCGGTCAAATCGGTAGACTTGGGCAGACAGCCCGCCGCCCCGAACGTCAGGGCGGATAAGCCTACGGCGGACAGCACCGCAACCGTTATCTTTTTTAATGAGATTTTTGCCATAGTTTATAATTCCTCGCCAATTACCGCCAAAAAACACTGCCCGACGATAATTTTTGATAATACAATTATAATAATAGATATAGCTTTTGTCAAATAAATTACCGACAACTTGTCATAAAAATATATTACTTTGGACGACAAATTATTACATAAACCGATTTTTGCCTTTAAAATCCACCTTTTTCTTAATTATATAATGGACGAAAGACGGTTAAGGAGGATTTTGTCATATGGCGGAAGTCATATACATAGCGGGCGCGAGGGGCGGCTCGGGCGCAACGACCTGCGCGGTTCGGCTTGCCTCGGCGCTCGCGGCGCTGGGCGAACGGACTCTGGTTTTGGACGGCGATTACGAATGTGCGAGCGGGCTCGAAACGTGCGGCTTACAGGGGCTGAACGTGTACACTCTCGCCGACGCGGAAGAGGGCGCGTGCCGCGTCAAGCAGGCGGTTTTACAGAACCCCGCCTCGCCGAATACGTACGTTTTGCCTACCCTCGGACTTAAAAACCCCGACTACTGCATAACCGCGGTAAACGAGTGCTCGAAGCTTTTCGACGTGATTTTATGCGACGGCGCGGCGCTCGGCGCGTGCAAGAGAGCGATAGTCGTCAGCGCCCCCTACTCCGCCTCGATTGCCTCGGCTAAGCTGCGCGGAGCACGCCTCAAAGACGGCGGTATCGAAAACGTAGGGTTGATAATCAACAAGGTCAACGGCGGGCTGGTTTACGACGGCGCGGTGCTCAGTCCGCAGGAGTTCGCCTCGGTCGTGCGGCTGCCGCTTCTGGGAGTTATCCCCGAAGATTTGACTTTGCCGATAGGTAAAATCCGACCGTCCACGGCGCGCGCGTTCGATATGACTGCGGAAGCCGTGCTCGGCAGAAGTCAGAAGACGTACGGCACGGTAAAGCCGTACCTCGGAGTGACGGGATATTTTAAACGCAAGCTGAGGGCACACGTATGACCGTAGACGTAACTTTGGACCGCGAACAGATGACGGACGACGAGAAGGAACTTTTTTTAAGCGACCTGAAGGGCTTGTGCTCGGAATACTTCGACGGCGACGGTAAGTTTTCGTTAGACGTAACACGCACGGAAAACGGTTTTTCCGTATGCGTGGTTTTCGACGCCGTGCGCATAAAGAAATTCAAAAAGCCGCGGTGAGCCACCGCAGCCAAGCCCTTTAATTGCTTTAACCTAAACCAAACTTTATCTCAGCAAAACTAAAGCCCCGCGGCTAATTGCCGCGGGGCGCTGTTTTTATTGTCCGTATATCATTTCCACGGCTTCCGCAAGCTGCGTGTCGCCGAAGGTTACGTCCCATTCGGTAGGCACCGTCTTACAGCCCATATCGGTAGTCAGTCCGATATCGTGAATACTCGTTTCACCATTCGGCCAGTAAATTTTAGCCGTCGTCAGCTTCAACGCTTCCTTCGTCCTCGGGTTGACGAACGTCGACTGCATTATGCCCTTGCCGTAGGTCTTTCCGTTCTTATTTCCCGTGCCCGAAAAGTCAAGATACTTCTTCCCGAAATCGGAAATATAGATATCTCCGTATTCTATTACCTCGTTATCGATAAGCACGCCTATCAGTGCCTCGGACGCGCTCGCCGTGCCGTTGTCGGCAAGCACGCTTACTTTCGTGCCCGCAGGCAACTGCTGTTCGTCGGTAAATCTGTCGGTGACGTAAGAGTTTTCCGAGTGCCCGTCCTTGAACACCGCACGCATGGCTACGGGGTTGGGATTTTGCAATTGCCCCGTGAATATGCCCGAAATATCGCACATTACGTTGACGTAACCACCGCCGTTTCCGCGCAAATCGAGAATGAGCGACGTGCAGTTTTCCGCGTTGAATTTTTCGATAAGCTCTGCCATCTCGTAAGCCACGCCGCCGAAAAACTGGTCGAGGCGCAGATACGCCGCTCCGTCGGGCAGACACAAGAATTCAGGTCTGCTGTCGACTTCCTCTATCTTACGTTTACCATTTTCGTAAACAATATCCCACTGCTTGTCCGCGGTAGCCATATAACAGTAGCTCTGCGTGTACGCGCTCTTGGCAACCGTGTACTCACCGTGGTCGGAATAGAGAGTGAACTCCTCGCCGTCGGCGCGCGCGTCGATAAAGTCGATGAAGCTGTCGCGGCTGCCAAAGGTTGCCGTTCCGCCGCTGTACGTCGCCGACGAGATAAACTCGCCCGCCCTCAAACCGCTCTTGTAAGCGGGCGAATTCCCCACGACGCTCTCGATAAAAATTCCGCTCTTGTTCTGCGGGTGGTCGAACTTGCCGTCGTCTTCCCCGACGTAAGTAAACGACACGCCCACACCGCTCTTTTTGCCGCTGTTGGAGGATACCATCGCCTTGTACTCCTCCGCCGTGTAGTACTCGGAATAAATGTCTAAACAGCGGTCGGCAAGCCCTTTGAGCGAGCCGTCCAAAATCTTGTCGGAGGACACGTCCTTATAATAATTTTCGCTCACGATCTGCATCGCCCATTCGAACGACGACACCTCGCGCTTTTTCGTGAACCTCGCCGTGACAAACCCCGCGATAAAGAATAAAACGGCAATCGCAAACGCAAACAGCGCGGTTATGATTTTTTTGGCGCTACCGTTTGTTTCCATAGTTCCTTACGTCCTCCAAGTAGCTTCGGTATAAAATAATAAATGAAACGGCGTCGGAAAACGAGCACACGTCAAGCCCCGTGAGCCGTTTCAGTTTTGCTATTCTGTAAATCAGGGTATTGCGGTGCATATAAAGTCCGACCGCCGTTTTGCTGACGTTCAAATCGTTTTCGAACAGCGCAAAACAGGTTTCGACCAAATCCTTATCCTCGAACGCTTCGATATAGGGCACAAGGTCGCGCCCCGAAGGAAGGCTGTCCGAACGGTTTTTTACCGCGTCGTTCAAGAGCTTCGAAAGCAGACTTCCGCCCGCCTGAAAATTGTTTGTTTGTGGCATACTACCGCTCCAATCGGGATTTTGCCGTTAAATTGCCCCGCACATATTCGGGCTTGACGGCAAATACGTACATTTATTATTATATACGCTTTTTAATTTATTTTCAACCACTTTGCACAAAAAGAGAATTTATAAGTCGCAATACGGCAAAACTATAAGTGCGGCGCCTGCGCGGCGGCATTTTCCGCCACCGCGTCGCCGGCGGCGGCTTAAAGCGCAAAAAAATAATAAAAGTTCAAAACAAATTGCCCCTCTATGTCTTGACATACGCGCGTAATTGTATTAAAATAAAGTAACCGAAAACGTTAAATTTGGGAAAACGGCGGCGCCGCTTTTTACGGCGTAACGCAATAAATGTGACGGAGATTATTCTATGGAAGAAAACGTGCTCTCAGGTGAGCCCCTGGCAGTCGATAATTCGGCAAAAGAGAAAAAGAAAAGCAAAACCAGAAAAGTAATCGCGACGACGACCTACTTTATCGCTATGCTCTGCATTTTGGCGGGGTTGTTCGTTCCGCTGTTCAACTGCGTGGAAGGCGTACCTCTGCCCGAGAGAATGATGTTCAGATATATTCCCTCGATGCTTAACGGCATAGTCGGAAAAGATCTTATCAAAATCAGCGAAGGCAGTTATTTCCTCGTATTCATGCCCGAATTCGAAGGCAAGTTCAACTTCGTGGCTTTGGTCGGTTTGCTGTACGCGGTCGTATGCGTAGTCGCGCTTCTTATGCTTATCCCCATTCTTTTGGGAAGCAGAAAGAAGAACTCGAGCGCAAGATGCGCACTCGGCGTCGAGGTTCTTGCAATGCTGGTTACCTTAACCTACATTGCTTACAGAACTTACGGTCTTGTAGGTATCGGCGAGCTCGCTTGGTCGGACTACAATTTCCTGCTTGCGTTCGGCGGTTCGCTTTTAATGGCGATTATTCAGACCGTTTCCTCCAAGGGCAGCATAGGCGTATCCAAGGTTATCGCGCTCGTTCTTTCCGTAATCGGCGTTATGGCTCTTCTGGATATCACGATGTTCATTCCCAAGCTTGCCGATCCCCTTTCCAAGCTTTCCGAAAAGATTAAGGCTGGCAGCACCCCCACTTTCCTTGACTGGGCAATTTCGGGCGGAAGCGAAGAGGGCGGCTTAGAAATTTCGGCAAGCGCAGGTATACCCGGAATTATCGGCATTAAGATGCTTATAGATTTCAAGAGCACGATTAACATGTTCAAAGCGTACGCGGAACTTGGTAAGGACGGAATTATCGTAATGGTCGTGTTCATACTCCTTATACTCGTAGCCGTGTTTACCGTAGTGAACCTGGTTTCCGACGTTATAGGACTTAGCACCGGCAAGAAGTACAAGAAAGACCGTTCGCCCTGCAAAAACGGCGCGTCGAATACCTTTGCTCTCGTCAGATATATCCTCACGTTAATATTCGTTGCGGCAATTATCGTTATAACGTTCGCAATTAAAGATTTGGGTATGCATACGGGTCTTTACCTGTATTTGCTTGCGATAGTGCTTTTCATCTCGCTTATCAATGCGGCGGCAAGAACTGCTGCCGACAACGCAAGATACAAGAAGGGTACGGTTGCTCCCAGCGACGAAGCTCAGCAGAGAATGGTGCTCAGCGACCCCGCGTTCACCAGAGAGAGCCTGCCCGTTGCCGAGGAACGTCCCGAACCCGCTCCCGCACCTGCTCCCGTATATAATAGTCTTCCCGTCGTTGAGGAAACTCCCGCGGAAGAACCCGAAATGTTTGACGAAGAGCCCGTTTACGTCGAGCCCGACTATCTCCCCGAAAGCTACGAGCCCGAACCTGTCGCACCTGCGGAAACCGCAGAACCCGCTCCCGCTATCGAGCCCCTTTCGGCTCCCCTGGAAGAGCCTGCTGAACCCGTTCCCACCGTTTACATTTACGGCGGCGCTACGGACGAGTTTATGGATTCGCTTACCGACAACGAAAAGGTTGAATTCGTAGAGCTGTTCATCAAGAAGAGCAAGGGCAAGGTCAACGGCGTTCCCGACTACGAGATTGACGGCGACAACGGCGACTTCTTCCCCGCGGTATTCGTACACATCAATAGATACCGCAACATCGTTTCCGACGCGCTTATGACCAAGATGTACAAGCAGCTCGGCAAGATACAGTAATTTAAAACAACTTAAAAGGCGGGCAAGTTTGCCCGCCTTTTCAATTTAATAAAACGCCGCGCAAATGTGCGCGGCGTTTTTTACTTTTTATTTATAAGTTTAACCGTAACGTTGCCGCCGACAATTTCCACGTTGCCGCCCGAAATCGCGTTTACGATATACAGTCCTCTCCCCCCTTCGGCAAGAGCCGAGGGCAGGTCGGGCACGCAGATTTCGCCCGCGGGCTTGGTCGCACGGACGGTAATTACAATCTCGCCATTATTAAAAGCGCCCGAAAAGCAAGCCGAACCGCCGCAGTGCCGCAAAACGTTGGTTATCAGCTCACAGCTTATGAGCCTGCTGTCGAACAGCGCGTCCTCGTCTACGCCGAAGCTCTGCAAATAGCGCAGAAATTCCGCCAGTTCGGTATTCATCTCTCTTAAATCGTCAACCTCAAAAGTAATCATCTTAACAAAGCTTCCCGAAGTTTTTCGACTATTCTGCGTTCCGCGCGCGAGACGAACATTTGGCTTACGCCCATAATATTACCCGTTTCCGACTGCGATTTGCCCTTTAAAAAGCGCAGCGCCACAACCTGCTGTTCGGTGGGGCTGAGCTTCTTTATTTCGCTTTTCAAAGCCTCTTTATCCTCGAAGCTCTCGAAGGTATTACTCTCGTCGGCGATTACCTCGTAAAGCGGCACGTCGCTGTCGGCGCTCTTTACGGTCGTATCCAAGCTTACGGGCGCGCGGCACTCCATAGCCTCGATTATAGTTTCTTCGTTTTCGCCGAGAATATTACTTATCTGTCTTACCGTCGGCTTTTCGCCGTGCTCTTTATAGTAATCGTTTACGGTCTGGTTTATCTTCGCGTTGAGCGTGTACAGCTTTCTCGGCACGCGCACCGAACGCGAATAATCGCGGAAATAGTTACGAATCATACCCGTAATCGTCGGGGTTATGTAAGTGGAAAACATATTGCCCATTTCGGGGTCGAATTTTTCCACGCCCGAAATGAGCGCTTCGGAGGCGATTTGCAACAAATCGTCGTACTCAACTCCGCGCCCGCAGAACTTTTTGGCGAGTATTTCCGCCACGTACATATAGTTTTCAATCAGCTCGTTCCTGATATTTATATCGCGCGTTTTGCGATACTCACGGAAGAGCTCGTTTGCCCTTTCGTTGGTCATAATTTTAACGTCAGCTTGGATATTGCGCCGTTCGTTCTTTCCAAGGCGCAGTCCGCAACGAGCGCGGAAACGAGCGCAAGCGAAAATTCGTTATCACATTCTACGGGCGAGCCGCCAACCCCCTCCACGACGGCGTGAACGCCCCCGTCTATACCGAGGGAAACTCTGACCCCCTCGAACCCGCAGCCCTTTAAGATGAGGCAGCTTTCGGTTACGCAGACTTTCATATCCTCCGCGCTGTCAATCTCGACGTCGGCAGCCGCGCAGACCGCGCCCACCGATACGCGCAGAGCCGTCATATATTCGCTGTCGGCAAGACAAAATTCAACGGTAAAGTTTTTCATTATTCGAACTCCATAATTCTGTCAAGCGCGCAGATTTCGAACAGCTTTTTAATTCTCGGGCGCATATTGCTTAAAATCAGTCTGTTGCCGTCGGCTTTGAGCTGCTTGAATATTTTTACGAACGTGCCGAGCGTGGTACTGTCTATAAATTCGAGCGCCGCGCAATCGAACACTATGTCCTTTTTATCGTTCTGATACATTGCCGTCACTTCGACGTAGAAATCCTCGCTCGTGGCGCTGTCAATCTCGCCCAAAAGCGCAACGACTAACTTTTCGTCAGCCGAAACAAGTTTTACTTGCTGCATTTTTTTATTCTCCTTGAAGGGTCTACATATTTTATAAACGCAATTTCCGTTCATAAAACCGCTTTACCATATTTTAAGATACCCGCTGTTTTTTGTCAACCGTCCGCAAAGCTCAAATATTATGCAAATTTATACGCGTTTATGCAAGAATATACACTTTTCACGCCACTTTCAGCCGCCGCACACGGTAAACGCGTTGACAACACGCAGTCGGCTGTGATAGAATTTAGAAAAGAGTTTGCGAGAAAATTATGGACTTTAACGAGATAAATTTGATAGTTAAATATGCTCACACTATTTCGCGCCTCGCCAACCAGCTCAAAGAGGTTGACGACATTCCCGCCGAGCTGTACGAGAAGTACGACGTTAAAAGGGGCTTGCGCGATAAGAACGGCAAGGGCGTGCTCTGCGGCCTTACCGAGATAAGCGAAGTAACAAGCTGGGCGAATATCGACGGCGTCCGCACCCCCATTCACGGTATTCTGCGCTACCGCGGCTACGACGTAAAAGACCTCGTCGCCAACTGCGAAAAGGAAAACCGCTTCGGCTTCGAAGAGACGGTCTATCTTTTGCTGTTCGGACAACTCCCCACCGCGGACGAGCTTGAAAACTTTAAGAACATGCTTGCGGATTTCAGGGTATTGCCCCGAAATTTCGTGCGCGACGTCATAATGAAACAGCCATGTAAGGATATGATGAATATGCTCGCGCGGTGCGTACTCAATCTTTACAGCTACGACCCCGACCCCGACAACGTTATGGTCAGCAACGTTCTGCGCCAGAGTTTGCAGCTCATTGCGGAGTTCCCCATGATTGCGGTATACTCCCACCGCGTGTATAAATATTACAACACCAACGACGGCAGTATGTACATACACAAGCCGATTGCCGAGTACTCGACGGCGCAGAATATACTGCATATACTGCGCAAGGACAACTCTTTCACCGATTTGGAAGCGAAGGTTTTGGATATCTGTCTGACCCTTCACGCAGACCACGGCGGCGGCAATGCCTCCACCTTTACGACGCATCTTTCCACCTCGACGGGCACGGACACCTATTCGTCGGTTGCCGCGTCGCTCGGCTCGCTGAAAGGACCTCTGCACGGCGGCGCAAACCTGATGGTTTGTCAGATGTTTGAAAATATCAAGGAAAACCTTTCCGACTGGTCGCAGCCTAACGTCACCGACTACGTACAGAAAATTCTCGACAAAAAAGCGTTTGACAGAACGGGTCTTATTTACGGCATGGGTCACGCGATTTACACCTTGTCCGACCCCAGAATGGAAGTTTTGAAGGAATACGCGGGCAGACTTGCCGTCGAGAAGGGTATGGAAAAGGAATTCGAGCTTTACAACTCGGTTGCCGCCGCGGCGGGCAAGCTGATTGCCGAGCAGAAGCACATAAACAAGCCCGTAACGCCCAACGTCGACTTCTATTCGGGATTTGTTTACTCTATGCTCAATCTGCCTCAGAGCCTTTATACGCCGCTCTTTGCGATTGCGAGAATTGCGGGTTGGTCGGCGCACCGCATAGAGGAGCTTACCAACGGCGGCAAGATTATCCGCCCCGCTTATCAATGCGTACAGCCAGCGCGCGACTACGTGCCTTTAAAAGACAGAAAATAATTAAATCATTAAAGCGGCGGCTGCCGAAT
>CAMWWH010000036.1 GCA_947177975.1 uncultured Clostridia bacterium | reverse complement strand
CAGCCGTTGTTACCGCCGCAGAACAAGTTGTTCAGCGTGCCGTTTTTCCACATACTGTATAAAAGTGCGATGAGTATGGGAGTGCAGCTGCCGGCAAGAACGCCTTCGAGCCCGTTGCCGCTGCAACCGGACGCGATAAGTAACAGAATAAGTATCCAAAGGCAGCTATTGCAACCACCGATATTAAAAAGGTTCATAGTTTTCCTCCTGTAAATTACTCTGCAAGGCGTTATGTAAAGGTATTTTTTGAACCTTGCAGGTCATAAACTTTCGTTATGCTTTATACTAAATAATATTTATCGTCACAAGAAAATGTTACAGTCAATTTACTTGCTAAATTAAAAGTGCAATGGTATAATTTAAGAAATTTAAGTGATTTTTGATAAAATTACGCAACTTTCGGCGGGTATTGCACGTCAAGCCCGACCGTACATAAAGTTTATAAATTTTTTTGCTGCGGATATTCCGGAGGCGGAAATCCGACGGAGGTATAAAATGAAAAAAGACAAGGCTCATCTTGTCGCGTTTATCGGCGTAATGTTTGCGCTGATTTTCGTGCTGTTTATGCTCGAAGGCGCGCTGTCGATTGTGGCGGGAGTTTCAACCTGCGTGCTGTCGTTGCCTGTTGCCATCGCTTTAAGCATTTACGACGACTGGAAGTCGAGTTTTATCGGCGGAACGTTGCTCGGCGTAAGCAGTTGCATTTTCTGTTTGATTTTCGGAATGGTGGTATACGCCAATCCGCTTGTGTGCATTTTACCGCGCATACTGCTCGGAATTACCGCATACTGGACGTATTTCGGTCTGTCCAAGCTGTTTAAAAAGGCAAAGCACAGATATTTCAGGGAAATCTTACCCGCGTCGATAGCCGCGGTTGTGGGAGCTCTTACCAATACGGTATTGTATATTTTGGCGATAGGCTTGTTTGCCGAAAAGGACGTAATGGGCGTAGGAACTACGCTACTCCAGATAGCGGCGGGAATTTATTTCCCCATAGAGCTTGTAGCAAGCTTTATACTCGTGCCCGTTTACGTACGCGTTATGCAAAAGGTCAGCAGTAAATACGTAATAAAAAAGAAACAACCGCAGAAAGAAGTCGTTCAGGGTGAATAATGATAATCTGTCTTGACGTAGGCAACACCAATATCAAATTCGCAGTCTACGACGGCGAGGAGTTAAAACTTTCCTTCCGCGTTGCGACCGAGCATAAAAAGACCTCCGACGAGTACGGCGGTCAGCTTTTATCCATACTTTCCACCAACGGTATAGCGGTTGGCGATATCGAAGGCGGCATAATTTCGTCGGTCGTTCCGCCCCTCGACTACACGTTGGAGCGTATGTGCAGAACCTATCTTAAAATCACGCCGTTAATGCTCGGCGCGGGGTTAAAGACGGGTATGAATTTGCGAGTTGACAATGCGCGCGAGGTCGGCGCCGACAGAGTTGTAAACAACGTTGCGGCGGCAAGAAAGTACGGCGCGCCGTGTATAGTAATCGACTTCGGCACTGCGACCACATTTAACGTAATCAACCCAAAAGGCGAATTTATAGGCGGAGTAATCGCGCCCGGCATAAAGGGGTCGTTGGACAGCCTTGTAAACGGCACGGCAAAGCTTCCGCGAGTTGAAATAGAGCGTCCCGAAAAGGTAATCGGCACTAACACTGTGACTAATATGCAGTCTGGCATAGTGTACGGCTTTGCGGGGCTTGTGGAGTATATAGTCAAGAAAATCAAGAGGGAAATGAAGTGCGACGAGGTGACCACCGTAGCGACGGGCGGTTTTTCCGAGGTTATCGCAAAGGAAATTTCGTGCATTGACAAGGTCGACAAGCTGTTGACTTTGGAAGGACTGAGATATCTTTACAGTATAAACAAAGAGGTAAAATAATGAAGAAAGTCGGCGTGGCAATTTTGGGTTTGGGCGTAGTCGGTGGCGGCACGTATAAAATACTTACCGAGCACAGAGAGGAGTACCAAAACACCCACAAAATCGATATAGTCGTTGAAAACGTACTCGAAATAAGAAAGGAGCGCGCTCTCGCCCTCGGAATAGAGGAGAGCAAGATTTCCGCTAATATCGCCGAAATCTGTTCCAACCCCGAAGTCGACATCGTAATAGAGGTTATGGGCGGGGTAGAGCCTGCCAAGACTTTCGTGCTTGCGGCGCTGAACGCGGGCAAGTCGGTTGTTACTTCCAACAAGGAGCTGTACTGCAAGTACAGTCACGAGCTGGAAAAGGCGGCAATCAAGAACCACTGCGGACTGTTTTACGAGGCGAGCTGCGTAGGCGGCGTGCCCGTAATCCGTGCGCTTTTGGATAACCTTCAAGGCAATAAAATTCTGTCTATGACGGGTATCGTCAACGGCACGACCAACTATATCTTAACCAAAATGTCCAAGGAAGGCGCGTCTTACGAAGACGTTTTGAAAGAGGCGCAGAAGCTCGGCTACGCCGAGGCTGACCCCACGTCCGACGTGGAAGGCTTCGACTCGACGTACAAGCTCTCTATATTATCCAGCCTTGCGTTCCACACCAAAATACCCTATACGAAAATTTACCGCGAGGGCATTACGGGCATAACGGTAGAGGATATAGAGTTCGGCAAGCAGATGGGCTACGTAATCAAGTTGCTTGCCATCGGCAAAAACGGCGATAATGGAATAGAGGTGCGCGTACACCCCGCGTTTATCCCCGCCGAGCACCCGCTTGCAAGCGTAAACGACAGCTTCAACGCGGTATATCTTACGGGCGACAGCGTGGACGACGTAATGCTGTACGGCAGAGGCGCGGGCGCGCTTCCCACGGGCAGTGCAATCGTCGGCGACGTTATCTACTGCGCAACCCACACGAATTACAGGTATTCTACCTTCGTCAACACCAAGGACGCGGCGAAGGATACCAAGTTTATCGAAAATTTCGAGAGTGCGTACTATATCCGTCTGGAAGCGAGCAACCGCACGGGCGTGCTTGCAAAAATTACTTCGATATTCTCGAAGTGCGGCATAAACGTTGCGCAGATGGTTCAGGAGGACGTAAACAGCGAAAACGTTCCCGTAATCTTCGTAACGCACAAGACCAAGGAGCACAGCGTAAACAAGGCGGTTGCCGAGATAAAGGCAATCCCCGAAATCGCAAAAGTCGCTTCGGTAATAAGGGTTGTAAATTAAAAAATCGGCGGGGTGCAATTCCCCGCTTAATTTTTATGAAAGTTTTAATTGTCGTTAATGCTTATATAAAAAATCAATCGCAGATTTCGCAGGCGGAGCGCATAGCCGAAGAGCTACAAAAGCGCGGAGCAACCGTCGAAATCAAAAAGAATTTTGCCTTGGCGGAAATCTCGGGCAACTCGGTCGTATCGGGGAAATACGGTTTCTGCGTATTTCTCGATAAGGACAGAGTGGCGGCGCGCCTTCTGGAAAAGAGCGGTCTGCGCCTTTTCAATACCGCCGCGGCGATAGAGGTGTGCGACGATAAAATGCTGACGAATACCGCGCTTGCAAACTGCGGCTTCAATATTCCCGACTGCATATACGCGCCCCTTTGCTATAATGCGGACAGTCAAGTCGATACGCAGTTTTTAAACGGAGTTGTAAAAAAGCTCGGTTTGCCGCTTGTGTCAAAGACCAATTACGGCTCGTTGGGCGCGGGGGTCACGCTTATAAAGAGCGAAGAGGAGCTGTACGATTACGAAAAACGCAATTTGCTCTCGCCGCACTTTTATCAGAAGTTTATCGACTGCGGCGCGGGCGAGGATATCCGCGTAATAGTAATCGGGGGAAAGGCGGTCTGCGCAATGAAGAGGCGCAACGAAAGCGACTTCCGCTCGAATATAGAGTTGGGCGGCAAGGGCGAGAATTATCCCTTGACCAAAGAGCTTGCCGGGTTATGCGAGAGGATAGCGGGAACGCTTAAACTCGACTATTGCGGAGTGGATATTCTTTGCGGCAAAAACGCCCTCTACGTCTGCGAGGTCAATTCAAACGCGTTTTTCGCCGCCGCCGAAAGGGTGTGCAAGGTAAACGTTGCGGGCGAGTACGCCGAATATATGCTTGGACGATAACAATTTAGACGCCCCGCGCGATAAAATCACGCGGGGCTATTTTCATATAAAGGTTAATATACATATAAAAGTCGCAATTTTTACAATATTTTCGTAAAAGGTAAAAGTTTCCCGTAAACCTTGCAAGGTTAAGATATTGACGGAAGCTGTCGGAAATGATAAAATATTATCGTAAAAAGAAAAGAGAGCGCAGAACGCTCAAGGAGGATTTGAACAATGACACCTGTAGAAATCGGATTGATCATAGGCGCGGTAGTATTGGTTGTATTGCTTTTGATAGTATTTGCGTCGGGCTACATGAAGGCACCCCCCGATACTGCGTACATAATTTCGGGACCGTTCCGCCGCAAGATACTGATAGGTAAAGCGGGCTTCCGTATACCTTTCTTCGAGAGAGTGGATAAGATTTCACTCCGCGTAATGCAGGTAGACGTAAAGACGAGCGAGGCAGTACCTACCAACGAATTCATCAACGTCAACGTAGACGGCGTTGCGAACATCAAGGTTTCGTCCAACCCCGAGCTTTTAAAGAAGGCGGCGGAAGCGCTCCTCGGTATGAGACAGAGCGAGCTTATAAGCCTTGTTACGCAGGTACTCGAAGGTAATATGCGTGAAATCGTCGGTTCGGTCGGCTTGAAAGAGATGGTTCAGGACAGACAGGGCGTTGCGAAGAAGATAACCGAAAACGTCGTTCCCGATATGGAAAAGTTAGGTATCGAGGTTGTAAACTTCAATATTCAGAACTTCAAGGACAACGCGGGCACGATTGAAAATATGGGTATCGACAACGTCGAGCAAATCCGCAAGAACGCGCAGATTGCCAAGGCGAACGCTCAGCGCGACATAGCGATTGCAACCGCGAACGCGGAGCAGGAGGCTAACGCGGTCAAGGTCGAAAGCCAGAAGCAGATTGCCGAGCAGAACGCGGCTCTTGCCGTGCAGGAAGCGGACATGAAGGTCAAGGCGGACACCAAGAAGGCGGAGGCTGACGCGGCGTACGCAATACAGCAGGAAAATCAGCGTAAGACCATAGAGATTACCAAGGCGAACGCGGACATCGCAAGGCGCGAAAAGGAAGCTGAGCTTGCCGAAAAGGAAATCGCAATTAAAGAGCGCCAACTCGACGCGGAAATCAGAAAGCAGGCGGACGCGCTGAACTACAAGATAGCAAAGGAAGCGGAGGCAGACCTTGCAAGGCGCCAGAGAGAATCGGAAGCTATGGCGTACGAGGCGTTGAAAAAGGCTGAGGCGCAGAAAGCTCAGGCTGAAGCCGTAAGGTTTGAAAGGGAGCAGGAAGCCGAAGCGCAGAAGGTGCAGGCGGCAGCTTTGAGATACGCGATGGAGCAGGAGGCGGAAGGTATCCGCGCGAAGGGTCTTGCCGAGGCGGAGGCAATCGAAAAGAAAGCCGAAGCGCAGAAGAAGATGGGCGAAGCGTCCGTACTCGAAATGTACCTGCAGGCACTTCCCGAAGTTGTCAAGAACGCGGCGGAGCCTCTGTCCAGAACCGACAAAATCGTTATGTACGGCGACGGCAACTCGACCAAGCTTGTCAAGGACGTTATGTCGAGCACCAACCAGATAATGGAAGGCGTAAAGGAATCCACCGGCATAGACATCTCTTCGCTCTTGGCGGGCGTAGTCGGCGGCAAGGTTGCGGCAAACGCAGGCAAGAAGGACAAAGAAGACAAGTAAAATATGTAAAAAACAAAAAGAGGCATACGTTGTATGCCTCTTACGCTTGAAAAAAGCTTTTGTATGTGGTATTATTGTTTCGAGGGATACGTAATATGAAAAAATTCAAATGGCTTGGCGTAGTTTGTTTAGCGGTTATAATAATTATTTGCACGTTGGTAGGCTGTGCCGATGACAACAAAAACGTTGCGGTCGGCAAATACTATGCCGAAGGAAGTACGGAGAGTTATATCGAAATCCTTGAAGATGATAAGGCATTGTTTGTAAATATCGATTTATCCGATATTCAGGCAGACTTTGACCACTATAACGAAAATATTAACGTGATTGAGTTGATGAGCGTTCCGGTACCTTACGAAGTAATAGACGATCATATTTTCTTTAGATATCACGAATGGTATGCCTTATGGGGGACTTGCGATTTTGAAAGTAATACAATAACGTACAACGGTGTCGTTTATACTTATCAGAAATAAATAAAAAGGGCGAACTTCGGTTCGCCCTTTTTTTGGCGCTGAGAAGAGGATTTGCGCCTTTGGCGGCGCGCCCCGATGAACAGCCCAAGCCGAGAACCCGTCGCACTTGACAAACGGGGGTGTTTTAGGTTATCATTTTATCAGTAAATAAGAGCGATAAAACAAATGAAAGAGAGAAAAGTGAAAAAATTTGACTTTGCAAAACGTCCGAAGAGAGCGAGCGGACTTTTAATGTGGGTGGCGCGCAACTTTGTAATTCCGTCCGAATTGAAGGGGAAGCCCCTCAAAATCGAAAGAATCAATATGGACGGGTTAAAACCGCCGTATCTTCTATTGCCTACGCACGCAAGCGAATTGGATTTTTCGGTAATGTTCCGTGCGGTGGCACCCTATAATCGCATGAACAGCGTGTGCGCAATCGACGCAATACGCGACAACGGCGAATGGCTCATGCGCAGTCTCGGCATTATCGGCAAGCGCAAATTCATAAAGGACTATAACCTGATAAGAAACCTGCGTTATTGCGTTGAAAAATATAAGGACATAATCTGTATTTATCCCGAGGCGAGATACTCGCTTGACGGCTGTCAGTCGTTCGTACCTCCGTCGGTGGGTAAGCTGTGCAAGCTGTTAAAAATCCCCGTCGTTGTTCTGAGAATGCACGGAAACTTTATTTGCGAGCCGCAGTGGAACAAGAACACGCAAAAGCTTCCCCTTTCCGCCGAAATAGAACAGATCGTGACCGCCGACGAGATAGGAAGTATCAGCGCCGAAGAGATAAACGCAAGGCTTGAGAAGGGCTTTATTCACGACGATTTTAAGTATCAGCTTGAAAACAAGATAGAAAATAAATTCGAACGCCGCGCGGAAGGACTTGAACACATTCTTTACCGCTGTCCCCATTGCGATACCGAATTCAAAATGTATACGAAGGGTACGAGGCTCTGGTGCGGGGAATGCGGCAAGGCGTGGCAGATGAATACCCTGGGTCAGCTGACGGCGGAAGAGGGAGAGACCGAGTACAGTCATATCCCCGATTGGTTTAAGTGGGAGCGCGAGGAAGTCAGAGAGGAGGTAAGAAGCGGAAAGTACCGCTTCGAGAGCGAGGTGGAGGTGCATACTCTGCCGAACGCAAAGCGCTTTTACAGCCACGGGAAGGGAAAGCTGGTGCAGACGGAGAACGGAACCGTGCTCGACTGTACCGCCTACGGCGAGCCCGTCCATATCGAGTGGGGAGCCGCGGAGCTCGAAAGCGTGCATATCGAGTACGACTATCCGTTTAATAAAAAGAAATATAAGCACAATATTTTGGGTGATTGCGTGGATATATCCACCAACGACGACAGTTATTGGCTTCACCCAGTCGGGAAGAGGCTGCAGCTTACGAAAATTTCGTTCGCCACGGAAGAGATTTACGAGTTTGCCCACGAAAAGATTAAAGGTAAAAAATTATAACAAACAAAAAACGGAACGGTCTTTCGACCGTTCCGTTTTTTGGCGCGGAGAAGAGGATTTGAACCTCCGGACGGGTATTAGCCGTCACACGATTTCCAATCGTGCGCCTTAAACCGCTCAGCCATCTCCGCATTGCCTTATATATCATATAAAATTAAAGGCAAAAAATCAAGCAATTTGAACGGTCAGTTTGATTTTTATCTCAATTCGTCCTTAGCGCGGGGGAAGAGTATGGTGTCGCGGATATTGCCCATACCCGTCGCGTACATCAGAATTCTTTCAAGTCCAAGACCGAAGCCCGAGTGGGGTACCGAGCCGAACTTTCTCAAATCCATATAATTGTCGTAGTCGCTCATCTTCATACCGCGGTCTAAAATAGCCTGTTTAAGCTTTTCGTGGTCGGCTTCGCGCTCGCTGCAACCTATAATTTCGCCTACGCCGGGAACCAAAAGGTCGGTTGCGGCAACCGTCTTTCCGTCGGGATTTTGCTTCATATAGAAGGACTTGATATCCTTGGGATAGTTGACGACGAACACGGGCTTGTTGTAGACCTCGTCGGTGAGATATCTCTCGTGCTCGGTCTGCAAATCCTTGCCCCAATCGACGGGGTAGACGAACTGCTTTCCGCTCTTTTTCAGAATTTCAATCGCCTCGGTGTAATCAACTCTTACAAACTCGTCGTCGACAACCTTCTGCAATTTAGCGCTCAGACCCTTTTCGTAGAACCTTTCGAGGAAGGCGATTTCGTCTGGACATTCGTCCAAAACGGCTTTGATTATATACTTGATAAACTCGGTCGCGATGGCGATAATATCGTCAATCTCGGCAAAGGCAACCTCGGGCTCTATCTGCCAGAACTCCGCCGCGTGGCGGGTGGTGTTGCTGTTTTCGGCTCTGAAGGTGGGACCGAAGGTGTAAATCTTGCCGAACGCAAGCGCCATTACCTCGCCTTCGAGCTGACCCGAAACGGTAAGTCCCGCGCTCTGACCGAAGAAGTCGTCTGCATTATATTCTTCTTCCGACTTGTACTTGGGGTCGTAGCCGATAGTGGTTACCTTGAAAATCTTACCCGCGCCCTCGCAGTCGCTGCCCGTGATAATGGGGGTGTGCGCGTAGATATAACCGCGTTCCTGAAAATATCTGTGGATAGCGAAGCTCAATTTGCTTCTAACGCGGAAGATTGCGTTAAAAGTATTCGTGCGCACGCGCAGGTGAGGGAGGGTGCGCAGATAATCGAGCGAAGTCTTGGCTTTCTGAATGGGATAATCCAGAGGGCAGTCGCCGAGAAGAGTAACGTTTTCGGCGTTGATTTCGATTTCCTGATTTTTATTGAACGACTTGACCGCCGTGCCCTCGATTTTAACCGAGCTGCCCGCGCGGGTTGCGCCGTCGGGGATAGCGGTGATAACGTTTTTATCTATAACCACCTGCAAGGGGTTGAGAGTAGTGCCGTCGTTCAAAGCGATAAACGCCATATTCTTGCTGTCGCGAAAGCTCTTAATCCAGCCGCAAACGGTAACCTTTTTATCGAAATACTCCGAAGGGTTGCCGACAATCGCCTTGATATCTACGTGTTTCATTCAATTTAACCTCCGTCAAATAACGCTTACCGTTTAAGTATACCACCGAAAAAAACAAATATCAATAAAAATCGTCAACGAATAAAATTTTAATCGTGTTTAATTCCTATTGACAAGGTAGGAATTAAATGTTATTATTAAACTGTAAGATAAAAGTAAATAATATGAGGAATGAGATTGGTTAAAAATTACGACATAACGGGAATGACGTGTTCGGCGTGTTCGTCGGGCATAGAGAGGGCGGTAGGCAAGCTCGAAGGGGTAAACAGCGCGGAAGTCAGCCTTATGGGCAAGAGTCTGCGTTTGGACTTCGACGAGGCGGTTTTGGACGAGCAAACCGTATTTGACTGCGTAGTATCCCTCGGTTACGGCATATACGACGAGGGCGAAGCACCCGCCGAAAAGGCGAAAAACGACGACAAAGCGCTGTTTATCCGCTTTATAATTTCGGTGTGCCTTTTAGCGCCGTTAATGTTTATATCCATGGGGCTTCCGCACATAGTCGAGCTCGGCGGAAACTTAAAATGGACTGCGTTGGCGCAATTAGTGCTGTCGGGTGCGGTAATCGGCATAAATTACAAATACTTTACCCGCGGAGTGGTGGCGCTGTTTAAAAGAGTGCCGAATATGGACACTTTGGTAGCCCTCGGTTCGGGAGTATCCTTTTTGTATTCGGCGGTTCTGACGGTATTGCTGTTCTTCGATATAACCGTAGGCGGTACGACGCACCTGTACTTCGAGAGCGCCGCCATGATACTTGCGCTTGTGGATATCGGTAAATGGCTGGAAGAGAAGTCCAAGAGAAAGACGGGCGACGAGATTGAAAAGCTTTTGCGCCTCGCCCCCGATACCGTGACGGTAGAGGTTGACGGCGAGAGAAAGAGCGTGCCCGTCCGCAGCGTTAAGGCGGGGGATATATGCGTGGTAATGCAGGGCGACTACGTTCCCGTGGACGGCGTTGTCACCGAGGGACACGGCTTTATCGACAAGTCTGCAATCACGGGCGAGAGTATGCCCGTCGAGGTTACGGTGGGCGACAGAGTTACGACCGCGTCGGTCAATACGGGCGGCGTTATCAAGGTGCGCGCCGAGAGAGTGGGCGGACAGACGACGCTCGCGCAGATTATAAAAATGGTGCGCACGGCGGGTGCGTCGAAAGCGCCCATTCAGAAGTTTGCCGACAAGGTTGCGGGAGTTTTCGTGCCCGCGGTCACTGCGATAGCTCTGTTGACATTCGCTGTATGGATGATAATCGACCGCGCGTTCGTGCCCGCGCACTGCGTGACGTACGCGATTTCGGTGTTAGTCGTTTCGTGTCCGTGCGCGTTGGGGCTTGCGACTCCCGTGGCGATTATGACGTCGACGGGCAAGGCGGCTTCGCTCGGAGTTCTGTACAAGGACGCGGATTCTTTGCAGAAAACGCGCGAACTCAACTGTATACTTTTGGATAAGACGGCTACGATAACCGAGGGCAAACCGCGCGTTTCCGACTTTATAGTTTTCGGCGGCGGCGAGGATTTTGCCAAGGCCGTTGCGGGCGGTATAGAGAGCAATTCCAACCACCCTTTGGCAAAGTGTATCGCCGAATATTGCGGCGAGGGTGAACAGGTTGAAGGCTTCGAGTACGTGATAGGTCACGGCGCAAAGGCTAAGCTGAACGGCACGGAGTACCGCCTCGGCAACCGCGCTCTGTTGGACGGAATTAAAATTTCGGCGGAGGCGTCAGCAAAGGCGGAGGAGCTTGCGGCACAGGGTAAGACGGTTACTTTCCTCGCCGACGAGAAGAGCGTGCTTGCGGTGATTGCCGTGACGGACTCGGTTAAACCGACGAGCGCGGAGGCGATAGCGCTTTTAAAGAGGCGCGGAATTAAGCTTGCAATGCTTACGGGCGACGGCGAGGTTGCCGCGCAGGCTGTGGCAAACAGCGTCGGGCTGGACGACTATCTTGCGGAGGTTCTGCCCGAGGATAAGCTGAATGCGGTAGAAAATATGCAGAAGGCGGGAGCAACCGTCGCAATGGTAGGCGACGGCATAAACGACAGTCCCGCACTCAAAAAGGCGGACGTGGGAATTGCCATAGGCGACGGCACGGACGTTGCGATAGACAGTGCGGGCGTTGTGCTCGTAGGCGGCGACTTGCGCGCTCTGGACACGGCGGTGGATTTAAGCCGCGCAACCGTGCGCAACATAAAGCAAAATCTTTTCTGGGCGTTTTTCTACAACGTCGTTATGATACCCGTCGCGGCGGGAGTGCTCTCGCCCGTGGGCTTCTATTTCAACCCTATGCTTGCCGCGCTGTGCATGAGTTTAAGCTCGCTGTTCGTGGTGTGCAACGCATTGAGGTTACTGCTTTATAAAAACAAGAACTTAAAGACCGACCGCATTGCGGACGGCGAAAATAATAAAAGTGAGGACGGATATATGAAAAAGCTTATTACAATCGAAGGAATGTGCTGTGACCACTGCGCGGCAAGAGTCGAAAAGGCGCTGTCGGCGGTGAGCGGAGTCGTTTCCGCGGACGTGAAATTGAAGAAAAATCTTGCCGTAGTGCGCAGCCGCGACGAGGTTTCGGACGACGAAATAAAAAAGGTCGTAGAGGAAGCGGGCTACAAGGTTACGGGCATAGAAAGCAAGTGACAAAGCTTTCGGTTTTGTGACAGTATAAGTCAAAAACTTATATTTACACAGGCGCATATCACCCTTTATAATTACGTTGTAAGGAGGCTGATATGCAGGATACGATGTTGCTTGACAGACGCACAAAAGATTTGGTTAAGGAGTACGTGCCGGAGGGTGACGTCTTAGACAGCATCACCTGTTTTTTCGGCGTGTTTGCCGACCCGACGAGGGTGAGAATGTTGTCGGCGCTCGCCATTTCGGAAATGTGCGTAACCGATTTGTCGCGCGTTTTGGAGATTAACCAGACGACGGTATCGCACCAGCTTAGGCTGCTCAAAAATTTAGGCATAGTCAAATGCGAGCGCGACGGCAAAATAATAACCTATTCGCTTGTGAACGATACGGTTAACGACGTAATGCTCAAAGGCGTGGAGTTTTTGGGCTGTTAGCGGGATTTTTTGTTGCGTTATTGACGAAATAGAGTTATAATTTTTTAAACTTTATTTTTATGGAGCCAATTACTGATGAGAAAACCGTTTAATTTGCGCGTGCCGCTACTGATGGCGGCGGCACTGTGCGCGGGTATTGTTTACTCAACAGTGCTTGCGTACTTTCGATTAAGCGGAATTTATATTTTAATACCTGTACTGATAGTATTAGCGGCTTGCATAACGGTTGCCATAATAAAAGGCGACGTGTCCAAGCCGCTTATCATTATAGGGGTTATTGCTTTCTTTCTGATAGGCGCGGTTTATCTTTTCGCTAAATACTCCGAATTTAACGAAGCCGCCGTATTGCAGAGCGTGGCGGTACGCGTAAGCGGAAAGGTCGACGAAGCGGGAGTGACTTCGGCAGGCAAAAGATATCTGATACTTTCCGACGTGACGGTAAACGGAGAGGCGGTAAAGGGCAGGATAGCCGCGTATCTTAGCGAGAATGCGGGCGAGTATTGCCGCCGCGGGTATACGGTAAATTTTTATACCCAGCTTGAAAAACAGAATTTTATCGAGTTCGGCTCGGTAGGCTACAACGCGTGCCGCGGAGTCAAGTATATATGTACGGTCGGCGGCGGTATGAAATCGACATACGGCTTCGACTTGTTCGGCGAAATAAATTACGCGCTCGAAAAGGCGCTTTTCAATAATCTCGACGGCGAAACGGCTGCGGTATGCTATGCAATGCTCACGGGCAATACCGACGCCATATCGGGCGGCACTATATCCGCGTTCCGCAACGGCGGGATTGCTCATATCTTCGCCGTTTCGGGCTTGCATATAGGCGTGCTTTACGGTGCGCTCACGTTTATTCTCAAAAAGCTGAGGGTCAACCGCTACGCTTCGACGGTAGTAAGAATAGCAGTTATTTTTCTGTACTCGGGAGTTTGTCTTTTCTCTCCGTCGTCGGTTCGCGCACTCGTAATGTGTTCCGTGGCGGCGGCGTCGGGCTGTTTTCACCGCAAGCACGACAGCCTGAACGCGCTCGCGTTGGCGGTGGTAATTTTACTGCTTATCAATCCGCTGTATCTGTACGGAGTGGGGTTCGTACTGTCGTTTGCCGCAGTGCTCGGCATAATTCTATTAAGCAGAAATCTCGGTCGGCTGTTCGGCTTTCTGCCGAAAAAGCTTTCCGACGCGTTGTCGGCGGGACTGTCGGCGCAGGTCGCGGTTATTCCCGTACAGCTTACGTCGTTCGGCTATATTTCCGTAGCGGGGTTGGTACTGAATTTCATATTCATACCGTTGATATCGGCGCTCTATATTCTCTTGTTCATATGTGCGTGCGTTTCTGTGCTTGTGCCCGTGTCGGCAGGTTTTCTTTTGCCGTGCGCCGCAACTCCCGTATCGCTTATAATCAACGTCGTAACCGAGTGCGGATTCGAAAACGCGGTTGTGTCCGGCAACTTCGGCAATCTGATTTACATACCGTTCGCGTTGCTGTTCATAGGCTGTTCGGATAAATTCAACCTGCGCCCGTTATGGCGCGCCTCGTATCCCGTCGCGTGTGCGCTTTTGGTTATGATTACCGTAGTTACTGTCGGAGCAAGCCGCAGCTTTGCAACGGTCGAGTTCAATTCGGGTTACCGCGGCGGTTCGGTAAAAATCAGGACGGACAGCGGTACCGTGCTTGTGGTAACGGAAAATTTCGAAAAACGTTCGGGAGTTTCCACGGACGCAGACGTCCTAATAGTACTCGGCGATAACGGCGGGTTTGCCGCAGTAACCGCAATCGGCGCGGATTACGATAAGGTATATATGTGCGGCAGTACGTTTCCGTTGCCGTATCTGTACGGAATGAACGTTGAATATTCGGACAGCTTTACCGCGTGCGGAGTGGCTTTCGACTTTTACGGCGACGTGCTTACCGCAGACGTATGCGGCACGAAAATCTCACTTGTCAGAAGCGACGGAGAATACGGCGCGGGTTCGACGGGCTCGGACTTCGAACTGTACTGTTACCGCAACGAGGGCGCGGTACTTCAAACGAAGGGCGGCGACTATGCGCTGGATATATGCGGCACGCTGCGCTACGAAATTTCCGTGGCGGGATACAATCTTTCGGGTATAATACCCAAGGAGTAAATTATGAAATTTACACAACTGAAAGAGGACATAAAAGAGGGAGCGAGGTCAGTCTATCTTATCGAGGGCGACGACGCTTATTTCCGCCAGAAGGCGGAGGAGCAGATAAAGAGCGCCTTTTTACAGATGCCAGAGCTCAACTTTACGTCTTTCGACGGCGCGCAGTACAAGGGCGCGAGCCTCACGGAAATAACCACGGCTCTTTCTGCGTATCCGTTTATGGCGGAAAAGCGGCTTGTGAAGATTTCGGAATTTTATCCGACCGACGCGGACTGGGAAAAGTATTTAAAGCCCGTATTCGAAAATTTCCCTGAAACGACGGTTTTGATGATAGTGAACGGTCAGGGCAAGAAGGGAATTGATTTAAAGCGCAAAAAATGCATAACCTATATTGACTGCAATAAATCCGACAGGGAAACGGTGGCTAAGTGGGCGTATATCACGATGAAGCGCGCGGGCGTGCCGTCGACGGTCGAGGCGTGCGAGGCGGTTGCCGATTATTGCCTGTGCGATATGTCGCGGGTGAGCAAAGAGGTGGAAAAGCTTATAGAGTACGGCAAGGGCGATCAGGTGACAAAGAAGACGGTAGACGAGCTTGTGTACAAGGACGCGGACTTCCGCATATACCAGATGACGGGCGCGGTGGCGCGGCGCGACTTTTCCGCGTTTGCGGAAATCTGCTTTGACCTTTTGTCCAAGGGCTACGACGAAAACGCGGTGATTGCCTCGCTACTGAATTATTTTAAAAACCTTCTGACCGTAGCCGAGGCGGACGTATCCGAAAAAGAGCTTGCCGCATCGCTGAAAATGAGCGATTACGTGTTCGGCAAAACCAAGCAACAGGCGGGGGCGATAGGCGGCAAGAGGTTGATAAAATATATCAATTCGCTGTATTCGCTTGCGTCTGCGTTCAAAAGCGGCAGAATGACGGTGGACGGAGCGCTCGAAAGTGCGCTTGCCAACGTATTTTTCGGTTGATTTTTCAATTTTTTTGCGGTCGGCAATTAAACGCGCGTTAAAACGCTTTATTTTTTCTTTGTAAAATAATATAATAGTGTATATAAC
>CAMWWH010000035.1 GCA_947177975.1 uncultured Clostridia bacterium | reverse complement strand
AATAAATCAGCCGTTACAAAAACATTGTTCCACTGCCCTCGTCGGACAATAATTCAATTAAAATGGAATGACTAACACGTCCGTCGATTATTACGGCCTTTTTAACGCCGCGACGGATTGCATCTTTACAGCACTCTATTTTCGGAATCATTCCTCCCGATATAATTCCCTGTTTAATCAGAGCGGGTATATCGGAAACGTAAACCTTGTGAATTAAACTGTCGGGATTGTCCTTATCTTCCAAAAGTCCGCGAATGTCGGTCATTAAAATAAGACTTTCGGCGTTGAGCGCGCCCGCCAAAGCCGCCGCTGCCGTATCCGCGTTAACGTTATAAACATTACCTTCGTCGTCATAGCCGATAGTCGAAACAACGGGTACGTATCCCAACCCCAACATATCGGTTATGAGTTGAGTATTTATTTCGGTAATCCTGCCGACGTAGCCAAGCTTTTCGTCCTGCATTTCACATTTAATCATGTGATTATCCTGTCCGCAGACGCCGATTGCCTTGCCGCCGTGCTTGCATAAAAGGTCGACAAGCGACTTATTGACTTTACCGGACAGTACCATACGAACGACCTCGCTCGTCTCCTTGTCCGTGTAACGTAGTCCGTCGACAAACCTCGTCTCCATACCCATCTTTTTGACGGTTTCGGAAATTTCGGGACCGCCGCCGTGTACGAGAACGACCTTTATTCCCAACAAATTGAGAACGACAAGGTCACGCATAACCGACGATTTTAAATTTTCGTCAATCATTGCGTTCCCGCCGTACTTAACCACAAGTACCTTATTAAAATATTTTTTAATATAAGGCATTGCCTCTATTAAAAATTCGGCTTGTTCCTGTTTGTTCATATCAAGTCCTGTAATCGCCGTTAATTTTAACGTAATCGTAAGTCAAATCGCAACCCCAAGCCGTAGCTTTGTACGAACCGGAATTGAGGTTAATCAAAATAATTACTTCGTCCTCGGAAAGAATTTCCTTGGCTTTCTCTTCCGAGAAATCTACGCCGTAACCGCCCTTGCAAACGGGTAAATCGCCCTTTTTAGAGGAAAAAGTCACGTCTATTGCGTTGACGTCGACGTTTACACCCGCGTAACCTATCGCACAGAGCACCCTTCCCCAGTTGGCGTCGGCGCCGAACATAGCCGCCTTGACAAGCGAGGATTTAATAACCGTCCTTGCCACAACCTTTGCCGTGTTCTTCTTATCCGCACCGACAACCTGGCACTCGATAAGCTTGGTCGCACCCTCGCCGTCCTTTGCAATCATACGCGAAAGCTTGACCGTCACGTAGTTCAAAGCCTTGCAGAAGGTTTTGAAATCGTTACTCTTATAGTCGATTAACTCGTTTTCGGCAAGACCGTTTGCAAGAATACAGCAGGTATCGTTTGTCGACTGGTCGCCGTCTACGCTGACCATATTGAACGAAGTTTTAACGTCCTCGGAAAGTGCGAGTTGCAACATTTCGGGAGAAATCGCAACGTCCGTCGTTATAAATATAAGGTTTGTAGCCATATTGGGGCAAACCATACCCACGCCCTTGGCTATCGCGCCTATTCTGCACATCTGTAAACCGAGTCTGAATTCGACGGCAACCGACTTTTTAACCGTATCGGTCGTCATTATCGCTTCGGCGGCGCTGTCGCTGTTATCACCCAGAGCGTTATAAAGTTCAGTCATTCCTTCTTCAATCGGAGAAATGTCGAGCTTCTGACCGATAACGCCCGTCGACGCAACAATTACGTCCTTTTCCGAAATGCCTCCAACGCCTTTTACAAGCGCGCACATTTTTTCGGCAATTTCCATACCGTCGGAATTACACGTATTCGCATTACCACTGTTACAGATTATCGCCTGAGCGTAGCCGTCGGACAAATTATTCTTGGTAACCACTACGGGCGCGCCCTTTACGAGATTAGTCGTATAGACACCCGCCGCAGCGGCGCGGACTTCGCTTACTATTAAAGCCAAATCCTTTTTAGCCTTGTTTTTCCTGATTCCGCAGTGTATTCCGCCCGCTTTAAAACCCTCGGGTGCGCATACACCGCCTTTAACTTCTTTTATCCTCATAATTTTACATTAGCGACGTGCGCTCGTCAAGACCGCACATAATATTCATATTCTGTACCGCAGCGCCCGAAGCTCCCTTTCCGAGATTATCAAACACGCTTGCAAGCAAAATCTGCTCGTCATTGCCCGTGACGTAAATTTTCAACACGTTCGTATCCGCCAACTCATTCGCAGGCAAAAACGCAGGAATTTCGTCACAATTGACTACTTTTACAAAATTCTGTCTGACATAGTACTCTGCAAAGAACTCTCTAACGTCATTCACGGAGTAATTTTTAGCCAACAATCTTGAAAATAGCGGAACGGTTACACTCATACCGCAATAGTAATCGCAGATATACGGATTAAATATCGGCTTTTCGGAAAGACCGCACTCCCGCACCATTTCGGGCAAATGCTTATGCGAAAGGGTGAGCGCGTACTCGCGCGGTGACGATAAAGCGATATCTCTTCCCTCGCTCTCATACTGCGCAATCGCTTTTTTACCTGCGCCCGAATATCCCGAAACCGCATGGCACACGAACGGATAATCCGAAGATACGATTCCGCTCTTTACAAGCGGCGCGACCAACGAGATAAAACCCGTAGCATAACAGCCGGGATTAGCAACTCTTTTGGCGCTCTTTATCGCTTCTCTTCTCTCGCTTGAAAGTTCGGGGAAGCCGTAAATCCAGTCGGGATTGGTTCTGTGAGCCGTCGACGCGTCTATTATCCTCGTGTTTGGATTTGTTACAAGTCCTACTGCTTCAACCGCAGCAGCGTCGGGCAAACACAAAAAGCAAATATCTGCACTGTTTAAGCAATCTCGGCGGGCGTTTACGTCCTTTCTGAGCTCTTCTGGCAGAGTTATAAGCTGTATATCGTCCCTTTTTCCAAGTCTTTCGTAAATCTGAAGACCTGTGGTGCCCTCTTTTCCGTCAATAAAAACTTTAATCATTACTTAAGCTTTTTCTGGTCGAGCAAAGCCTTTACCTTTATAGGTAAACCGAAGAGGTTTATAAAGCCCTGCGAATCCATCTGATCGTAGCAATCGTCCTCGCCGAACGTTGCGATGTCCTCACTGTAAAGCGAATGAGGCGAAGTCATACCCGCGTTCATAACGTTGCCCTTGTAAATTCTGAGCTTGACGTCACCCGTAACCGTTTCCTGAGTCTTGGCAACAAAAGCGTCCAAAGCCTCGCGAAGCGGCGTAAACCACTGGCCGTCATATACCATTTCGCCGTATTTAATGCCGATAATCTGCTTGTAGTGCTGAGTTGCCTTGTCCAAGCAAATTGATTCAAGCATTTCGTGTGCAGCGTACAAAATCGTGCCGCCGGGGGTTTCGTATACGCCTCTCGACTTCATGCCGACAAGTCTGTTTTCAACCATATCGACAAGTCCGACGCCGTTTTCACCACCGATTTTATTCAAAGTTTCGATAAGCTCTACTGCGCCCATCTTCTTACCGTCGATTGCGGTAGGCACGCCCTTTTCAAAGTGAATAGTCAAGTACGTCGACTTATCGGGAGCCGCCCAAGGCGAAACGCCGAGCTCGCAAATCTTATCGTAATCGGGTTCGTTTGCGGGATTTTCCAAATCAAGACCTTCGTGCGATAAGTGCCAAAGGTTCTTATCCTTGGAATAGTTGGTTTCTCTGTTAATTTTCAAAGGAATATTGTGAGCTTCCGCATAGTCGATTTCCTCGTCGCGGCTCTTGATATCCCAAATTCTCCAGGGAGCGATGATTTTCATTTCGGGAGCAAAAGCTTTTATAGACAACTCGAAACGAACCTGATCGTTACCCTTGCCCGTGCAGCCGTGGCAGATTGCGTCCGCACCCTCTTTCTTGGCGATTTCCACTATTCTTTTCGCAATTATAGGGCGCGCAAACGACGTGCCGAGCAGGTATTTATTTTCGTATACCGCGCCCGCCATCATCGTGGGATAAATATAATCCTCGATAAATTCTTTTCTCAGATCTTCGATATAAAGCTTGGAAGCGCCTGTCTTCAACGCTTTTTCTTCTAACCCTTCAAGCTCCGTGGTCTGACCTACGTCACCCGACACAGCGACAACTTCGCAGTTGTCGAAATTTTCCTTGAGCCAAGGAATTATTATCGAGGTATCGAGTCCGCCCGAATATGCAAGTACTACCTTTTTGATTTTCTTTTCCATTACCGTACACTCTATTATGAAAATTTAGGCTACCTTACGGCAACCTAAAGTATTATACAATATTTAAATTATACAAGTCAAGCAAATTACAACAAAAAACACAAAAATTCATATTTTATAAATGAATAAAATTACACTAAATTAAGTATATTTTTTATAAATATTCATAATATATGCAAAATGTGAATATTTAAAAGCGTAGACTACTCAGTACAGGCGTGTTATGCGCGAATAGTTTTTCAACTGCTTTCGGTCGGTTTTATAGCTTGGCAGTATACTTTCAACCAGCGAGTAAAAGCTTTTGGAGTGGTCCATATACACGGTATGACACAGCTCGTGCACGGCAACGTACCGCCAAAGATTTTCGGGCAACATCAAAAGTTTATAATTAAAAGTAATGTTACGCTCTCTGTCGCAACAGCCCCACTTTGCTTTATAATCTTTAAAATCGACCTTACCGTACGTCAATTTACTTCTTCGGCTGATTTCTTCAAAGAGCTGTAAAAAGCGTTCACCGAGGTTATTTATGTACAACTTTTTAAGGCTTTTCAGCGATTTTACCTGCACTCCGTCCGACGAAATACAGTCGGTGTTTCCGAAGGAAAAATTTACGGCAGTACCTGCAACAAAAATGCTCTTATATGAAATTATATCAGATAAAACTTGGTTTTTCGCCGCGTTTTTTTGCAAATGCGCATCAAGCCACTTGCTTTTCGAAAGCAAAAACTTTTCGATTTCGCCGACCTGCATACGCGTAGGCGCATGAACAACCAGCGTATTATCGTCTTTAATTGTAACGCTTACCGAACGGCGCGCCGACCTTATAAGCGTATATTCGTACTTAATCATTAAACATAATCTGCATCAGCACTCGCCTGTCTTCAGCAACCCTTCCTTCCACAACGATGCTGCCGTCATCAAGAGTTGATTTATAAAAATCAAGAGTTTCGCCTTCCTTGCTCTGCTTAACGTAGGTGATTTTCACGCATGAAAAGCTTTTATTTCTCATTTCGTCTACGCCGAACGCGTCAAGCAAAAAGTCGGCGTACTTGGTATTGTTTACGTGATTATAATGGTCATAGTCGGAATAGGTAACAACCTTAGAATAACAAAGCTCACCGCCGACGGATTCGGGCACCTTAATATTTACAACGTCAACCGAACGGTTTTCGTTGTACTCCAACGGTCTGCTGAAAGCCTCGGCACTGGGTAACATTTTGAAATTGACGAGATCGACAAGGCACCAGCGCGAAGTTGCCACGCCTACCTTTTCACTGCCGACATACAGCTCGAAATCTCTTAAAACAATCAGCCGTCCGGGTTTTATAGGCCAGGTGTGAACCGAAAGCACATCACCGAGTTTAACGGCACGGTTCATTTTGATGTACCAGTTGACCATAATAAAGCCCATTTTCCTCGGTTGCAAATACGAATACCCGAAGCCGAGTTCTTCCGCTGAAAGGCATGCGGATTCTTCCATAAGCGATAAAAGAGCCGACAATTTCAGGTTGTCCGATACGTCGACGTCGGTGTATCTTATTTCATAATCTTTTTTATGACAATACACTTTTTATACTCCGAAATTTATTTTGCATTCATAATATCACTTTTTATCTTTTTTGTCCATCAAATTGAAGAAAATTAGCCGTTTATGTGTGACATAGTACCTTTTATTTTGTTAAATAATTGACATTTATTGTATAATATGGTATAATATATACAATATATGGAGCTAAGCTATGCAAGAAGATAATTTTGACAATTCCGAGCGTAACGATATTTACGAAATCAAAGAAGACGGCGACGACACCGCAAAAACTGTCGACACTGCCGCCTCTGCTCCCGAAGATACTAAATCGGACGAGAACCGGACAAACGACAAAGTACCTGCCGAAAGCAATAAAAGCGACGAGGCAAGCTCGATTAGTTCCGATTTGATTCGCGGGCATATTAACACTATCATTCTGCGCGCGCTTTACGAACGCGACAAGTACGGCTACGAAATAATGAACGATATCGATCAGAAAAGCCACGGTCAGTATTCACTTAAGCAGCCCACCCTTTACAGCGCTTTAAAGCGCCTTGAGAACCAGGGCTATATTAAGGCCTACTGGAAGACCGACGAAGTTTCGAACGGCGGCAGAAGAAAGTACTTTTCGCTCACGGAAAGCGGTAAAGAGATTACCGAAAAAAATCTTGCCGAATGGGAATATTCGAGGACTATTATAGACAGCCTCATTTCGGACAGGTCGTTTGATTTTTCGCAACCTGCTCCCACCCCCGTCGACTTTACGATTTTAAGAAATTCCGTTTCGCGCGTTCCGGTTATCAAGACCGACGAAGGCGAAAAGTCTGAACGTTCGAGTGACGAATACCGTGCCGCCATCGAAGGCACTACACAACCTGCAACCGCCACACCGTCGGCAGAACAACCGAGCAATGCTCAACCCGAACAGTCTTCAGCTCAGACCGTAGTCATTACAACCGATTACGTCATATCCGAGGCAAAGCCTGAACCCGTTCAGCCGACCGTACAGACAACGGAACAAATTGTTGAAAACACGCCTGCTCCCGCGCCCGCGCAGGCTGTAGAAGCCGTGCCGCAGCAAGAGGCACAGTCACAGAATATTTCAAACGAGGCGGCACAATCTGAAGCGCGGCGCATTGCGCACGAAAATTATTTACGTTTGATTTCAGAGCCCGTACGCCAGCCCGAGCCGCAGGTTGAGGATACGGTACCCAATTCGGAAAACGTTGACACTGATAAGCTTATTTATAATAACCGCCCCGAGACCGAGCGCGACTATAAAAATCTGATTGACGGAATTTTCAGAAGAGCCGTTTCAAACGGATCCGTTCAGACATATTACACTATGCCCAAACCCAAGCGCGAACAGCCTGACGAGGCACAGCACGTCCGTTTGGTTGACCGCGGGCGGGCAGACGGCGTAAACGTTGCGACTTCTGGCAACTTTGAGACAAGCGCCACCTACGCTACCAAAACGACGTACAACAAGGGCTTGACGCTTTTGAAGTGCTCGGCGATAGTACTTGCAATCACCGTGTTAGAGACGATTTTCTGTTTCCTCTTCTTAAATCAGCTTAACACCACCTGGGTTTATCCCGTAACGATACTTTTGTTGGGACTTGCGCAATTCACCGTTTTCGGCATTCTGACATTGCAGGGATACGGTAAAAGTTGCGTCAGACCGACAACCAACAGTTACATAAGCTCGTGCATTATCTTAACAATTATTGCGATTTTGATAATCTCGGTACTGTCCTTCCTTTTAAACGTCAACCCCTCTTCGGTGAGCGACATAATGAAGATGATAGTTATTCCTTCGATAACCGCGCTGAATATTACGGTTTTCGCAGTAAGCTTTAAACTGTTTTTAAGATAAATTAGTTAGAAAAATAAAAGCACTATGCTCACCGCATAGTGCTTTTTAATTTCAATTAAATTATTTTGCGTATTCAACGGCGCGGGATTCGCGGATAACGTTGACTTTAATCTGACCGGGATATTCGAGCTCGGCCTCGATTTTCTTTGCGATATCCTTAGCAAGGAACATCGCCTGCGCGTCGTCAACCTGTTCGGGCTTGACCATAACACGCACCTCTCTGCCCGCCTGAATTGCGTAACACTTGTCCACGCCCGCGAAACTCGAAGCAATTCCTTCAAGCTTTTCAAGACGTTTGACGTAGTTCGTACCCGTCTCTCTTCTTGCACCGGGGCGCGCACCCGAGATAGCGTCTGCCGCTGCAACGAGCACAGCTTCCATAGTCTTGGGTTCGCAATCACCGTGGTGTGCGGCAATCGCGTTGATTACGTTTGCCTTTTCACCGTACTTCTTTGCAAGGTCTGCGCCAAGCTGAACGTGAGTTCCTTCCTGCTCCTTGTCGACAGCCTTACCGATATCGTGCAGTAAGCCCGCACGCTTGGCAAGCGTTACGTCCAAACCGAGTTCGGAAGCCATCAGCCCTGCAAGCTGCGACACCTCGATACTGTGCTTATAAACGTTCTGACCGTAGCTGGTTCTGTATTTAAGTCTGCCGATAAGTTTGATAAGTTCGGGGTGTAAGCCGTAAATACCGACGTCGAACATCGCGCTTTCGCCTGCGGCTTTGATTTCCTGATCAAGCTCTTTTCTTACCTTAGCAACCGTTTCCTCGATTCTTGCGGGGTGAATTCTGCCGTCGGCAATAAGCTTTTCAAGGGTAAGGCGCGCAACCTCGCGGCGTACGGGGTCGAAGCCCGACAAAATAACAACCTCGGGGGTGTCGTCGACTATAAGCTCGATACCCGTCGCGTTTTCGAGCGCACGGATATTTCTGCCCTCTCTGCCGATAATTCTCGCCTTCATATCGTCGCTGGGAATGGGCACGACCGACACCGTAATTTCGGACGCGTGGTCCGCCGCGCAACGCTGTATGGCGAGCGAGATAATTTTCTTCGCCTCGTTAGTCGCCTCGTCCTTTGCCGTCTGCTCGATATTTCTTACCTGCAACGCAACGTCGTGACGGGCTTCGTCCAAAATCTCTTCGTTTAAAAGCTTTTTCGCTTCTTCCTTGGTAAGCTGAGCAACCTTCTCAAGCTCCTGCACCATCAATTCGTGCTGGTGATTGACCTTTTCCTGAGTCCTCTTAACTTCCTGCTCTTTTAAAACCAAGTCCTTTTTCTGTTTGTCAAGTTCCTCGTTCTTTCTGTCGAGAGCTGCGTCTTTCTTGTCGAGGTTGTCCTCTTTCTGCATCAAACGCTGTTCGAGCCTGTTGAGCTCGTTTCTCTTTTCTCTCGTTTCCTTTTCAAACTCACTTCTGAGTTTTTGATCCTGTTCCCTGGCTCTTTCTTTGCCCTCATACTCCGCTTTTTCTTTAAGTCTGTTGCATTCTGCCTCCGCGTCATCAAGCATCATCTGAGTACGCGCCTTAACATCTCCAAGCTGCCTTTCGACCTTCGATTTATAAATCTTCTGACCGAAAATGAAACACAACACCGCTGCAACTATTGCGATAACCGCAATAATAAGAGCTACGATAAATCCGACCATCCAGCCGTCGGCAAGGAACAGGGTGCCTAAATTTGCCTTTAACATAATAAGCCTCCCTGATTAAATTTTATATATATTAAAGCCGTTTTGCGACTTTTTATATACCATAATTTATTTTACACCTTAGCGGCGCAATTGTCAATTTATTTGGTCAAATAACCCGTTACTATTATAAAAATAATGAACCGCGCGACAACTGTCGCGCGGCTTTAAAAATTTATTTAATTAAGTCCAGCCAAAGCGCGCAGACCGCGTCTGACGGCATACGCCAGTCACCGCGGGGCGATAACGCCACACTGCCCACCTTTACGCCGTCGGGCATACACGAACGCTTGAACTGTTGTGCAAAGAACCGCTTGATAAACGTTTTCAGCCACTTTTTAACCGTTTCGCCGTCGTATTTACCCTCGAACGTCTTGGTTGCGATATACAACAGCTTATCGGGCGGAAATCCGCAGCGCACGAAATAATAAAGGAAAAAGTCGTGCAACTCGTAAGGACCTACCAAATCCTCCGTCTTCTGCGCTATATTGCCGTCTTTATCGGGCGGCAAAAGCTCGGGGCTGATTTCGGTGTTTAATATACTTGTGAGTATCTCTTTAATTTCTCCGCCAAGCTTTTCAGCCTCGTACGCAACAAGGTGCTTTACGAGCGTTTTGGGCACTGACGCGTTAACTCCGTACATTGACATATGGTCGCCGTTGTAGGTTGCCCAGCCGAGAGCAAGCTCGCTCAAATCGCCCGTACCTATAACAAGTCCGTTGTTGTCGTTGGCTAAATCCATCAATACCATTGTGCGCATACGCGCCTGAGCGTTTTCGTACGTTACATTTCTGTCGTCGGGATTGTGTCCGATATCCTCGAAATGACTGTTGACCGTCTTGCCGACGGGTATCTCTTTAACCGTAACTCCCAAGGTCTCCATAAGCTTTACGGAATTGCTTTTCGTCTTGTCGGTCGTACCGAAGCCCGGCATTGTTACGGCGATAATATCCTTCAAATCTTTGCCGAGCGATTTAAACGCGCGAACTGTTACAAGCAACGCAAGCGCAGAATCAAGCCCACCCGAAACGCCTATCAACGCAGTTTTGGCTTTGGTGTGCGCAAGCCGTTTTTCAAGCCCTTTGGACTGAATATTCAAAATCAGTTCGCTTCTCTCGGATAAACCTGTTGCGGGAACAAACGGCAAGCGTGGATATTTACGGGAAAGCTCACACTCTTTTTCTTCGGTTGAAAAGTATCTCGAGTTGTAATACTCGCATTCTTTTTCAAGATCCGCATAGGGATTGTCATTAGCGGAATAAAAACCCGAAGCAACTCTGCACCTTTCGCTTGCTATATATCCGACGTCGATTTCGCTGTATACAAGCCCATTTTCAAATAATTTGCTTTCGTTAATAACATTACCGTTTTCGGCAATTATATTATGCCCCGCAAACACCACGTCGGTAGTACTTTCGCCTATGCCCGCGTCGCAGTAAACGTAGCCGCAAATAAGCTTTGCCGACTGCATTTTAACGAGATTTCTGCGGTACTCCGCCTTGCCGACCGTTTCATTACTTGCCGATAAATTGACGATTATATTAGCCCCCGCTTTTGCGTGCTTTATCGACGGGGATTCGGGTGACCACAAATCCTCGCAGATTTCGCAGGCAACGGTAAAATCTTTATTATTTTTAGCATAGAAAATCCGTTTACTACCAAAATAAAAACCTTGACCGCAAATATTTATAGAAGTATATCTATCATTAAAGCACGAAAAATAACGTTTTTCGTAAAATTCACCGTAGTTCGGTATATAAGTTTTGGGAATTACTCCTATAATTTCGCCGTCGTGTATTGCAACCGCGCAATTATAGAGCCTGCCCTCATGCTGCAACGGTGCGCCGACGAACACCAAGGTATAAAGTCCCTCGGTAGCCTTTGCAATCTCGACGAGCGCTTTTTCGCACGCGGAAATCAATGCGGGCTGATTGAATAAATCGCCGCACGTGTAGCCGCAAACGCAGAGCTCGGGGAAAACGGTAAGCTGGCTTCCGTTCGCCGCACTCTCCTTAATTGCCTTAATTATATTTTCAGTGTTGTATTTGACGTCGGCAACCCTTATATCCGGGGTTGCCGCGCATACCTTTACGTAGCCGTATTTCATTAATCAGCCTTCTTTAACGACGCCTTGTGCGCCTCTCTGATCTTTGCTTCAAGCTCCTCTTTGAGAGCGGGATTTGCCTTTAAATGCTCGCGCATCTTCTCTCTGCCGTTTGCAATCTTCTCATCGTTATAGCTGAACCACGCGCCGCTCTTTGTGAGCAGTCCGTATTCCAGTCCGAGGTCGATAAGGCAACCTTCCTGCGAAATGCCCTCGCCGTAAATGATATCGAATTCCGCAACCTTGAAAGGAGGCGCAACCTTGTTCTTGACAACCTTGGCTTTCGCTCTGTTGCCGACGATATCGCCGTCGCTCTTCAACGAGTCCGCCTTTCTGATATCGAGACGGAGCGAAGCAAAATATTTGAGCGCCTTGCCGCCGGGGGTGGTTTCGGGATTGCCGAACATTACGCCCACCTTTTCGCGCAACTGGTTGATAAAGATTACGCAAGTCTTGGAACGGTTGGTAATAGCGGTCAGCTTTCTCAAAGCCTGCGACATAAGTCTTGCAAGAAGTCCTACATGCGTGTCGCCCATATCGCCCTCGATTTCCGCCTTGGGGGTAAGCGCCGCAACCGAGTCGACAACTATTACGTCGACCGCGCTCGAACGAACGAGCGATTCGCAGATATCGAGCGCCTGTTCACCCGTGTCGGGCTGGGAAATGTACAGCTCGTCCGTCTTGACGCCGAGAGCGTGCGCATACACCGCGTCGAGAGCGTGCTCCGCGTCGATAAACGCCGCAACGCCGCCCATCTTCTGCGCCTGCGCGATTATGTGCAGAGCGACGGTCGTTTTGCCCGAAGATTCGGGGCCGTATATTTCCATAATTCTGCCTCTGGGCACGCCGCCCACGCCCAACGCAAGGTCGAGCGAAAGACAACCGGTAGAGATTACTTCGAGTTCGGACGACACCTTTTCGTCGCCTAACTTCATTATCGCTCCCTTGCCGTACTGCTTTTCAATCATTGCGATTGTCGAATTGAGTGCTTTGAGTTTTTCTTCGTTCATTTATATTTACCTCTTAATTATTTTAACCTTTTATACGCGAGAAACAGAGCGTGGTTTATACCCTTCTCGGTTATAGCCTGTCTGTCGCCCGTAAAATTGAATTTGTAGACCGCCACGTCTTCGCCTAAGCCTACGCCGATATATGCAAGTCCGACGGGCTTTAACGTGTTGTCCGACTTGGGTCCCGCAATTCCCGTCGAGGAAATCGCAACCTCGCAATTGCCCGTATTCAGCAGTCCTTCCGCCATTTGGTAAGCCGTCTCCGCCGACACCGCGCCGTACTGTCCTAAAGTCAGCTCGCTTACGCCCAGCCGCTCCATTTTAGCCTGGTTGGAATATGTGTTCAGCCCCTCGTTATATACTTCAGACACGCCCGATACTTCGACGAGCCTTTTTCCGATACCGCCGCCCGTAAAGGATTCCGCGGTCGAAATTTTCATTCGGCGCAGTTTCAGAAGACGGAAAAGCTGTTCGGCAAGCGAGATATCTTCGAGCGCGTATATATAGTCGTTCAGCTTTTTTATTATAATGCGCTGAGCCTCGTCAAGCTGCATCTTGGGAGTTTTCGACGAATAGACTATTTCGATTCTGATATCGTCGAATACGTTTTTAACGTTGAACGTTATATCGCCGCCCTCAAATAGACCCGCCGCTCGTGAAAGCGCCTCGTTGATAAGCTTTTGCGGCGCGCCTACGGCTTTTATAACTGCGCTGTCGTACTTTAAGCCGTATTTTCCGTCCAATACGTTTTTGATATCTTCAAAACGCAGTCTGTTTTCGCCGTCGGAATTGATAATGAAAACGCTCTTTGTTCCGCTTTTCAATATGCCCAAACCGTCAAACTGCCCGCCCGTAAGCTGTGCGGTAAAACCGCCGAGCATTTTGCTCATTTTTTCGGGGCAGAGCAAAAGAATATTATCGAAATGTTCAACGCCGTCTTTTATAGCGTTAACAATTTCCGTCTGACTGTCGTAGGCAACCCGACTTATTTTGTCGCAATAGTAGCCGAACGTTGCAAGACTTGCCGCCGTATTTTCGATTTTGGCAAAATCAATCTGCCGCTTATTTTCAAACGCAAGCAAAACGATTGCGCCGCGATTTGCCGAAGTACTCATACCTTTAATACTTGAATATTTTTAACCACGTAGTTTACGCCGGATATAACCGTAAGCAAAGTCGCCAACGCAAAGAAGCCAAGCCCGACGTAATTTATTATCAGAACCGCAAGCTGACCGCCCAAGAACTCGAAAAGCCCAGCGGCAATAAGAAGCACTATAAGGCTAATCATCTGCGTAACGGTCTTATATTTGCCGATTTTATCCGCAGCGATAACTATCCCCGCGTCGGCGGCAACCATTCTAAAACCGCTGACTATAAGCTCTCTTCCCAGAATTACCGCAACGCAGCAGCCGCCCGCAATGAGCGACCAACCGCCCAGCCCCATTGTGAAATACATGCTCGGCGCGGTGAGAAAAACTATCATTGCCGCGGCAACTAAAATTTTATCGGCTACCGGGTCGAGAAATTTACCGAGGTTGGTTATAAGGTGATACTTTCTCGCAAAATATCCATCGAGAAAATCGGTAAAGCTTGCAAGCGCAAACACTGCAAGAGCCGCAAAATAGTGACCTTTAAAGGGAACGTAAAACAGCGCAATAAACAGCGGAATCATCACAACCCTTGCAATCGTAAGCTTATTGGGCAGATTCATTACTCCCTTGCCCTTGGCAAACTTATAAAATCTGCTCTCGTTATTTTCTTCACTCACCGTCGAAGTCCTCCGTTTGACCAAACATATCGTAACTGTCGCAAGACGAAATTTTTACGTCGTAATACTCGCCCTGCACCGCGTTTGCCGCGTTGAAATAAACCTTGCCGTCTATGTCGGGTGCGCTGAAATACGCCCTCCCGACAAAACAATCATTGTCGTAATCTATTCCGTCGCAAAGCACCTTTACCGTCTTGCCGACGAATTGTGAAAGATATTTATGCGAAACCTCTCTCTGCACCTCGTACAGCTTTTTCACGCGGCGCTTCTTTACAGCGTAAGGCACCTGCCCCTGCATTTTATAAGCCGGAGTATCAGGCTCGCGCGAGTAGGCGAAAAAGCCGCAGTTTACAAGCTTTGTCTGCCGTAAAAACTCGCACATTCCCTCAAACTCCTCTTCGGTTTCCGAGGGAAATCCGCTTATAAAGGTCGAGCGTATTGCAATATCGGGAATTTCACGCTTTAATTTTTCAATAAGCTCAAGATATTCTTCACGCGTGCCCCTTCTGTTCATAAGCTTAAGTACGCGCGTTTCGCTGTGTTGCAGAGGTATATCCAGATATTTAATTATCTTCGGATTATCCCTTATCTCGGCAATCAGCTCGTCGTCAATCATATCTGGATAACAGTAAAGTAATCTTACACTCTTAATGTTGACAAGTGTTGTCAGCTTTTGTAAAAAATTTTTTAAATATTTTTTTCCGTAGATATCAATGCCGAAGCGTGAAACGTCCTGAGCAACTAAAATCAGCTCGGAAACGTCGCCGAGATTTTCGGCCTCTTGCAACAAATCTTCCATCGGGTAACTGCGGTATCTGCCGCGGATTTTGGGAATTAGACAGTACGTACAGAAATTGTTACAGCCGTCGGCTATCTTTAAATACGCGTAATGACAGGGCGTCGTTACCACCCTGTCGCCGCAATACTTATTATCGCCAAGCCCCACGAAATTAACTCTTTCGCCTTCGTAGGATTTTTCAAGCGCGTCGAAAAAATTGTTGTAATCGTCTACGCCTAAAAAGACGTCCGCTTCGGAAAGCTGAGAAAACAGCTCGCCCACGTATTTTTGCGGCAGGCAACCGCTGACTACAAGCTTTTCAAGGTTTGCGCCCTTTTGCCCGGCGCACTCCAAAACCGTTTCAATCGATTCCTTGCGCGCCTGATTTAAAAACGCGCAGGTGTTGACAATTATTATGTTCGCCTCTCCGATATCGTCGGTTATCGTACAGCCTTTGGCGCGTATGACCGACAAAAGTTTTTCGGAATCAACGCGGTTTTTATCGCAACCGAGCGAGATTACTCCGAATTTCTTACGTGAAAAATCAATCATCGACGTCTCCGTAGCGCTGAATAAATTCCTCGCGGGACAGGAGTACCTTTCTGGGCTTAGAGCCTTCCGACTGGGTTATGTAATTCATATTTTCCATCCAGTCGATAATCTTGCA
>CAMWWH010000034.1 GCA_947177975.1 uncultured Clostridia bacterium | reverse complement strand
GATACAAACAATAATTTATGTTAATTTTTCTGTTTAAATTTCTAAAAATGTTGAAAGTTTTCAAAATTTACAAAAATATTTAGTTTTTAACATTTTTATGTCTGTCCGCCGTGAATGGCGATAAATACGGTTGAAAGCCGTTAACAAGTCCCGCAAACAACTGCTTGCGGGACTTGTATAATGGGGGGATATGAAAACTGCAATTTAATATTATTTGTCCGCAATTTCGAGGAATTCGGCGGGGTCGATAAGCTTGCCGTTCTTCTCGACTTCGAAGTGCAGGTGGGGGTCCTGCTTGAATTCGTTACCGTTGGGTTCGGCAACCGTGCCGATAACGTCGCCGCGCTTAACCTTGTCGCCCTTTTTAAGACCTTCCTTAACATTGATGAAGCGGTAGCGCGTCTTTATGCCGCCCTCGTGCACGATAGTAATCTCTGTGCCCTTGGTTCTGTTGCCTACGGTTATATTTTCGACAGTGCCGTCAAGGCTCGCAACGACGTTGTCGCCGACCTTTGCCGCCATATCCATTGCCTGATGGAAGCGGTAGGAGTTGGACAGAGAAACGTCAAGACCGAACTCGTAATCTCTGGTAACGTCCAGATTGCTCACGGGGTTTGCCGCCGTAACGGTGGTGTCGGTGGGCTTATCGGGGTCGTCGGGGTCTACGGGGTTAACGGGCTTAGTGCCGGTGTCCACCGTAAGCTGGGGCTGGAACCAGTCGTTTACCGCGCATACCGTAATAACCGTAATTGCAGCAATAAGCAGTATGCACGCCGCCAAAATGAGATACCTTAACAGATTTTTTCTTTTGCTCTTTTTCTTCTCTACGCTCATATTTATTGCTCCTTTTTGTTTTTTATTTGTAATAGCTTCGAGCTGTCGGGTTGATTATTACCAGGTTTGAAAGTGCTTATACTTTAAAATTTAAACTTTTTCAATACCCGCCGAAAATGATGGGCGAACCCACCGTGACGCCGTCTTTACGCACGCATATATGCAGGTTAATGTTAAAGTTTTTTACGTTGACGGAGTAGGGCAGGTCGGCTGTACAGTAGTAGTTGACGCTGTCGCTCATCTCCTCGGTGAACATAATTTTGCCGTTGACGCTCTTTAAAAAGCCGTCTATATCGAGGTCGGAAAACGTGGCGCTTTCACCGCAGACGTCCTGCAAGGTGAGGCGGGTAAGTCCCGCTTCGGCGGCGGCACAGCTGACCACTCGGCAGTTCTTCGAGGTGTTCCCTACGTAGAAGGTGTATCTTTCGCCGCCCTCGAATACGAGGCGGTCGGGCATAGCGGCAAGCACTGTCAAGAGGGCAAGCGCCGCTAAGACGGTAAAAATCAAAACGGTAAAGCCGCGCAATTTTCTCATAAAAAAGCCCCCCTGCAATTTCTTACAGAGGGGTTATTGCCAGCTTTCGCCGCGTTTATTCAATTTTATTTACAACCGGAGCACGTCTTGCAATTGCCACTGCATTTTTTCGAGGGCTTGCCCGTTGCGGAGAACATTTCGCCGCTGTACAGTCTTTCGGCAACCGCGCCGCAGTCGGGGCAGCGCACTTCATTGGAAAATTTTTTTACAAGCTCGTCGAACTTTTTCCCGCACGACGGACAGCGGTACTGTAAAATGGGCATTACTTTTTCTTCCTGTTTTTCTTTTGTCTTTTGGCTTTTCTTGCGACGGTGCGTGAAATCGGTTTTTTAAGCATAAGGAATGCAATAAATCCCGTAACGCTGAGGGAAACCGCGATTACAAGCCACCACCAGACGGTAGAGGTTTCGCCGTGGAACGCCTGAAAGGGCACGGGCATATTCATTCCCCAGAAGCCCGCAATCATCGTGGGAATGGCGAGTAGAATTGTGATAATGGTCAGCTTTTTCATCGAGTCGTTGGCGTTGTTGGAAATTACCGAGCCGTACGCGTCCATCGATACGGAAAGCGTATCCTTGTAAATCTTACACATTTCAATCGCCTGATTGCACTCGATAACGAGGTCGTCGTAAACGTCCTGATATTCCTCGCTCTTAACAATCGCCTCGACCTTGGCGAGCTTGTCGTGCACCTTGGTGTTGGAATTTAACGAGGTGGAAAAGTATACGAGCGAATTTTCAAGCTCCAGAAGCTGTAATATGTCGTCGTTTTTAAGCTTGCTGCCCAGCTCTGCCTGAACGCGCTGACTGCGCCTGTCAATCTGTTTGAGGCAGTATAAAAAGCGTTTTGCGTTGCACAGCATAAAGCTCAGAATGAACTGCACGGGGCTGTCGCACCTGACCTTCGTGCGCCCCGTAATGAAATCCTTTAACACGGGGTTGCCCTTTAAGCAGACGGTCACAATACAGGTCTTGTTGTAAATGACCGCAAGCGGCAGGGTGGAGTAGGCGTCGCCCGCGTCGCTCTCCTCGATGACGGGGCAGTCGACGACGAACATAGAACAGCCTTCGTCGAACTCGGTACGCGCCATTTCCTCTTCGTCGAGGGCGGCTTTAATCATATCCTCGGGGATATCCGTTTCTTTCGCGACCTTTTCTACCTCGCCGTCGGTGGGGCTGACCAAGTCGACCCAGCAGAGGGGAGTAAAGCTGTCGCTCGGTACAAGCGCGGAGCCGTCACCGTTAATAAAGTACTTTATCATATTAAACAGTATAGCTTAAACCGCAAATTATTGCAACCGAATAAATAATGCCCGCGCGGAAAAAATTCCGCGCGGGCTGAGGTATGTCAATTAAACTAAATTACTACTTTACCGTCTATGTAGCTGTTCAGCAATCCCTCCAAATCGTGCTTTGCCGAGAAGTGTGAGATAAGGTCGTCGGGCGAGGCAATCTTGAAGCGGCAGTCTTCGAAATAGCTTCTCGCCGCCGCGAAGAACTTCTTGTCGCCCATAGCGGTGCGCGCCGCCTCGAACATTAAAAGTCCCTTGTTATAGGCTACGTTTACGTATTCGTACTCGCTGTCAAACGCGCCGAGGTTTCTCGACATAGAGGTGTCCGCCTTGCCGAAAATCTGGTTGTATACCGAATAGTACGCCCTGTACGACTTGACTGCCGTGCCCAGAGCCTGAGTGCGGGTATAGCCGTACGCGGGGTGGTTTTCGAAGAAGCATATCGTGGAGTATTCGGCTAAGCCCTCGTCCTGCCAGGCGCAGTTGACCTGGTCGTTGCCGACCATCGCGTACCACCACTGGTGCGCGTTTTCGTGCGCAATCGTGTACGTCGAGTCCGCCTCTTCGAGCGCGCTGTTAATCATAGTAAGAGCGGGATATTCCATACCGCTCACGTACAGCGGAGTAAACACAACCGAAAGGGTGGGGTATGCGTAAGAGCCGAAAGTTTTCGAGTAGTATTCGAGGCTTTCGCACGCGGCGTCTATCTCGCGCGTCGTGCGGTCGTTGCCGCAGTAGTAAACGGTGACCTCGCAGCCGCTCACATTGCGCGTAACCGTCTTGAAATTTTTGGAGAGCACGGCGGCGAAATCGCGCGCTTTTTTGAGCTCGTAGCGGGTGGTTACGACCTCGCCCGCCTCGCTACAGGAAAGCTGTTTTCCGCTCGTCGCCGCGGTATATCCCTGGGGTAACGTCAAAGAAACGTCGTAATCGGCACATTCCGAAACGAACGGGTCGCCGTTACAGTAGTAGGGTGCGTTGATAAACCCTTCCTGCGAATAGGCGCAGAGAACGGGATAGAAATTGCCGAGGTTTACAGTGTCTGTTGTAACGCCCGTGCGGTGGTTGATTTTAGCGAGGTCGAGAGTGTAGGTTATGCTGACCTTCGCCGTCTGGTCGGGGTATACGGGCGAGTTTAAAACGACGTTTAAAATATTCGCGTCCTCGCCGCCGACCTCCCAGCTCGCGCAGCCCTCGACCTTTTCTACGCTCTCGCCGCCGTACGACCTGCCCGCGTAGTAAGCCTTGGCGGCAAGCGAGTCGGAGACGGGCTTATATTTCGCGTCCTTTCTGAAAGCGTTGCCCCACAGATTGAACTGCAAATCGCTTATTTCGTTGTCGGTGGAGTTGTAAAAGGTGAAGTCCACGACGCCGTTCAGGCAGTTTTCTTTTTCGTCGTAGGTTGCGCTTATCACGTATTTCGACGTGCCCTGCGCGTCCTTTTTGCATGCGGTAAGCGTTGCGGTTGCTGCGGTGAAAGCCGCCGTCGCCGCGGCTAAAATAATTAACGTCTTTTTCATATTTTTAAATTATGTTTGTCCGCCGCCGTATAGAACGCGTCCGCGTAACTTTTTTGCACTGTCCGTAATAGTATGGAATTGTATGAAAATCTGCGTGGTGTCAGGCAAAAGAAGAGAGATGACGGTGCGGCTGCCCCAGTGCGACGTGGCGCTTTTCGGGTTCGGCGCTCTCGGAACGGTGGACTACGAGAGCGAGCTGGACGGCAAGACCGAAAAATTCGAACAGACGGCAAAGCTGTCGCACGCGGCTCACTGCGGCGTGCTGTGCGGCTGCATAACCAACAGCCGCGGCTTTTTGCGCAAGTCGGTTGCGGTCGCGTCTAACGGCAAGCTCTTGGGCATAAGCGATATGCTCAACGTCTTCGACGGCGAGGAGTACAAGAGCGGCGCAACCCTCGGAATATATACGGTCGGCGGCTACAAGGTGGGGCTGTGCATAGATAACGACTTGTATTTTCCCGATACGGTGAGAACGCTTGCAATGTGCGGGTGCAATCTCGTCGCGGTGCACGCGGAGGGGGTGTCGGACGGAATACCTCCCCTTCTTATCCGCGCGTACGCATATCTTTACGGTATGCCCGTTGTGCTGTGCGCGGGCGGTACTGCGTACTTTGCCGACATAAACGGAGTGCTCGCCTCGTCCACTCAGGAGGTGGCTATGTTCGAAACGTCGCCCAAAAACTGTTACCGTCTGGTCACGACCCGCCGCCGCGGTCTTTTCTCTCCCGAAGTTGAGGACTTTTAATTTAAAAAGTACTTGTCTTTTGCATTGCCTTATTGTATAATGTATAAGTAAAAATATCGTTTCGGAGCAAAAGCAGAATATGTACAGTATGACAGGCTACGGCAGAGGCGTTTGCGTTAACGGCGGACTGGAAGTCACCGCCGAGATTAAGACGGTCAACAACCGCTATCTCGACGTGTCTATAAAGTGCCCCAGAATTTTTAACGCGTACGAAGAGGTTATCCGCGGCAAAATCAGGGAAAAACTTACCCGCGGACACGCCGACGTGTATATATCGTACACGGACAAGCGTGAAAAGGAAAAAACGCTCTATTTAGATTTGAACACCGCGCGCGCCTACGTCGACAGTGCGAGGGCTATAAAAAAGGAATTCCCCGAACTTCACGACGACTTCACCGTATCCTCGCTTATGCGCATAAACGACGTTTTGCGACCCGAGGAAACTTCGGCTGCCGACGACGAGCTCATCTCGGCGCTCGATAATGCGCTTGCCGACGCGCTTGAAAAGCTGAATTCAATGCGCGAGGTCGAGGGCAAAAAGCTTGCGGACGATATGCTGTCGCGCGTGGACACGATAGAAAAGTTGGTTGCGGGCGTTAAAGAGCGTGCGCCGCTCGTTGCCGAGGAATATAAAAAGCGGCTGTTCGAGAAGATTAAACAGTATACCGAAAAGGTCAATCCCGACGAGGGCAGGCTTTTAACCGAGGTGGCGGTGTTCGCCGACAAGAGCAATATCGACGAGGAGCTCACCCGCTTGGGCTCGCACATTTCCCAGTTCAGGGAAATCGCAAAGGAAAAGCTCGTGGGCAGAAAGCTCGACTTTCTCGTTCAGGAGTTCAACAGGGAAACAAACACTATTTGCTCCAAGTCCAACGATTTGCAGATAACGCGGCTGGGCTTGCAGCTTAAAAACGAAATAGAAAAAATAAGGGAACAGGTGCAGAACGTTGAGTAAGGGAACACTTTTGGTAATAAGCGGACCTTCGGGCGTGGGTAAGGGCACGATTGTCAAAAAGATTTTAGCCCGCCGTCCGAACGTGTCGCTGTCGATTTCCTGTACGACCCGCGCCCCGCGCGACGGGGAATACGACGGCGAAAGCTACTTTTTCATATCCAGACGCAAGTTCGAAGAACAGATAGAAAAGGGCGGCTTTTTAGAGTATTCCGAGCATTTCCACAACCTTTACGGCACGCCCAAAAAGTTCGTGGAGGACATGCTGGAAGAGGGTGACGTCATACTCGAAATCGACGTGGACGGCGCTTTGAACGTAAAGAAGGTCAAGCCCGAGGCGGTGCTTTGTATGATAGAGCCGCCGAGCAAAGAGGCGCTGTACGCGCGTTTGAGGGGGCGCGGCACGGAGGACGAGGAGGAAATCGCCCGCCGCATTGCAAGAGCCGACTACGAGCTGTCGAAAAGCCCCGAGTACGACTATGAAATAATTAACGACGACCTTGAAACGGCGGTTGACAGGGTCGAAGCCATATTAAATAAGGAGATTTGAATTATGATTAACGAACCCGCAGTAGATACTTTAATCGACAGATTAGGTCACGAAGGACAGCCCGCTTCCCGCTACGAGCTCTGCGTAGTGGTTGCAAAGCGCGCACGTCAGCTTATCGAGCGCAACGCTCTGGGCAACGTAAACGAAAACCCCGGCAAGCTCAAAGAGATTGCTCTTGCTTGCGAGGAAATCGAGGACGGAAAGATTAAATCTGTAAAAGACTAAACTGAATGTACGCAAAAGTAATCGTAGATATAGCCCACTCGCAGGTGGACAAGGTTTTCGAATATTCCTGCCCGCCCGAAACGAAAGTCGGGTGCAGGGTAAAAGTGCCGTTCGGCGGCAGAATTATCGAGGGGTTCGTCATCGGCGTTGAGGACAGCTCCGCTTTTGCCGCGGAAAAAATCAAACCCGTAAAGGAAATCTACGACGAATTGCCCGCACTCGTTCCCGAGTGCTTTTCCTTGATGGAGCGCATAGCCGAGCGTTACCGCGTGCCCAAAGCCGCGTCGCTCAGGCTATTTTTGCCTTCGGAAATGCGCCTTGGCAAGGTCAACGAAATTTATACCCGCCGAGTTAAATACACTGGCGCGGAAGTTACTCTTTCCAAATCCGCGAAAAAACAGGCGGAAGCGTTGGAGTTTTTAAAGCAAAAGGGCGATATAGATTTTACGTCCTTCTCGCAAAAATTCGGTAACGGCGCGGTTAACGCTTTAATCGAAAAGGGTGCGGCTTTAAGTTATAAGGTTAGGCGCAACCGCGCTCCCGACTATCCCGAAAGCGCCGACGGCGAAAAGGTGTTGACGCCCGACCAGCGCGCCGCGGTGGAGTATATCGAAAACTCGGAAAATACGGTAAATTTAATTCACGGCGTAACCGGCAGCGGCAAAACCGAGATATATTTAAAGATTATTGCGGACAAGCTCAAAGAGGGCAAGACGGCAATTTTTTTAGTGCCCGAAATTTCTTTAACTCCGCAGATGCTTGCTCAGCTTCGCGCGCGGTTCGGCGGGCAGGCGGCTATTATGCACAGCGGACTTTCAGCGGGCGAGCGGTTCGACGAGTGGTGGCGCTTGCGCACGGGCGAGGCTAAAATAGCCATAGGCGCGCGCTCGGCGGTGTTCGCTCCGCTCGAAAACATAGGCGCGATAATTATCGACGAGGAGCACGATTCTTCCTACCGCTCCGAAACGTCGCCGCGCTATTCCACGGTGGAAATAGCCCGAATGCGTGCCGAATATAACGGTTGCAAGCTTGTTTTGGGCAGCGCTACGCCGTCGGTCGAAAGCTTTATAAAGGCGAGAGAAGGCGAGTACGGACTTGTTACGCTGACCGAGCGAATAAACGGCAGACCGCTTCCCGAAATAATAATCGCCGATATGCGCAGGGAGCTTAAAAGGGGCAACCCGTCCAATCTTTCCCGCGCACTGCGCGAAGAGCTTACGCAGGTCTTGAACGATAATAAGCAGGCGATAATATTTTTAAACCGCCGCGGGTATTCCCAGACGGTAATTTGCACCGACTGCGGGTATGTTGCCAAGTGCGAAAACTGCGACGTATCGCTGACGTACCACAGCGAGGAAAACTGTTTGAAGTGCCACTATTGCGGCGCGAAGTACAGAATGTTGTCGGCTTGTCCCGAGTGCGGGGGCAACCGTTTAAGGTACAGCGGCACAGGCACTCAGAGGGTGGTTGCCGAGCTTTCGCAGCTCTTCCCCGCCGCGCGCATAATCCGAATGGATAACGACACGGTGTCGGGCAAGGACGGTCACTACAAAATATTAAAGCAGTTTTCCGAGAAGAAGGCGGATATTTTGGTCGGCACGCAGATGATAGCCAAGGGGCACGATTTCCCCGCGGTAACGCTTGTGGGAATTTTAGACGCCGATATGAGTCTGCACTTTTCCGACTACCGCAGCGGCGAGCGCACCTTTCAGCTCATAACGCAGGTTGCGGGCAGGAGCGGGCGCGCGGGCGACAAGGGCAAGGTGGTGTTGCAGACCTACTCGCCCGAAAATTACATACTGCGCTTTGCGGTCAATTACGACTATGCGGGCTTCTTCGAGAACGAGGTCAAAATGCGCAAGGCGGCGCTGTTCCCGCCGTACTCGCTGATATGCCGCGTGATGGTGGTTGCGGATAAGGACGACAAGGCGCTCGAAGCTTTGAAGAACGTGTTCTTCGCAATCGAGGAAATAAGAAAGGGCGACCCGCAGGAATTTATATTTTTCAACAAAATGCACTCGCCCATAAAGAAGATACAGAACAAGGTGCGCTATCAGGTGTTGGCACGCCTGCGCACGGAAAAATATCTGCCGCAGATTTACAAGATAGCGGTGGAAAATTCAACTGCGGACGCTCTCGTATACGTGGAAGAGAACCCCGCGAATTTAAGTTAATAAGAGGTGTAAAATGGCTTATAGGTATGTAGTACAAGTAGGTGACGAAGTTTTAAGAAATAAGAGCGAAGAAGTGAGAAAGTTCGATTCGGAGCTTGCCGCGCTTTTGGACGATATGAAGGAAACCGTCCGTAAAGAGGACGGTGCGGGGCTTGCCGCTCCGCAGATAGGCGTCAATATCAGGGCGGTCGTTATCGACCTCGAAGAGGGTTATTTCGAAATGATTAACCCCAAAATCCTCTCCGTCAAGGGCGAGCAGCGCGGCGAAGAGGGTTGCCTCTCCGTCAAGGGCAAGCAGGGCGTCGTCACCCGCCCCAACAAGGTCAAAGCCGAGTACCGCGACCGTACCGGCAAGAAACACACCGTAACGGGCACGGGTCTGTTTGCCCGCTGTATGTGCCATGAGTTCGACCATCTCGACGGTATACTGTATATCGACAGGGCCGAGGAAGTGTACGATATTTCCACTAAAAACAAAGCGGGGCAGGACGAAGAATGAAGATAGTTTACGCGGGTTCTCCCGAGTACGCCGTCGCTCCTTTAAAGGCTTTAATTGAGGCGGGGCACGAGGTCGTCGCGGTGCTCACCCAGCCCGACAAGCCGACGGGCAGAAAGCGCGTCTTAACGCCTACGCCCGTAAAGGCGGTTGCACTTTCGCGCGGTATTCCCGTATGCGATTTTCCTAAGGTAAGAGAGCACGCGGCGGAGCTTAAAAGTTTTGGCGCGGACGTTATGATAACCTGCGCTTACGGTCAGCTTTTAACCGACGAAATATTGAACGTTTTCCCTGTGGGCGTGTACAATCTGCACGCCTCGCTGTTGCCCTTGTACCGCGGCGCAAGCCCCATACAGTCGGCAATTCTCGCGGGAGAGGAGTACACTGGCGTAACCGTAATGAAGACCGAGCTCGCCTTGGACTGCGGCGGAATACTGCTTGTCAAGCGTTGCAAAACAGACGGCAAAACCTGCGGCGAGCTGTCTGACGAGCTGTCAGCACTTTCCGCGCAGGCGGCGGTTGAAGCGGTTGAAATTTTAGGACAAGGCGAGCCTCAGCTTTTATTGCAGGACGAGGCGAAAGCCACCTACTGCAAGAAGATTTCCAAAGCGGACGCGGCGGTCGACTTTTCACAGTCCGCGGACAGAGTTGCTAATTTAATAAACGCAATGAGTCCCGCGCCCGCGGCTTTCGCGAATATGAACGGCTCGGCAGTAAACCTTTTAAAGGCTAAACCGTGCGAGGGCAGCGGTGAGAGCGGCACGGTAATTAACGCCGACAAGCGCGGAGTTGTAATCGCGTGCGGCGAGGGTGCGGTGTCGGTGAGCCTGTTGCAGTTTGCGGGCGGAAAAATAATCGCGGCGGCGGACGCCGTCAACGGCAGAAAAATAAAGGTGGGCGACAAGTTTGACTAACCCCTTATGCGACCCCTATTTAATACTCGTTAAGGTATATTCGGGGGGTAAATACCTAAAACAAGCCGTTTCGGACACTCCTATCGAGCCTTTAAACCGTGCGAGAACGGTAAAAATCGTTTACGGAGTGTTGGATAAAGACGTCTATTTAAGCTATATAATCGACAGTAATACTCAGTCAAAGCCCAAATCGGCGGTGCGGATAATATTGAAAATCGCGCTGTATATGCTCGAATTTATGGGCAAACACGACTATATGGTGGTCGACAGCGCGGTAGAGCTTACCAAAAAATTGGGTAAAGGCGGCGCGGCGGGCTTTGTAAACAGCTTTTTACGCTCCTATAAAATACCCGAATACGATGAACATTGCGCGAACGGTCTGGCAATAAAGTGGTCAACGCCGTTATGGATTGTAAAAAAATTGAAGCGCAGTTACAAGGCTGAGGCGGAAAAAATACTCACGTTTCAGCCGTTGGGACAATGCGTGCGGTTTGTGCGCGGCGAAGAGAAGTATTTAACCGCCGAACATATAAAAACTCCGTTCGACGGGGTATATATCTTCCCCAACTTCGTGCGCGACGAGGGCTTTTTTGCGGGTGATTACACCTTTCAATCGGTGGGTTCTGTGGCGATTAGTGCCGCAATATCCCCCGTTGAACGCGTTTTGGACGCGTGCGCGGCGCCCGGCGGCAAGTCGGTTTTGCTTGCAAATAAGTGCAAAGAGGTGGTTTCCTGCGAGCTGCACGACCACCGCACACAGCTTATCCGTGACTACGCAAGCCGTATGGGGGTTAGCAATATTACGGCGATAACCTGCAACAGCTCGCATTTCAATAAAGAGTTCGAAAACGCGTTCGACGCGGTGCTCTGCGACGTGCCCTGTTCGGGCACGGGAGTTATGGGCGAGAACCCAGACATAAAGCTCAACCGCAGGGAAGAGGATATAGCTTCACTGAACGAAATTCAGTCGGCGATTTTAAACAATTGCGCGCGGTACGTCAAAGAGGGCGGCAAGCTATACTATTCGACGTGCTCGGTATTGCCCGAGGAAAACGACAGTATCGCGGTGGGATTTTTGCAATCGCACCCCGACTTCGAATTGTCGGTACCGTCGTCGCCGCTTAACCACAGGACCACGGTTTACGGCTTGCAGTTTCTGCCGCACATATCTTTGGGGGCGGGGTTCTATCTCACGTCGTTTATAAAAAAATGAAAGGCATAATTCAGGACTTAAATTACAACCGAATATGTGAGCTCGTTGCGGACTTGGGCGAGCCGAAGTTCCGCGCAAAACAGCTCTTCACGGGCTTGGCGCAGGGCAAAAGGATAAGCGGAATTTCCGTTCTTCCCAAGAGCTTGAAGGACAAGCTTTTAGCCGATTTCGAGGATTGCCCGATTGAAATTATTCAGACGCTGACTTCTGCCGACGGTACGGAAAAATATCTTTTCCGCCTCGCCGACGGCAACGTTATCGAGGGAGTTCTGATGAAGTACAAGTACGGCAATACTCAGTGCGTTTCCACGCAGGTGGGCTGCCGTATGGGCTGTAAATTCTGCGCGAGCACCTTGGGCGGCAGAGTGCGCGATTTGACCTCGGGCGAAATTTTATCTCAGGTGCTTTTAATCAACGCGCTGCACCAACAGGGCAAGGAGCGCGGCGTGACCAACATAGTTTTAATGGGCAGCGGGGAGCCGCTCGACAACTACGACAACGTAGTGGAGTTTTTAAAAAACGTCACCTCGCCCGACGGCATAAATATTTCGGCACGCAACATTTCGCTGTCCACGTGCGGGCTTGTCGATAAAATGTACGCGCTTGCGGACGAAGGATTGCCGGTAAATCTGACCGTGTCGCTGCACTCTACGACGGATTCGGAACGCGCGCGCACGATGCCTATTGCCAACAAGTGGACGATAGCCGAAATTTTGAAGGCGTGCGAAAATTATTTTGACAAGACGGGCAGACGGTACATATTCGAGTACGCGCTCATAGAGGGTGAAAACTGCGACGAGAGGCACGCCGACGAGCTGATTACTCTTTTAAAGGGCAAGCCGTGCCACGTAAATTTAATTAGACTCAACGAGGTTAAAGAGCGTTCGCTTGCCGCGGCGGGCGAAAAGGCGGCGTACCGCTTTTTGGGCCTACTCGAAAAGGGCGGACTTTCCGCAACTTTACGCAGACGCACGGGCGCGGATATCGGCGGCGCGTGCGGTCAGCTTAGAGTGAACTACTTACAGAACAAGGAGTGAGATTATGACAAAAGCAAAGGTTGCGCCTTCGATACTCTCCGCTGATTTTTCGGCGATGGGCGAGGCGATAAAGGAAATAGAGAGGGCGGGCGCCGATTTGGTGCACTGCGACGTTATGGACGGCAGCTTCGTAGAGCCGATAACCTTCGGCGGGCAGATGGTTAAAAATATCCGTAAAATTACGGCGCTGCCGCTCGACGTGCACCTTATGATAGAGCACCCCAAAACGCAGATAAAATTCTTTGCCGACGCGGGCGCGGACATAATCACCGTGCACTACGAAGCGTGCAAAAAAATCTCGCCGACCTACTTGAAGGAAACGCTCGAACTCATTAAATCGTACGGCGTAAAGTGCGGCGCGGTAATCAATCCCGATACTCCCGCGGAAGCGATTTTCGACGTTATTGACCTTTGCGATATGGTGCTTGTAATGTCGGTGTTCCCCGGCTACGGCGGACAGAAATTTATACCGACCTCGCTCGAAAACGTAAAAAAGGTGCGGGAATATGCTCTGTCTATCGGAAAAGGCGACATCGATATCGAGATTGACGGCGGAGTTACCTGCGGCAACGCGGAAGAGATAAGGGCGGCGGGCGCGAACGTGCTCGTTGCGGGCTCGGCGGTATTCGGCGCTCCCGATAAGGCGGCGGCGATTGATAAGATAAGAGGTTGAAATTGAAGGGTATACTGCTATTGAACGGTCAGCCGTATACGGGCGAAATCGACTGCGAAAACGCGTACGTCGTCTGTTGCGACGGCGCGTATAAGTGGGCGCACGGCAAGGTAAAAATAGACGAGAACGTAGGCGATTTCGACAGTCTGGATATAATTCCGTCGCCGCCGCCTACTGAAATTTATCCGAGCGAAAAAGACTGTACGGACGGCGAAATCGCGCTTAATAAGCTGCTTGCAAAGGGGGTCGGAGAAATCGAAATTTACGGCGGCTTCGGCGGCAGGTACGACCACTTTATAGGCAATCTGCACCTTCTTTACGCGGCACGTTCGCGCGGAGTTGCGGCGAAGATGATTGACGAAAACACGGTTGCGTTTTTAGGCGGCGGGCGAATAAATTTAAACGGAATTTGCGGAAAAACTTTTTCGCTGTTACCTTTCGGCGGGAGCGTGCATATAATGAATAGTACAGGGTGCAAGTACGCCTATCCCGACGTTATCGGTTACGGCGAGTGCCGCGGCATTTCCAACGTTGCCGTAAGCGGCGCCGCGTCGGTGACAATCGGCGAAAAGGACTGCGCCTTAATAATCGTAAACCGAGGGGAAGTATGACCATTATCTGCATTAAACCGCCTAAACCCATAAGGAAATTTTTAAAACTGATATGCCGAAAATAGGTTACGCAGACCTGCACTGCGACAGCGTTACGGTAAGCTGCAACGCGGGCGGAGATTTTTCTTCGTTTAACGGTCAGGTCAATATCGAAAAACTTAAAAGCTCGGGGTGCGGGGTTCAGTGCTTCGCACTCTTTACGCAAGGGGAAAACGCCGCCGCAGACTTTAATAGGTTTGCGGCGTATTATAGTGCCCAAATTGCGGTTAACCCCGATATATTGCCCGTCGAACGCTATTTTGATATAGAAAAAGCGAGTAAAGAGGGCAAAGTTGCGGCAATTTTAACGGTCGAAAATTTCGGGTTTTTAGACGGCGATATCGGCGGTATAAAGCGGCTTGCCGCTCTCGGGGTGAAGATGGCTTCGCCCGTGTGGAACTATGCAAACGCGTACGCGTATCCCAACCTGATTTTCAACGGTAGTATTCCCGATTTTTCGGCACGCGAAAAAAGGGGACTTACCGACCTCGGGAAAGCGGCGGTTGAAGAACTCAACGCGAACAGAATTATCATAGACGTTTCCCATCTGTCCGACGGCGGGGTCGAGGACGTGCTCGCGTTGAGTAAAGCGCCGATTGTAGCAAGTCACTCCAACTGTGCGGCGGTGCATAACGTAAGCCGCAATCTTACCGACGGTCAGATTAAAAAAATCGCCGACAAGGGCGGAGTTATCGGGTTGAATTACTGCCGTGATTTTATCGGAGGCGAGAGCGCGTTCGGTGGGCTTTTGGCGCATTTAAAGCATTTGATAAACGTCGGCGGCGAGGACGTGACTGCACTCGGCAGCGACTTTGACGGCATACCGCCGTACGACGAGCTTGCCGACTGCACTTACTTGCAAAAGCTGTTTGAATATTTTCATAGTAAAGGTATAAGTGAAGGACGGCTTGAAAAGCTTGCCCGTACTAATTTTCACAGAGTTTTCAAAGAGGTTGTTGGTTGATTTCCGTTGCCAAACGCGCGCGCGTGTGATAAAATAAATTTGTTATGAAAAAGTTTATTTGCGCCGCCGTGTTCGTAGCGGTCGGATTTTGCTCGGTCGTGTCCTTCGGCGGCTGTAAAGCGGGTGACGCTTACGTCGATTTCAAACTTTCCGAGGACGGCACTTATTATATTGTCAGCGGTGTTTCGGGGGACAAGCGTGGCTTGGAAACCTACGACGTGCCCGCGGAGCACGCCGAGGAGGGCGGCGAGCCTTTGCCCGTAAAGGAAATAGGCTACGAAGCGTTCTATCAGTGCTCTTCTCTTTACCGCGTGACCCTTCCCGACACGATTGAAATTATCGGCGAGCGCGCGTTTGCCATGTGTAAGTTTTCCGCGTTCACAATTCCCGACGGAGTTAAGGAAATAAAACGCGGCGCGTTCGGTATGTGCGAGGTGTTGACCGAAATTACGATTCCCGAAAGCGTGACCGTTCTCGAATATCAGGCGTTTTATTGTTGCCCCAAGTTGGAAAAGGCGGTAGTCAAGGCGAATATAACCGTATTGAATGCGCAGGTCTTTTACAACTCGGTTGCTACGCAGGGAGGCAACGTTTATACCGATACTTCCCTGACAGAGGTGTACCTGCCCGCAACTTTGCAGAAAATTCATTCGACCGCGCTGTACGGAAATTTCCTGACCGACGTTTACGTTGCCGGCGGCGAGGAACAGTGGGCAAATATCTACTTTTACGAAATGGAGTTAAAAGAGGGTACGGAAAACCAGTACGTTGAAAAGGTAGTGGAAAAGAGCGAGGCGTTGCCCTCCGTAAATATCCACCCGTGGAATTTATAAAAAATAAAGCGCAGAGCAAAATTGCTCTGCGCTTTTTAATTTACAAAATGAAATAATTTACGCTCTTTCCACGGTTTTAAGGCATCTGGTGCAAACGTAGCCGTTCACGGTCTTGCCTTCCGTATTAACGTAATTGACCTTCTGAACGTTAGCCTTAAACGTTCTTCTCGTTCTTCTCTTGGAGTGGCTGACGTTGTTACCCGACGTCTGACCTTTTCCGCATACGCTACAAACTCTGGACATAATATGTTTCCTCCCGCTATAGGTTTCTCTTGTTTTTTAAGGGTTAAAAATAACGCCGCACTTGACATACAGCCTAATCATCATATCACGGTGATTAAAAAAAATCAAACAAAAACACGCTAAACGACTAAATTTTTTTAACTTTATTCAAAATAAATTTAAGACAAACCAAATAAAATAGGGTAAATGTAAGAAAATACTTGCCAAAGAAGAAAAAAATTAGTAAAATTAAAACAGTTATCGTCGCTGTTTTGCCGTGCGGGCAAGATGTGTCGGCGAGAGAGGAATATTATGTCGGTTAATACAAGCAACGTATACGGTAAAATTTCCATATCCGATTTAGCGATAGCAAAGGTGGCTGCAAACGCCGCCTTGGAGTGCTACGGAATTGTGGACACCGTTGCGCGCCGCTTTACCGATTCCATGTCCGAGCTTTTGAAAAAGCAGTCGGGTAAGGGCGTTAAAGTAGTCACCAGCGGCGACAGAATTTTTATCGACGTCTACGTGGTTATCAAGTACGGCGTTTCGATAAACGCGGTTGCCGAAAGCTTGAAAGAAGGAATTAAATACAAAGTGGAAAAGTTTACGGGTATGATTGTCGATACCGTAAACGTCAATATCATAGGAGTTAAACTTTAAAATTAAGGTTTAACTCTATTTT
>CAMWWH010000033.1 GCA_947177975.1 uncultured Clostridia bacterium | reverse complement strand
ACGCGGAGGCGGACAAGCTGGGCTCCGACCAGTTCGACGACGCGCCCAAGGGCACGTTCCTCGAGATCTGGAACGACGTGTTTATGCAGTACAACAAGAACGAGCAGGGCAAGTACGAGCCTCTCGCGCAGAAGAACGTCGACACGGGTATGGGCTTGGAGCGCACGCTGTGCATACTTAACGGCAAGGACAGCGTTTACGAGACGGATATCTTCGAAAAGGCGATTGCTAAAATCGAGGAGCTTACGGGTCACACCTATAACGAGAACGAGCAGACGACCAAGGCTTTCCGAGTCGTCCTCGACCACGTGCGCACGGCAACCTTTATGCTTGGCGACACGAAAGGTATCGTGCCCTCGAACACAGACCAGGGCTATATATTAAGAAGAATAATAAGGCGCGCGGTGCGGTTCGGCAGAAATATCGGCTTGCCGCAGGGCGCTTTAAACGAAATATCCAAGACGATTGTAGAGAAGTACGCGGAAATCTATCCCGAGCTTGTAGCAAACGCGGCTAAAATCGAAGAGGAGCTGAACAAGGAAGAAACCAAGTTTTCGAAAACTCTCGCGCAGGGCATAAGGGAGTTCGAGAAGGTTGCCTCGACCTTGCAGGCGGGCGGCGCTATCGACGGCGTGACCGCGTTCCACCTGTACGACACCTACGGCTTCCCCGTGGAAATCACGGTTGAAATGGCGGCGGAGAAAAATCTCAAAGTCGACGTGGACGGCTACAACAAGGCTTTTGCCGAGCATCAGGAAAAGTCGCGCGCGGGCAGCGAGCAGAAGTTCGCCTGCGGACTTGCCGACCACAAGGAGGAAACGACCAACCTGCATACGGCAACCCACCTTCTGCACGCGGCGCTCAAAAAGGTTTGCTCTGACGAGATTGCGCAGAAGGGCTCGAATATAACCGAGGAAAGGCTTCGCTTCGACTTCAACTTTGCGCGCAAGCTTACCCCCGAAGAGGTAAAGGCGGTAGAGGATATGGTCAACGACGTAATTAAGCAGGATTTGCCCGTCGTTATGCGCGAAATGCCCTTGGAGCAGGCGAGGGAAGAGGGTTTTACGGGCCTCTTTGAAAGCAAGTACGGAGAGGTCGTCAAGACCTACTCGATAGGCGAGTTTTCAAAGGAAATCTGCGGCGGTCCGCACGCCGAGCACACGGGGCTTTTGGGCACGTTTAAGATAGCCAAGCAGGAAAACGTGTCGGCGGGAGTAAAGCGTATAAAAGCCGTTTTAATCAAGGGTTAAAAGGCGGATAAAAGGGCTTTTCAAAAATTTTTCAAAAAAATAAAAAACTTTGTTTCCGCGCTCAAAACGGCTTGACATAAGTGTCATTTAATAATAAAATAGTTTTACATTGACCGAAAACAAAGAAAAAGAGTGAAAATTGCGTCGGTTTCCGAGGGGAAAACCGATAAGGAGAAAACAATGAAAACCTACATGGCAAACGCCCAGACAGTTGAGAGAAAGTGGTACGTTGTCGACGCGGCAGGCGTTCCTCTGGGAAGATTGGCGTCCAAAGTGGCGGCTATACTTCGCGGCAAAAATAAGCCTACTTTTACGCCCAACGTCGATTGCGGCGACTTCGTTATTATTTTGAATTCCGATAAAGTTGTGCTTACCGGTAAGAAGCTCGAGGACAAGTATTACAGATACCACACGGGCTACATCGGCGGCTTAAAGGAAATAGCTTACAAAAAAATGCTTGCGGAAAAGAGCGACCTTGCCGTTTACGAGGCTGTAAGAGGTATGCTTCCCAAGAACTCTTTGGGCAGAGATATGATAAAGAAGTTGAGAGTTTACAAAGGCGGAGAACACAACCACACCGCTCAGAAGCCCGAAGAGCTTAAATTATTTTAAAGGTAAGAGGAGAAGATTATGGCTAAGGCTAATTTGAAGAAAAAGTTACAGTTTTGGGGAACAGGCAGAAGAAAGAAGGCTATCGCCCGCGTCCGCCTTATTCCCGCAGGAACCGGAACTATCGTTATAAACGACAGAGCTTTCGAAGAATACTTCCCTCAGGGCTTGGTTCAGTATCAGGTAAAGCAGCCCCTCGCACTCTTAGGCGTTGAAGGCAAGTACGACGTTATGGTTAACGTGTACGGCGGCGGCTATACGGGTCAGGCAGGCGCAATCCGTTTGGGTATTGCCCGCGCACTGTTGCAGGCTGAACCCGACAGCAGACCCGCGTTGAAGAAAGAGGGCTTCCTCACCCGCGACCCTCGCGCAAAGGAAAGAAAGAAGTACGGCTTGAAGAAAGCACGTCGCGCACCTCAGTTCTCAAAGAGATAATTCGAAAGCACCCGAAATCGGGTGCTTTTATTTTTTTATTTGCAATTTGCTTTTAAATGCTTTATAATGTGGCTATGTACGAATTCGGCGAAAGGATTTACAATTTAAGAAAAAAGAGCGGACTTTCGCAGGAGGAGTTTGCCGATAAGCTGGGAGTGTCGCGTCAGGCGGTCTCCAAGTGGGAGACGGGACAGAGCGTGCCCGACTCGGAAAAAGCCGCGGCAATAGGCGCGTTCTTCGGCGTAAGTTTAGACTGGCTGATTAACGGCACGGAAGCAACGGCGGCAACCGTAACGCCCGCACCCGCAGCGGTCGCACCACCCGCAGCGGTCGCACCGCTCGCACCCGCAAAGCAAAGGGCGGGCTGGGTCAAGGCGCTCATTATCGCGGGAATAATCACGCTTGCAAGCATAGGAGTGTCCGCGCTTTCCGCGTTCATATTTATGCTCGTCACTATGAAGGCGGCGAACCTCGGCGACCCCGAAACCTTCTATATGCTGCTGATTATAGTCCCCGGCTGGGTAGTGCTGTTTTTAGCCGTATTCATAATAACTATAATAGTAATAAGAAAAAAGCAGAAAAACAAACCGCCGCAATAGGCGGTTTTTCAATTTGCAAGGTTAAGTTGACGGATTGTAAAGCGCCGTTGCTTGTGTTGCTTTGCGTGAAATAATAAAATATAATGCGTAGAACAATACTTTATAAAAGAGGTAACGATGAAAAAGAAGTTTTTAATTTGTGCATTACTCTCGGCTGCGGCGGTGACCGCGTCCGCGGCGTTTGCGGGTTGCGGACTTTTCGGCGGCGGAAATAACGACGACGGCAAGACCGTCCGTCAGGACAATATGCGCTTCGAACTCAAAGACGACGGCACGTACGAGCTTGACCGCTACGAATACGCAGACCTCCGCGACGGGTACGACGCTGACGGCAACTATATACCTGCGTACAGCGGCGAAGGCGAAACCGTGACGGTACCCGCAACCGTAAAGGGCAAAAAGGTAACCTCGATTGATACCTGGGCTTTTGGCAATACGGGCGTTAAAGAAGTAACTCTGCCCGATACGATATCGGAGCTTCCCGACAGAATATTCGACGGCTGCGTAATTCTGGAAAGCGTCAGTTTTCCTGTCGTTACGTCAATCGGGGATTCGGCTTTTAAGAACTGCGAAAGCCTTGAAAGTATAGCGTTCGAAAGCGGACTTGCGTCAATCGGCAACCGCGCTTTCGAGAGCTGCACTTCGCTTGCTACAATCACTCTGCCCGACACGGTGACTGCGATAGGCAGCGGCTGTTTCTGGGAATGTCCGTTCGAAAGCATAAACTTAAAGGGAGTGGAGACGGTAGGCGCAAACGCGTTTTATAAGTGTGAAAATATCACGTCGTTAGAGCTTCCCAACGCGGTAAGCCTCGGAGAGCGCGCCTTCTATTATTGCGACAGTCTGACCGAAATAACTATCGGCAACAGGCTGGAATCGTGCGAGGCGGATCTGAACGCCTTGACCAAAGTCAGCATTGACAGCCCCGTTACGGATAAAATGTTTATGTGGGCGACAAATCTTACCGAAATCACCTTGGGCGAGGGCGTGACCTCGATAGGCGAAATGGCGTTCGGCTATTGCTCGAAGTTAAAAAATATAACTTTGCCCGCAACGCTTACCGAAATCGGTGTGAGCGCGTTCAATCAGAGCGGTATTACGGCGGTAACAATTCCCGCGGCGGTACAGACGATAAGCGACAGCGCGTTTTACAGTTGCAGAGGACTTACCAGCCTTACGATTGAGAACGGCGCGGAGAGTATAGGAGAGTCCGCGTTCGAAGAGGCGGGTATAACCTCGCTTTCGCTACCCGCGTCCGTAAAGACGATAGGCAGAAGAGCTTTTTACCACTGCAACAGTCTTGCGGAAATAAATTTTTCCGAGGGGCTTGAAACTGTCGGAGCCTTAGCGTTTTCGATTAACGGCGCGGAAACGCTCGATATAGTTATGCCTTCAACGGTAAAGTCGATTGACGGCAGTTGCTTTTATTACGATAACTATAATAAAAGAGGCGGCATTACCGCAAATAAAATTATAATTAACGAGACGGTGGAAACGCTCGGGAAGTACGCCGTACAGAGTTGTATAGTAAACGAACTTCAGATACCCGCCGATCACGCGCCTTTCCCTTACCGTGTGAATACTTTAACGCTGTTCGGCGAAGGCGATATCCCCTATGGCGCGTACAGCAATTGCTCGGAGGTGATAGATACGGTTAACCTCGGTCCCGGCGTCAAAAGAATAGAAGCGTACGCATTTGCAGAGTGCGGCGTAAGAAACATCAACCTCGAAAACGTCGAATATATAGGCGCGTACGCTCTGGGTTACGGTATCGCGAATATGAACTACACGAAGACGGAAAACGGCGTAAATTATATGAATAACTGGGTAATATCCACCGACTATTCTAACGGCGGTGCAACACAGCTCGATTTAAGCGGCGTTACGGGTATATATCATGGCGCTTTCTGGAATACGTCTTCAAACGATACTTCTATACTGAATACGGTAGTGCTCGTCGGTTCGGACGGTACTTCGAACATTAAATTTATAGGCTCGGATGCTTTCAGAGGTACGGGCATAACGGCGGTGGAAGTGCCCTCGAGCGTAGAAACCTGGTACTGCGCGTTCCGTGGTTGCAAGTCGCTTTCATACGTCAGTATACAGCAAGGTATTGAAAGAATACCCGGAAGCGCGTTTGCCGACTGCACCAATCTCGACGGACTGAATTTTGCCTCAACCGACGTTAAAGTAATCGGTGAAAGCGCTTTCAGCGGCTGTAGGAATTTGCGGCTGATTACCCTTCCGAACGGCGTTGAAAAGATTGAAAAGAACGCGTTCAATTCCTGCTCGTCGCTGTTGATAATAGACCTTAAAGGTACGGAGGAAATCGGTGAAGAGGCGTTCACCTACTGCACGTCGCTCGGCGAAGTGACTATGAACTCGGTCAAGACGATAGGCGACAGCGCCTTCTATCAGTGCACGGAACTGACCGAATACGATTTGCCCGCGTCGGTTACGGCGATAGGGCGGTACGCGCTCGGCAGTGCGCAGAGCGTAAACTATAACGGCACGCCGACGCAGTGGGCGGCAATCAAGAAGGGCAACTCATACGGCAGGGATATCTGGTATTCGGATAACGACCTGACGTTGACTTTCTCCGACGGCGGCACGACGACTTTGCATAAAAGTAATAGTTAAAATCTGTTAGAAGGTAACATTTTCCGTTATAAATTAACTTTAAAATATTGACTTAAATTTTTGTTAGTGATAAAATAGTGGCAGTATAAATAAAAATATTGAAAGAGCCCTATCTTTTATCCTACGGTTAAAAGATGGCGCGGCGTTGAAAACGCCGCGCAACCCTTTTTAACTGTTTCTTAAAATTTCGGTAATTTCAAAATTTGGAGGAAAAATGAATAAATTAACTAAACTTCTGTCGGTATTCGTTATCGCAGGCGCATTGGGCGTAGGAATGGCAGGCGGCGCCGTCGGCTGTAAAGGCAACGGCGGTGGCGACGACGGCGGTGACAAAGGCGTTCACCACACCGACTCGCACGAGCTCAAATACGAGAGCAAAAACGACCAAAAACACACCATAACCTGTAAGGTTCCCGGTTGCGATTTCGAAGCTACCGAAGGTGACCACACTTACGACGGCGATGAGGACGCAACCTGCAATAACGGTTGCGGTTACGTAAGAGAGATAGGCGGCGGCGTAGACGACAATTACGATTTGGTTACCACTTCGGTAGATTTCCGCGAAGCGATAGAAGCCGTATCGCCCGGTGCAACCGGAGACGTTACTCTTACCGCACCCTATACGTATAAAAACAAAATAACGTTTGCCGCTCCCGGTAAAGCAAGGTTTGAGTATAGCAATAAGGCTTACAATACGCAGGGCGCAAGCGGTACCGTTACCATCGAGTTGACGGGCGAAACCAACTCGATAAAGATTGTCGGTACGAGCGGTTCCGGCAAGTTTACGGGCGCAGAACTTAAATGCGGCAGTGAGGTCATTGCAACTACGGGTGAATCTTTCGGAACGATACAGCAGGACAACTTGCCCAAAGGCACTTACGTACTTACGACCAACGGCGGCGCGGGAAGAATTACCGAAATAACCATTGTCGAAAAGCTTGAAAAGTCGGATGCTACAGGCATAACCGTAACGCCGCTCAACGTTGACTTCCTCAAAGGCGAGGAATTAAAGACGAACGACATAACGGTTAAACTGCATTATAAAAACGGCAGAACGGACGCGTTGTTTAATACCGATTACAGCGTTACTTCGAATTACGACAAGAATAACGCCGGCAAGTATACCGTAACGGTTACTTACGGAAAGAACGCTAACTTCACCGATACTTACGACGTTTACGTTTACACTATCGACAGTATAGAAGTACACACGATAGGTCTTACCAGTGACGGTAAAACACAGCTTACGCTGCAGCAGGCGGCAAAGACGGGCGGCGCGATAAGCAGCGATAACCTTACCGTAAAGGGTACGGGTACGGTAGGCGAGGGCACAACCGCGCGTACGCATACCTTCAACCTTCCCGCAGCTGCGCTCAACGTAGAGCTTCCCTCGACTGCAACGGCGGGCGAGCAGACGGCTAATATCAGCGTAAATACAGAATACACCACGAACGGAGCTTCGCTTACGGACAGCTACAAAGTAATGGTTAAAGACGCGATTACCGCTGAAAACAACAAAGTTGAAATAACCGTAGGCGCAACGGGCGACTTCAAGACGCTTACGCAGGCGGTTCAGTATCTCAAACAGTGCGACCTCGGCGACGGCGTAACAAAGATAATCAAGCTTCAGGCGGGCACCTATACCGAAAAGGTATGGATTGACGTTCCCAACGTAACGCTTATCGGTCTGGGCGAAAATATCGACGACACGAAGATTACCTATTCGCTTGTTGAGGGCGATAAGGACGCTATATGCGGCGGCTCATGGGGCTTGACCTGCGCAACCGTTCACGTTAAGGCTGCAGGCTTCAAGGCGTACAACTTAAATATAAGAAACGATTTCGACTATATTACGAACTCGGGCAAATATTCCGGCAGCCAGGCGGCTCAGGGCGTTGCTCTTACCATAAACGGCGACGGCGCGGTTGTATCCAACTGCCACCTTTACGGCAATCAGGATACGCTGTATATCGAAGACGGCAGATCCTACTTCTACAAGACGCAGGTTGACGGCAACGTTGACTTCATCTTCGGCGGCGAAAAGGGTCTTGCATACTTCGAAGAGTGCAAGATTGTTGCAATCAACAGGACTGCGGTAAACTCGGAAACGGGCAAGGGCAATGCGCAGAACGGTTACGTAACCGCAGCAAAGCACGACACGAAAACAAAGCCCGACTACGGCTACGTATTCTATAAGTGCGAGATGACCGACGACGGCAAGGTTGCAGACGGCGCAATGTCGCTCGGCAGGTCGTGGGGCACTAATGCAACCGTTGCCTATATCGAGTGCAGCTTCTCGAAGGCATATTCCGTATATGCAAGCGATTACACCGGCGAGGACGGAAAGAATAAAGACCACCGCTGGGCTGACTGGAGCAACGGCACGAAAGCCGAGAACGCAGACTTCAAGGAGTACGGCTCTACGGGCGAGGGTGCGATAACCACGGCTGTAAAGGGCGGAGACGTTATCGACAAAGCCACCGCCGATTTACATACCAAGGCTAACATGTTCGGAACGAGCAACGGTCAAATCGGTTACACGTCGGTATTCGACTGTGACGCCGCGCTTTTGAAACTTCATTCTTACGCTTCGGGCGAAGAACTCGAAGAGTACACCGTGACCATAAACGATATCGCGGGCAATCCTATCGGTACGAAAAAATACACGCAGGGTGAGACCATTCGTATTGCCGAATTAAAGGAATATATCAACAACCTTGACAGCGTAAAGAACGACGACAAGGAAGTGGATAAAATCTATATGGCGTATACCGACGAAACGACCAACGAAGAGTTAACGGCTGATTGCGAAATTTCCGCTGACGGCGATATATACGTCAGCTTAAAAGCTAAAAATCATTCCGTAGCTTTGACGGACAGCTACACGTTTAATACGGGTGCGGCTGCGTCAAACTCAAACTTTACTCAGACCGTAGCGAAGGGTGACACAGTAACGTACGGCAAACTTACCATATACGGCGGTACTGACGGCGGCGATAACTTCTTCCAGGACAACGGCGGTACGTATTACAGAATAAAGGGTGACGCATACGTTCAGTTCACTGTAGACTCGGCGATAAGACTTAATGTAGGTTCTTATTCGGGAGGTCTTAAACTTGTTAAGGTCGACGGCGAAACGGAAACGACAATTTCCGACGTTGACGGAAATACAACGCCCGTATTATTCGATATTAACGAAGCGGGTACTTACAGGTTAATGAACGTAAGCGCCACGGGCGGACAGCAGTATATAAGCAGTATCAATTTTGCAGCCGTTCCCGAAAAGGACGTAACCGTTACCGTTTACAATACCGACGGCGAAACTCCCACGGCGGTAGGCGAGTCCTGGCAGATGTCCAGCCAAGATTTGGTTCACGCGGGTAAGCTCGAAACATTGAAGGCAAGCTTAACCGCTCCCGAAGGTAAGGAGTTCGACGATTACTATACCGACGCGGATTGCACTACTAAGTTCAATCCTAAAACGGATAAGCTTGCCGCAGGTGAAAAGGGTATTTATATCGGTTGGAAAGTGGTGAAAAGCGGAATTGACCAGATAACCGAGGCGAAAGGCTTCAGTTTCGGTAAGTCTTCGGGAATTGCAGGTGAGGCTGACCTTAAATCTCAAACAGTAACCAACGGTTCGACGAAAATCTTAGCGGATTGCTTGGAAGTAACTGCGGCAGGAAAGGATTTTTCGTCTAACGGCGGCGACTGGTTCAATGTCGGCGCAAATACGACTATTAAGTTAAAGGTTAAAGCAGGTTTGAAGGTAGATTTCTTGCTTTATAACAACAGTGATACGTATGGTACTTCTTTAGACCTTAATGATTTCCGCTTCGAAATATATATCGGCGAAACCAAGCAGGCTATAGCTCCCACTGGCAGTAAGGGTCAGTACGTACTCACCGTTGATGCTCAGGAAACCGACGTTGAGATTACGCTGAAGTGTACGACATCCGACTATATCGGTTATATCAAGGTATCTTAATCAGAAAATATTGACACAACTTTAATAAAGGGGCGCGGCGAATGCCGCGCTCTTTTTGTTGCCAAAAAAATAGGGCATTGACTTTACGGCAGAATAGTGGTAGAATTAAAACAGTATAAATAAACGGTAATCAGTTTATGATAAGGGAGGAAAAATGAATAAATTAACTAAACTTTTGTCGGTATTCGTAATTGCGGGTACGTTGTGCGTCGGCGTTGCGGGCTCTGCGGGCTGCGGCAACAAGGGCGGCGGCGAAGAAACTCAGCATCACTTTACCTATGAAGACAATAACGACGGCACTCATAAAGCCACCTGCATCGACGACGACTGCGACTTGGTCATCGAGCACGAGCCGCACTCTGCCGGTTCGGAAGAAAAGTGCTACAAGTGCAAGCACGTATTGCAACCCACGCAACCCGACGAGGACGATACCGCGGCAACCCCGATAGTTGCTCAAACCTACGCGGACGAAACGGGAACGGCGGCAAAAGTTCCTTCACCCAAAGTCCCCGCATATAAGGGTAAGGGTGCGGCGCTCGAAAACGGCGAAGTCGACGCGAAAATGGTATTCGACCCCGCAGAGCTTTCCACAATCGCATACGCGGACGGCTGGACGGACGGCGTATTCGGCATTACTAAAGGTACGACTGTTACCGGAAGAATAAAGACGGGACTGTACGAAGGCGACGAATGTGTCGACCCCGATTACGTTTCCACGAATGCGGTAAAGCTTGGTGACAAAACCTCCGCGCTCGAAATAACCGTTCCCGCGGCGGGCACGCTCGTTTTCTACGTTCAGAACGGTTCGAGCGGTCAGAGTGGTACCCAAAGTCTGGTATTCACCAAACCCGACGGCTCGGGAGAGACCATAAGTTACCCCGCGGACGGAAGCGCAAGCACCGTTCAGCGTATAACCAAACAGCTTACCGTCGGCGGCAAATATACGATTATGCGCTCGTCGGGCACGTCGCATCTTTTCTATGCGGAATATACCGCAACCTTGCAGCAGTCGCCCGTTGAAAGTATCCGCGTTGCCAACACGGGCAAGACCGATTACATTGTCGGACAGCAGCTCGATTGCAGTAACGTTGCAATAGTTCGCAAACACACTACGGGCACGACTATTCCCATTCCCGCGGAGAATATTCAGATTGACGCAAGCGCATACAATCCCGCCGTACCCGGCACTTACGAAATCAAAGTCAAGTACGAGATTGCGGGAAATCTCAGCAGTGATACCAAGACGTTCGAAACGTCTTATAACGTAAACGTTTACGATTACGAAGATTTGGAAGTGAGCGTAGAGCACGTAATTAAGGGCGAAAATTCCGCGGCGGGCAACAGCTCGTACGTGAACAATGCGTTCAGACAGTTCTATCTGACGGGCGAAAAATTATCGACCGACGGACTGTCGCTCATAGTCACGGGCAAGCTCAACGGCAATACGAAGAAGTTCAAGCTCGACGCGAGCGAAGCGACCGTTACGGGCGCAAACCTCTCGACGGCGGGCGTGCAGACGGTCAAGATTGCCTACACCGCAAACGGCAAAACCAAGGCTAAGGGCGTCTTAATCACGGTTCAGAAAAAGCCCGATTCCATAGCTAAGGAAGACGTCGTTGCGGTAGCCGTAAATAAGAATTTCGCGAAAGTCAACGTCGGCACGAAGAATACTAACGGCGCGTACAGATTTAATACCATTCAGCAGGCGCTCGAATTCCTTGAAGCGAGCAATCTCAAAGCCGAAACGTCCAAGGTTATGTACCTCGCGGAGGGCACGTATTGGGAAAAGGTTGAGGTCAACGTGCCCAACCTCACTATGATAGGCGCGGGCGCGGATGCGACCAAAATCGAATACGACGCGCTTTACGGCGTGGAGGACGCGGGCGGCTTCTCGCACGTCACCGACTCGACGGCAACCTTCAACGTAAGGGATAAGGCGGTCGGCTTCACTATCAAGGGTGTGACGATTTCCAACTACTACAATTCCGCGGCTTCGTACGAGGGCGCGCCCAGCAACGACTGCCGTGCGCTTGCAATGCTCATTCAGGCGGATAAAGTAGTGGTCGAAGACTGCACGCTGTTGGGCTATCAGGATACGCTCGAACTGTTCACGGGCAGACAGATATTTAAAAACTGTCTTATCAAGGGCGTAACCGACTACATCTTCGGTACGAATAACACCACCTATTTCTATCAGTGCGAAATCAGGAACATTGCGCATAAGAACGGTGCAAGTCAGGCGGGTTACGTAACCGCGTTCAAGGGCAACAACAAGGGCACTGCCATCGACAAGGTTACATACGGCGCAATCTTCGACGACTGCGATTTCACTGCGGACGAAGGCGTCACCGTGACGGTTAGAGATGAAGCAAATCCGTCGAATAATAAAGACGGCATATGCGCTCTGGGCAGAGCCTGGGGACCGGACGCCGCGGTTATGGTAATGAATTCGCGTATCGGCGGACATATTACTACCAATACGGCGAGCAGGTACATAAGTATGGGCAACGGCGACCCCAAGAACGCGCAGTTCACCGAGTACAACAACACGGACGACGGCGCAATCAGCACGAGCGGGGAAACGGTAAAGGTGCTCACGGAAGAGGAAGCTAAGAATTACAACGACTTTGCCGTTATCTTCGGCAAGGTAAACAATCTTTTAACTTATTCCGATATCTGGGACGTTACGATAGATTAAATGAGAAATTTTTACATTAGATATTGCAATTTGCGCGGGGATATATTATAATTAAGTTAACTAAAAATTAAGGGGAACTATTTATGAAGAACGTAATTGTTGGGCAGTCGGGAGGACCTACTTCCGTAATAAACGCAAGTCTTTTGGGCGTATTCAAGACGGCTAAGGACAGGGGCGCGGACATAGTTTACGGAATGGTACACGGCATTAAAGGACTTTTGGATAAGGACGTCGTAGACCTTTCCACGCAGATAAGAAACGACTTGGATATGGATTTGCTTAAAAGAACTCCGTCGTCGTTCCTCGGCTCGTGCCGTTACAAGCTGCCCGCTATCGAGGGCAACGAAAAGACCTACGACCAGATTTTCGCAACGCTCAAAGAGCTTGACATCTACGCATTCTTCTACATAGGCGGCAACGACTCTATGGACACCATAGACAAGCTGTCCAAATACGGCAAAAAGATAGGCAGTCCCATACGCTTTATGGGTTGCCCCAAGACAATCGACAACGACCTTGCAATCACCGACCACACCCCCGGCTACGGCTCGGCGGCTAAATATATCGCGGCGACGACCAAGGAAATTATCCGCGACGGTCTTGTATACGACTACCCCGTAGTTTCGGTCATCGAGGTAATGGGCAGAAACGCGGGCTGGCTGACCGCTGCGGCGGCTCTTGCTCGCGGCGAGGACTGCGAAGGCGTGGATATGATTTATCTTCCCGAGCGCGTGTTCGACGTCGACGCGTTCGTTAAAAAGACGGGCGAAATGCTGAAAGAGAACCGCTCGATAGTCATCGCGGTTTCCGAGGGCGTAAAGGTTGCCGACGGCAGATACGTCTGCGAGCTTGCCGACCACGTCGATTACGTCGACGCATTCGGTCATAAGCAGCTTGCCGGCACGGCTCGCTATCTCGCGGGCAAGGTTGCCGAGAAGTACGGAGTTAAAACGCGTGCAATCGAGCTTTCGTCATTACAGCGCTGCGCGGCGCATATCACCTCGCGTATCGACGTAACCGAGGCGTTCAACTCGGCGGGCGCGGCGGTTAAGGCTGCGTTCGAGGGCAAGACGGGTATGGTCGCTTGCTTGAAGCGCGTTTCCGAAGACCCCTATATGTGCATAACCGAGCTTGCTAACGTTTCGGATATCGCAAACGTAGAAAAGAAGGTGCCCGCAGAGTGGATTACCGCCGACGGCACTTACGTAACTCCCGAACTTATTCACTATATCCGCCCGCTCATTCAGTCGGAAATCACTCCGCTTTGGGTTGACGGTCTGCCCAGACACCTTAGGTTAGTCAAATAATTAAGTGCTTTCTGAGCCGCGCACGATTTCAATCGTGCGCGGCTTTATTTCTTGACACGCTGTGAAATGCGTTCGTGCCGTTCGATTATATCCGCCATATAGTTGTGTCGGGTCGCCTCGGGCGCGGAGGCGGGTGCGGAAGGGGGCGCTTGCGGTTGCTCCGTGTCGGCGGTTTGTTGCCCGTTCTGATTTGCCGAAATGCCGCCGAGCAGTTTTAAAAGATTGAAAAAAGCGAAATTTTCCGTAAAATAAATTCTCCTTTGCCGTATTTTTTAGATAAATTCAGCCGTTTTTTATTGCGTTAACTTTATCGTTGTTGTATAATTATTTGGTATAGGTGTAAAACCATCTTTTTGCGTGCCGTTTTTTAAGGCGGCAAACGACGGAGATTTTATGAGTAAACGGTTTACTAAAATTATATGCACGGCGGTTGCGGCAATTTCCGCAGCTTCCCTGGCTTTTTTGCCTGCCTGCAAAACCGAATGGGGCGGAGTGAGCGGCGCTAAGGATACGTCTTCATACGTTGAAGGCACCAACGGCGGCTTCGTTGCGGAAACTGAGGATTACGTATATTTCATTAACGGCAAGTCCTCGAATACCGCCGACAACACCTTCGGCGAGGTTTTGAAGGGTTCGGTTCAGAGGATTAAAAAGACCGATTTAGACGCGGGCAACTACGCAAAGACAGACACGGTCGTGCCCTCGATTGCCTACGCAAGCAGCGACAATCTCAACGCGGGTCTGTATATTTACGGCGGATATATTTACTACGTCACGCCCTCTACCGACAAAGACGCCGACGGCAAGGTGCTGAACGACACTGTCAAGTTCAGACGCACCAAGCTTGACGGAACGGATACGAGCGACGCTTTCTGGAGTACGACCACCCTCACGGTGGATTACCGCTACGTGGAAGTGGACGACACTGTGTATATTATTTACGCGATTAGCGAAAACCTGTACGGAACGTCGGCAACCAATATTCACTCGGTCAACTGCTCCACGGGCAAGAACACGGTTTTGGCTTACAACGTTGAAAGCTATGCGTTCGATACGGTCGACGCAACCAACCCTTACGTCTATTATACGATGAAGGTGCCCCAGTACCTCGGCGGCAGGGACTTCGACTACAATCAGCTCTATATGGTAAGGGCTGACGCGAGCGTTTCTCCCCGCGAATACGACTTGACGGACGCGGGCGATACGAAATATATCAACTACGGCACTCACGTTTTCGACGGTATAGGTCAGGTCAGATACGAGTCGGGCGTAAACCAGTTTAATTTCGTAACCGAGTACGACGCGTCTATCGACCTCAATAACGTAGCCGACCGCACCTACGCAATCAAGTGGTACAGGAACGGCACGCTTTACTATACGTGCAAGCTGAACGACGGCGACGTCACTTTTTACAGCCTTGACAGAGCCGATATCGACAACGATAACGGCGGCAGGGGCGACGGCAAAGTGGACGAAGGCTGGAACGCTATGACGGATACGGGTACGCTGCTCGTAAACGGTAACTTTACAATCGATTACGAGTTCTACAATCTTTCCGACGGACTTTACGCAATCAACGCGTCGTCAAGCGGCGTTACCAAAAGTAAAGTAGATTTAGAGAAGGGTGAAATCGGCGACTCGATTAACGTAACCGACGCTTCCGTATCTAAGGTGCTGTATATCAAAGAGGAAGGCGAAGGCACGGATAAGCACGTTTATCTCTACTATGCGTCGGCGGCTTCGTCTTCGGGCGGCAACGGCTACGCGATTAACAGAGTGGCAATCGACGGCACGGAGGACGACTATGTTAAACTGCCCACGTCGCTCGAACCCGATTCGACGTACGAGGCGGTCACGGTGCTCGATTTGGACGCGTGCAGTGACTGGTATTTGCCCGAATTCGTTGGTAACAAGCTGTTCTTTGCGAGCGAAACGGAAGGAATGAGCAGTTACAACTACATTATGGTTTGCGACCTCGAGGGTGCGAACGGCATAATGACGAATAAGGAAATAAAAGACCTCAACAAACAGTTCGAGGAGCTCGAAGATAAAATAGAAAAGTACGACGAAGAGGAAAACGCAGACGGCACTGCCGCTTACAACCACTTATCGTCGGCGCTCAAATATCTGTACAATACGGGCGACGTTGATTATATCGACGAGCTTATCAATGCCTACGTCAACATCGAGGGCAGGGATAAGGAGTACGTTTATTCCGAGAAGTCGGTTGAAATTTACAAGGACTTCGCGGTTGCCGAGGGCGATTGGGAAGATTACAAAGAAATCACCAAAACAATAAACGGCGAAACCGTATACGGCAACTCGCGCGATTACTACTATACGGTTGTCGGCAGAATGACGAGCGGCGACGCGGAAAGACTTAACGCGCACTTTAAAAACGCGTATATGGAGAGCTATCCCACGGTTGAATGTAAGACGTGGTGGGAAAAGCTTTCGACGGGCGGCAAGTTCGGAACGGTGTTCGGCATACTCGAAGGCTGTATGCTGGTTATCGGCGGCGGCGTAATACTCGGCTACTACCTCGTATCGAGGAAAAAGGCGGGCGGTTCGGTTTCCGAAAGGTCGATTGACGTCGATTTGACCGACGACAGGGATATGGACGTTTACGGCGACGAGAGCGGCGAAAGCGGCGGCGAGAACGATTAAGCGGACGAAAGAATTTAAAAAATCAAGCGGACAGGCTGAAAATTTCGGCTTGTCCGTTTTTCGGTGTAATATTTTTATAAAAAACGCTAAAATAATTTATTAAAACAGTTTACAAACTTTTTAAATACTAATATAATGTTACAGCGAAGGAAATGAATAAACGCGGGGGATTTTTATATGGCTAAATATATTAAATGTCCGAGATGCGACCTCAACTTTATTATAGAAGGCAAGCAGGAGTACTGCGACGTATGTATTGCCGAAATGAAGGGCAGCAGATTACAGTTTGCCGATCTGGAGGACGAAGAACTGGACGAAGAGCTTGAAAACGAGGCGGAGGAGCTTTGCCCCGTTTGCGGCGTAAACCATATGCGCTACGGCGAGTCTATGTGCGAGTCTTGCAGAAAGCAGTCGGAATACGAAGACGATATTCAGGCTGACGACGAGCAGGACGAGGAATGGAAAAATTATATCGGCGACGACGGCGAAGATTTGTCGCTCAACGAGGAGGAGCTCGCGGAGGAGCTTGCCGAGGTTGAGGAGGAAGAAGAGGAATACGCCGAGGAAGAGGACGATTTCTTTGATGACGATATCGATTCTCTCGACGACCTCGAAGACGACGATGAAGACGAAGACGACGATGACGACGACGATTTGTTTTAATATTTAACTACCGAGGGAGGCAACCGCCTCCCTTTTTTAGTATAAAAAATGCAATTTTTGGGAAAAATGGTAATATGATTAAACCCGAAATAACAATAAGTACCATAAAGCGCAACGTTGAAAGCTGCTACAAAAAGGCGGTAAACGTAAAACTCAATTTGGGTCGCAACAAATTTGTGACCTTTCCCGCAACTTTATCGGGGATATATTCCTCGATATTCACCGTAGAACCGTTTGATAA
>CAMWWH010000032.1 GCA_947177975.1 uncultured Clostridia bacterium | reverse complement strand
GTAAACGTCAATATCATAGGAGTTAAACTTTAAAATTAAGGTTTAACTCTATTTTGTGTGTAGCGGCGCGGGAGCCGCATTCAATATTATTAGAATTTGGAGAAATCATGCAGAAGACTATAAACAGCACCGAATTCCGCAAAATGGTTGCTCTCGGTGCGAGAATGCTTGAAATAAACAGGGCTAAAATCGACGCCCTTAACGTTTTCCCCGTACCCGACGGAGACACGGGTACGAATATGTCGCTTACTTTGCAGTCGGCGGTAAAGGAGATGAACGCTTGCACGTCTAACCGTTTTCAGGAGATTTGCGACGCCGTTTCCAAGGGCGCGCTGCGCGGCGCAAGAGGCAATTCGGGCGTAATTTCCTCGCAGATTTTCAGAGGAATTTGCTCGGTTTTAAAGGACTGTAACCAGAATTTCGATACCAAAACTTTCGCCAAGGCTTTGGAGGCGGGCACGAAGGTTGCCTACTCCGCCGTTTCCATTCCCAAGGAGGGCACGATTTTAACCGTCGTAAGGCTGATGAGCGAGAGCGCGGGTAAGCTCGCTTCCAAAAACAAGGACTTCGTCGACTTCTTCAAGGCGGTCATCGCCGTCGGCGACGAGGCTTTGGAGCAGACCCCCCAGCTTCTGCCCGTTTTAAAGAAGGCGGGAGTTGTCGACTCGGGCGGCGTAGGTCTTATGACCATAATGCGCGGCTTCCTCGCGGCAATCTCGGGCGAGGATATAGGCGCGGACATTCCCACCGAAGTGCAGGTCAAGGAGAAAGAGCCCGACTTCGACGATAACTCGGATATCATAAACCTCGATTTGGGCGATATCGAGTTCGCGTACTGCACCGAATTTTTCGTAATCAACTTAAAGCCTCAGACGACGCTTGCCGATATCGATAAGCTGAAAGAAAAGCTTATGAGCATAGGCGACAGCGTAATCTGCATAGGCGATTTGGAATTTATAAAAGTGCACGTGCACACCAACACCCCCGGCGTCGCGCTGACCTATGCGCTGGAGCTGGGCGAGCTCGACCGTCTGAAAATCGAGAACATGCTCGAAGAGAACAGACAGTTAAAGAAGAAGCTCGAAGCCGAAAAGAAAGCGATGGGTATGCTTGCAATCTGCGCGGGCGAGGGCTTGGCGGAGATTTTCAAGGACTTGATGGTAGACCGCGTTATAGAGGGCGGACAGACTATGAACCCCTCGGCGCAGGACATTGCCGACGCGGTACAGAAAATCAACGCGGCGAACGTCTTCGTTTTCCCCAACAACTCGAACATTATTCTGGCGGCGGAGCAGGCAAAGGGGCTTGTTAACAACCGCACGATACACGTTATCCCCACCAAGAATGTGCCTCAGGGCATTGCGGCGGCACTCGTGTTCAACCCCGAAGAGAGCGTGCCCGAAAACAAGACGAATATGACCCACGCAATCGACAACGTTGCGGCAGGTCAGGTAACGTACGCGGTGCGCAATACCACGATGAACGGCTTCAAGCTCAAAGAGGGCGACATCATCGGTCTTAACTCCAAAAAGATTCTGGCTAAGGGTACGAACGTCGACGACACCACGCTCGACCTCATCAAGAAGATGAAGACCGCAGAGCACGAGATGATAACACTGTACTACGGCGAGGGAGTGGACGAGGCTGCGGCGGAGGCGCTTGCGGCAAAGGTCGGCGAAACCTTCCCCGACTGCGAGGTGGATTTCCACTACGGCGGTCAGCCCGTTTACTACTATATGGTAAGCTTAGAGTAATAAAAATAACAAAGGGAAGCGTATCAGCTTCCCTTAATTTATAATTATGAAATTATCCGACTTGAAGTACGTGTCCGAGGCGCGTGAAAAACAACTGAATAAGTTAGGAGTATTTACGCAGGAAGATCTACTGCGGCTGTACCCGCGCGACTTCGTCGACCTCACGCACACGAATTCCATCGCGAACGCGTTCCATAATTCGGTCATATTAACTGTGTGCGAGGTGCTGTCGGTAGAGAGAAACGACTACGCCCGCCGACCCTTTGTAAAGGCGCTCTGCCGTCAGGGCGACAACCTTTTCCAGACCATTTGGTTCAATCAGCCGTACGTTGCGGGGAAGCTTGCGCAGGGGGAGGAATACCTCTTTTACGGGCGCGTACAGAACAAGTACGGAATGGGCGCGTCGATGGTAAACCCCACCTTCGAAAGGGCGGAAAGCGTGCGCAACCTTCAGGGTATTCTGCCCGTCTATCCGCTGTCGGGAACGCTCACGCAAGGGGTGGTAAGAACGGCGGTGCGGCAGGCTTTAAGGAACGTTCAGGTCGAAAGCGCGATACCCTTTGCACTGCAAAAAAAGTACGGTCTTTCGTCTTTAAAGGACGCGCTTTACAGACTGCATTGCCCGACTTCGCAGCAGGATATTGCCGAGGCAAGCGAGAGAATTGCCATAGAGGAGTACTTTCTTTTAGTGTCGGCTTTCAAGGTAATCAAAGGCGACGGCGAGGTGGCGAGGGTCAACCGCTATTCCGTGTCGGACGGCGATATGAAAGAGTTTTTGAGCCGCTTTCCGTTCGAGTTCACCGAGGGGCAAAAGGCGGCGGTTCGCGACGTGTTGAGCGACGTGCGGTCGCCCAAGGTTATGAACAGACTTTTGCAGGGCGACGTAGGCTGCGGCAAGACGGCGGTTGCGTTGGCTGCGGCATATATGGCGGTCAAATCGGGTTTTCAGTCGGCGGTATTATCGCCAACCGAGGTGCTTGCGCGGCAGAACTGCGCCCAGCTTCAAAAATATCTGCCCGAATTTAACGTGCGTTTTCTGTCGGGTTCTACGACCGCCGCGGAAAAGCGTGAGATTAAAAAGGGCTTGAAAGACGGTACTGTCGATATCGTGTGCGGCACTCACGCGGTCATTCAGAAGGATGTCGAATTCAAAAATTTATCGTTAGTTGTCTGCGACGAACAACAGCGTTTCGGAGTTGCACAGCGTTCGGCGCTCACCGAAAAAGGGGTCAACTGCGACTGTCTTGTTATGAGCGCAACGCCCATTCCGCGCACGCTGTCACTCGTATTTTACGGCGATTTGGACGTGACTACAATCAAGGAAAAACCGCGTTCGCGGCAGGATATATCCACGTCAATTATCAAAAACAGCAGATATAACGATATGCTTGAGTGGATTTGCGGCGAAACAAAGCGCGGGCGGCAGGCGTATTTCGTGTGCCCGAAAATCGAGGGTGACGACGAGGGCACGGTTATGTCGGTAACCGAGCTTTACGAGGATTTGCAAAAGGCAATGCCGACGGTGCGCTTCGGACTTCTGCACGGCAAGATGAACGACAAGAAGAAGGAAGAGGTTATGTCGGCTTTCCGCGGTAAGGAATACGATTGCCTCGTTTCGACGACGGTCATCGAGGTGGGCGTGGACGTGCCCGACGCGACCGTTATGGTCATTTACAACGCGGACAGGTTCGGGCTTTCGCAGTTGCACCAGCTGAGAGGGCGCGTCGGTAGGGGCAGCGTCAAGAGCTACTGTTTCCTTCTGACCGATGCCGACGGCGACATTGCGCGCGAAAGGCTGTCGGTTTTGAAGAACAATTCGGACGGCTTCGCCATTGCCGAGTTCGACTTAAAGATTAGGGGCGGCGGCGATTTTATGGGCACGCGGCAGAGCGGACGGATTTTGTCCGAGCTCAAAACTCTGCGCTTTCCCGTGTCGGCGGTGTTCACGGCTAAAAAGATTTCGGACGACGCTTTCTCTGGCGCGTTCGATACGACGGTTTTACGCAGCGCGGCTCTCAGGAAATACGACAGCTTAAAGGACGTAATACTTAACTGATTTTGGCTATTGACAAAAATCGGGGTGCATATTATAATAATTAGGAAATAAAAAAATAAGGGGAAAGATATGAAAGTTAAAAGAATTTTACCTTTGGTTCTGTCGCTGTGTATGGTCGGCGGCACGTTTGCGGGACTTGCCGGCTGTAACGGCGGCGGTGACGATGACGGCGGCACAACGCCTCCTCCGGGACATTCGCACACTTACACGCTCTGGCACGATAACGGCGACGGCACGCACAGTCCCAAGTGCAGTGGCAGCACCGACCCCGAATGCGACGCGCCCGTAAAGACGAGCGAAAAAGAAAGCCACGAAGCATTTATGACGAACGGCGCTTGCTCCAAGTGCGGTTACACGTCGGGCGGCGGCGAAGACACGTCGACGGCTTTACCCGCAGGCAATAAAATTTTCCTTGTGGGTGACAGTACGGTTTGTTCGTTCAACGATAGCTCTTATTATCTGCCCCGCTACGGCTACGGCACGCAGATAACCGAATATTTCAACGTTACGAGCAGTCAGGTTGTAAACCTCGCTGCATCGGGCAGAAGCGCGTACAGTTTAATGACGGAATCTGCGTCAAATTATTCGTCGTTTACCAGTGGAATAAAGGCGGGCGATTACCTCTTCATAGGCTTCGGTCATAACGACGAAAAGTCGGAAGTTGCAAGGTATGCCGACCCCACTTTGGACGCGGACAACGAAACGACCATGATAGACACTTATAATGCACAGCGTCCCGTTTCCTTTAAATATATATTAAAGCATTATTATATCGACGTGGCTCTCAACGCGGGTGCAACGCCCGTTCTGTGCACCCCGATTTCAAGACTGTTTAAGGACGATGAGAAGGCGAAATACGATAAAGACCATACGACCGAAGATAAAACGGTCGAAGTCGGCGGCACGAACGTTACGTTTAACGGCGGCGACTATGCCAAAGCTATCCGTGATTTGGGCGCCGACCTCGGTATAACGGTAGTCGACCTTAAAACCCCTCTTGCGACGGAGTACAAGACTTTGGGCTATGCGGAAGCTTCCAAATACCATGCGGCGACGGGTGCTGAATGGGCGGACGAAACCAAGACGGTAAAAAAGGCAACGGGTATCGACGGTACGCATACCAACTTGTACGGCGCAAAGAATAACGCATATACTATAGCAAGTGCTATCAAGGCGTCGACGAATGACCTTAAAAATCACGTTAAAACCAATATTACCAAGCCGACCTATGCGGAATACGGCGAAGCTGCGGCCAATCAAAATTACCAGATTATCGAAAAGCAGCCTTTCAATCCCGAAACTGACGCTTCCAAGACGGTAGGTTCGCTTACCGCGACGATTACCGACGCTACCACAAGTACCGAATATAAGTGGTATGGCACGGTATTCGGCGCCGGCGCCAACAAGAACAACTTCAATATTTCGCAGGGTTCCGACGAAAACGGTGTGACCTTTACAATTACTGTTGATTCCGGCAAAGGTAAAATAGAGTCGGGACAGGATATTATGGCGGCTGTATTTATTCAGGTACCTATGGAAACCGCATTCACAATGACGGCTACCGCAGACGTAAGCGGAATTTCGGGAAAACAGTCCGGTTACGGAATAATGGTGCGCGACGATATTTACGTCGGCGATTACACGTCTACCGTAAACAGCAACTATCTGAACGCGGGCTGTTACACAACCGACAGCGCATCTTACACTTTGTATTGGCGAATTGGGACCAAACTCGGTTATTCCGAGAACCTTGCGCTTTCTAACGCAAACGGTTCGCACGAGTTGTCCATTAAAAGACTTAGCCAGAACACCTTGTTGGGATACGACGATTACAGTAAAAAATTGTTGGAAAACGAGTACAATCTCGACTTGCGCGATAACCAATACGTATACGTTTGCTTATGGGCAACGCGCGGAATGAGTGTTACTTATTCCAACATCACGTTTGAAACCGACGAATGGGAGCAGGCATAAGATAAAATTCAATATAAAGGCGGCGGCTGGTTTTTCAGCCGCCGCTAATTTTTTTTGTTCAAATTGATTGACAAATTATTTCTCTTTTGTTAGAATAGTCGTTGCTCACTGTAAAAGGTGGGTCTTTATGTGTTGCAAAGTTTATTCTCCTTTGCATTTAAGGGTAGTGCAAAGCAAGAGATATATTCCACAGATTTAAGTTTTTAAATCGAGTAAAACAAGGAGGAACGTTATGCCCACAATTAACCAGCTTATAAAGCACGGCAGAGAAAAGCAGGTTTTCAAGAGCAAGTCGCCCATTTTGGACAACTGCCCTCAGAAGCGCGGCGTGTGCCTTTCGGTTACCACGACTACGCCTAAAAAGCCTAACTCGGCTATCCGTAAGATTGCAAGGGTAAGACTTACCAACAAGCAGGAAGGTACCGTTTATATCCCCGGCGAAGGTCACAATTTGCAGGAGCACTCTTCGGTTCTTATCCGCGGCGGACGTGTTAAGGATTTACCCGGCGTTCGTTATCATATCGTGCGCGGCGCTCTCGATACCGCAGGCGTTGCAAAGAGAAAGCAGGCGCGTTCGCGTTACGGCGCTAAACGCCCCAAGTAATAAAGAATTTATAATTCTTGATTAACCCCTACTTGTCGGAATATATTTTTTGTACCCTTGACCGATAAAAGTAGGCAGTATTCGCGGGATATCCGCGGAGAAGATTTGCTACCCCGAAAATCTTTAAGCGGGGCAAGCGATAGCTTATTTAAGGTGAACCCTTAAAATCAAAACAGGAGGTAAAAAATTATGCCCAGAAGAGGAGGCGTCCCCAAAAGAGACGTATTACCCGATCCCGTGTACAATTCTAAGGTTGTTACGAAACTCGTAAACCAGATTATGTACGACGGCAAACGCGGCACTGCGCAGACGATAGTCTACGAAGCATTTAAAATCGCGAGCGAAAAGCTCGGACAAGACCCCATGGACGTGTTCAATCAGGCAATGAACAACATTATGCCCGTATTGGAAGTCAAGGCAAGGAGAGTCGGCGGTGCCAACTATCAGGTGCCTATGGAAATCAGACCCGAAAGGCGTCAGACCCTCGCTATCCGCTGGTTGGTAATCGCAACCCGTAAGCGTTCCGAAAGAGAGATGAGCGCAAAGCTCGCTGCGGAGCTTATGGACGCGTACAACAACGCGGGCGGCGCGGTTAAAAAGAAGGAAGATACCCACAGAATGGCGGAAGCAAACAAAGCGTTTGCGCATTTCCGCTTCTAATAGAGGTAGGTTATGGCAAGAGAATACGATTTATTGCATACAAGAAATATCGGTATTATGGCGCACATCGACGCCGGCAAAACGACCACTACCGAGAGAATACTGTACTATACGGGCAGAAACCACAAGATAGGCGAAACCCACGACGGTACGGCGACCATGGACTGGATGGTTCAGGAGCAGGAGCGCGGTATAACGATTACGTCCGCTGCGACCACCTGCCAGTGGACCAGAACGGGTATGGACAAGAAGGATACCTGCCGTATCAACATTATCGATACGCCGGGACACGTTGACTTCACCGTTGAGGTCGAGCGTTCGCTCCGCGTACTCGACGGCGCCGTTGCAACCTTCTGCGCGAAGGGCGGCGTCGAGCCTCAGTCGGAAACCGTTTGGCGTCAGGCTGACAAGTACAAGGTACCCCGTATAGCATACGTCAACAAGATGGACATCAACGGCGCGAATTTCCAGAGAGCCGTACAGATGATGAAGGACAGGCTTAACGCCAATCCCGTTCCCATCGAGCTGCCCATCGGCAAGGAAGACACCTTCACGGGTATCGTCGACCTTATCGAAATGGAAGCCGAAATTTACGACTCCGACGACGGCAAGCAGTACCACAAGGCGGAAATTCCCGCAGACTTGAAGGACGCTGCCGAAGAGGGTCACATGGCCGTTATGGAAGCGGCTGCCGAGGGCGACGACGAGCTTATGGAGAAGTTCCTCGAAACGATGGAGCTCACTCCCGACGAAATCAGAAAAGGTCTGCGCGCCGCGACTATCGCAATGAAGTGCACGCCCGTCCTTTGCGGTTCGTCCTACAAGAATAAGGGCGTTCAGATGCTTCTGGACGCGGTTATCGATTTCCTTCCCAGCCCCGTCGACGTAGACCACGTAAAGGGCGTTAACCCCGATACGGGCGCAGAGGAAGAGAGAAAGACTTCCGACGAAGAGCCTTTTGCAGGTCTTGCGTTCAAGATTGCAACCGACCCCTTCGTAGGCAGACTCGCATATTTCAGAGCGTACTCCGGCGTACTTTCCGCAGGTTCGTACGTTTACAACTCGACCAAAGGCAAGAAGGAAAGAGTTGGTCGTTTAGTACAGATGCACGCTAACTCGCGTATGGAAATTCCCGAGGTTTGCTCGGGCGATATCTGCGCTATCGTAGGTCTTAAAGACACCACGACGGGCGACACGCTGTGCGACGAGAAGCACCCCATCATTCTTGAGCAGATGACCTTCTCCGACCCCGTTATTCAGCTTTCGATCGAGCCCAAGACCAAGGCGGGTCAGGAAAAGATGACTCTGGCGCTTATCAAGCTCGCAGAGGAAGACCCTACGTTCAAGACGTATACCGATCAGGAAACCGGTCAGACCATTATCGCAGGTATGGGCGAGCTTCACCTCGACATTATCGTCGACAGACTTCTTAGAGAGTTCAAGGTAGAAGCTAACGTCGGCGCGCCTCAGGTTGCTTACCGCGAGACGTTCCGTCAGGCTTGCGACGCGGAAGGTATGTACAAGCGTCAGTCGGGTGGTAAAGGTCAGTACGGTCACTGCAAACTGCACCTTATTCCCGGCGAACCCGGTTCGGGCTATTCGTTCGAGGATATGACCGTCGGCGGCTCTATTCCCAAGGAATATATCCCCGCTATCGATAAGGGTATTCAGGGCGCGGCTAAGAACGGCTTCCTTGCAGGCTACGAAATGGTAGACTTCAAGGTACAGGTTTACGACGGAAGCTTCCACGAAGTCGACTCTTCGGAAATGGCGTTCCAGATTGCAGGTTCGATGGCGTTCAAGGACGGCATGACCAAGGCTAAGCCCGTGCTTCTCGAGCCCATCATGAAGGTTGAAGTTATCGTTCCCGACGACTATTTCGGCGATATTATGGGTAACGTAACCGCACGCCGCGGCACGATTATCTCGACCGACGACAGAGCGGGCGCGAAGGTAGTAGACGCGGAAGTTCCCCTTTCGGAAATGTTCGGTTACGCAACCGACCTTCGTTCGAGAACTCAGGGTCGCGGACAGTTCACTATGCAGTTTGATCACTACTCCGAAGTTCCCAAGTCGGTTGCGGATAAGGTAATCGGCGAGAGAGCCAAGAAGAATTAAAAAGAAATTTGCCGTATAACGGCGATATTTGCGGACGGGCGGTTAAACCGTTCGTCTGCAAGTAAAATTTTTAAAAACCATCGTCAAAATAATTGTGTTTTTAAAAGTTTTAATATATAATAAAAACAACGCGTAAGGCGCTTTATTATTGCAGCACGCAAAATGACGAAATGTGGATAGCTGCGACGCCTGCAAAGGCGTAAGTTATCATTTTATAAAAAATTTATAGGAGAAAACAAAAATGGCAAAAGCTAAGTATGACAACAGCAAGCCCCACGTTAACATTGGTACTATCGGCCACGTTGACCACGGCAAGACCACTCTGACCGCAGCTATCACTATGGTAATGGCTTGCAAGGGTCAGGCAGCAAAGATGAGATACGACGAGATCGATAAGGCTCCCGAAGAGAAAGCCCGCGGTATTACAATAAACACCGCTCACGTCGAGTACGAAACCGCAAAGCGTCACTACGCGCACGTTGACTGCCCGGGTCACGCCGACTACGTAAAGAACATGATTACGGGCGCTGCTCAGATGGACGGCGCAATCCTCGTAGTTGCGGCAACCGACGGTCCCATGCCTCAGACCAAGGAGCACATCCTCCTTTCCCGTCAGGTAGGCGTTCCCTACATCGTAGTATTCCTTAACAAGACCGACCAGATGGACGACCCCGAACTTCTCGAGCTCGTTGAAATGGAAATCACCGACACCCTTGAGAGCTACGGCTTCAAGGATTGCCCCATCGTTAAGGGTTCGGCTCTCAAAGCACTTGAAAAGGCAACCAGCGGCGCGGCAGACGCAGAAGTTCTTGCAGCTCCCGAGTGCCAGTGCATCTTAGAGCTTATGGACACCATCGACAGCTATATCCCCACTCCCGAAAGAGATACGGATAAGCCCTTCCTTCTTCCCGTTGAGGACGTATTCACGATTTCCGGTCGTGGTACCGTTGCTACCGGTAGAGTAGAGAGAGGCGTTGCTCACGTTGGCGACCCCGCTGAAATCGTAGGCCTTATCGCTAAGCCCGTAGGCACGACGATTACCGGTCTTGAAATGTTCCACAAGAGCGTTGACGAAGCTATCGCAGGCTTCAACATCGGCGCACTTCTCCGTGGTATCGACCGTAAGGGTATCGAGAAAGGACAGGTTCTTGCTAAGCCCAACACTGTTAAGACGGCAACCAAGTTCGAAGCTCAGGTTTACGTTTTGAAGGCAGAGGAAGGCGGACGTCACACTCCTTTCTTCAACCACTATCGTCCTCAGTTCTTCATCAGAACGACCGACGTTACCGGTTCTATCGAACTTCCCGCAGGCACCGAAATGGTTATGCCCGGCGACCACGTAACTATCACTGTAGAGCTTATCAAGCCCGTTGCAGTTGAAGAGAAGTTGAAGTTCGCTATCCGTGAAGGTGGCAGAACGGTTGGTTCCGGCGTTATCGCAAAGGTTCTCGGCTAATCTAAACTAAAAACATTACAGCCCCGCGGCAAAATCGCCGCGGGGCTTGTTTTTTGTATTGATAAGTTATATAATACATATGAGGGCAGAATTATGAAAAAGGGACTTCGTAAAATAATATGTGCGGTAGTCGCACTCTGTGCGGCGCTTCCCTGCGCGGTTTCGCCCGTGTTTGCCAATTCGGGACACCGCTACGAATACGGTATAACAGGTTCGGGCGCGGTAATCCGCAACGAGGAAAGCGTGCTCGCCGTCGAGCACGAAAAGCTCACGTTCGATATACACAGTTTTCCCGATTACCCCGATATAAGCGGCTACGATTCCACCGTGACGGCGGAGTACACGTTCGTGAATACGTCCGAAAACACCGTGACTACGTCGATGGCGTTCCCGATCGAATCCGACCCGTATTGCAGCGGCGACGCACTGCCGCCCGTGATAACGTTAAACGGCGAGGAGATAGAGGTCGAAACGCGGCACACCTACGGCGGATACTACTATTTCGAGGAAGGCGTCAAGGATATTTACGACGGTTTTTACGAGGACGATTTTTATAAGCCCGATACAATGGTTACAGAATATATCGTGAAGGTCGGCACGAGAAGGAACGACTTGATAAATCTGACTGGCAGAGTTACCTGCGGCGACGGCGCACGGTTTATGGCGGGCGGCGGCAACTCGGAGAAGAGTATATGGTTTCACGTCAACGACTACCATAACACGGCTACGTTCTACGTGTTCGGCGACCCCGACGATTTTGCGTGCGAGTGGAGCTGCGAGGAGTACAAAGAACACCTGTTCAAGCCCGATGAATACGTGCCCTGCGACCGCACGGTGACGGTAACAAAGACGCGTGAAACGACCTTAAAGGAATTTGCTCTCGAATACAGGGAAGCGGACTGCGCGGTAAGCGAGGTCGATTGGTACAACGCCATAGTAACGAGATTTTACTTCGGGAAAGATGCAGGCTACGATAACCGCGATTTGAACGTCAACAATTTTACAAAATGGTATCTGTACGATATAACTTTATCGGCGGGTGAAAGCGTTGTAAACACGGTGACCGCGCCGATATTTCCTAGGTGGAAGGACAGTTACAGCCCCGACGTTTATATATACAGATATTATCTTTCGCCCGCGCAAAGCTGGCAGAGCTTCGGTACTTTGGAAATCGAAATAAACACCGATTATTATGAGGTGTTTACGTCCTCGGTAGACTTCACCGAGAGGGAGGGCGGCTATGTTGCCGAGCTTGACGGTTTGCCTGAAAGCGAGCTTACGTTCACGCTTTGTTCAGCGCCAGACCCCAAGACCGAATTAGGCAGTGTCGGCGTCACGTTGCTTGTGATAGTGCTGGTCATACTGTTCATAGCGCTGATTTTCACGCTCGGTCCCGTCATATTTGCGATAGTATATCTTATAAAATCGAGGAAGAAAAAGTAAACAATAGAAGGCCCCGCGGCGAAATCGCCGCGGGGTTTTTTAGTTTATTAAAGCTTTCTGCCGAGTATCTCGTCTACGGTGATATCGTAAAAGTCGGCAATACATACCAAAGTCTCATAGTCCGGGCGCACTGCGTCCGTTTCGTAGCGGGTATAATTCACTCGCCCTATATTAAGTCGCTCGGCAACCTGCGCTTGAGTGAGCTTTTCAGACTTGCGCAATTCTTTAAGTGTTTTTCCGATTTTTATCATAGCAATTACTCTTTCTTCTTGACATTGTACAGTTTATGTACTAAAATGAATAAAAATGTACATATTGTGTACATACTGCGGAGAGTCTACTATGGATGAGTTTTGGATATTAGTTATAGTTTTTATAATAGTAGTTATTATAGCTATCTGGTGGGTATTTAAAAAAGGCCGAGGGGACAACGGGCAAGTGCAGGCAGAGGTGCCAAAGCATTTTATCGGGGAAAAAATTGTAGTCAGAAATGATTATTCTAATAAAGATATTTACTCGTTTGCGGTTATCGGCGTAAGGCATACCAAACAACTGAACGACCATAAAACGGAAAACATGTTCGTCATCGTAAGTATTGAATGGTCTAATCTATGGACATATGACTATTTTATGGAAGGAGACAGGTTTAATTTGAAAATTGATAATTCAACTTATACAATTAGCTCTCATTCCGTCTATTTGGATAACTGCTTGAAGTACTCCGGTGTAGAATCGCTTGGCCCGGGGCTTTCGTCGAAATTTGATATTGTGTTTGAAATACCGTCGGCGAGAATTGACGGTGAGCATATTTTGAGATATATAGATAAAAGTTATCTGGTTGATGTCGAGATAATATTAAAAAATGATACTGCATTGTCGAAATGAAGATGTAAACAGCCGAGTGCAATTTGCACTCGGCTGTTAGCTATTTTCCTTAAAAAATTTACACTTGTCTTTCAGCGTGCAGTTGGGGCAGTCGGGGCGCTGCGAATGACATACTCTGCGGCCGTGGTAGATAAGCCAATGGTGCGCCTTCGACCAGTCGGACTGCGGGATAACCCGTTTAAGCTGTTCCTCGACTTTAAAGGGAGTGTTGGCTTCGGCAAGTCCCAAGCGGTTGGAAACGCGGAAAACGTGCGTGTCCACGGCGATTGCGTCGCCGCCGAAAGCCACCGACCAAACGACGTTCGCCGTCTTCTGCCCGACCCCCGCAAGACTTCTGAGCTTGTCGAAATCGCGCGGAACTTCGCCGCCGAACTTGTCCACAATGTCCCGCGAGGCGGAAAGAATGTGCGCCGCCTTGTTATGATAAAATCCACACGAAAAAATGTATTTTTCAAGTTCTTCCTGCGTTAATTCAAGCATAGTTGCGGGCGAATTGTGTTTTTTGAACAGCTCCGCCGTCACTTTGTTGACGCGCTCGTCCGTGCACTGCGCGGAAAGAATGACCGCCACTAAAAGTTCGTAGGGCGATTTAAATTGCAGTGCGGGGCGCGCGTCGGGGTAGAGTCGGGCGAGCTCTTTTAAAATTTCATCGTTGGTTTTCATAACCGTATTTTATCACGGCTCGCGCGGGTAGTCAACCCGCGCGAGCCGTGAGCGCTAAAAGCCTTTGATAAAAATTTTCCCGCCGCGGAAATCGATGCGCATATAACCGTAAAAGGAAGAGTAGTTCATTTTTGCGATTACGCTCTTCGCCCGCGTTGCCGCCGCGGCTGAAAGCTTAAGCGACAGCCCGCAACCGACGCCCGCTTCCTTGGGCGTGTTGATAAGCTGTGCGGGAACGTTAAAAACTCTCAATTTATTCATACAGTCAATCGCCTGAGAGCGTGAGCGAAAGATTGCCAACATTTCGGTCATAATTTTATCCTTCGTTGAACATTATTTTGTCGGTACACTAATATAATATGAAAGACGGTTTGAGGAGGGTGTATATGATATATTTCGACAATGCGGCGACGGGCGGGTTCAAGCCCGACGGAGTGCTCGCGGCGGCAACGGCTGCGCTGAAAACCAACGCCAATCCCGGTCGGAGCGGTCATAAGCTTTCGCTTGCGTGCGCCGAGAGGGTGTACGCCGTCCGCAATATCTTATCCGAGTTTTTCGGTGCGCCTTCCCCCGACAGAGTCGTATTTACGAAAAACTGTACCGAAGCTCTTAACATAGCCATTTTCGGTACTTTAAAAGCGGGCGACAAGGTCGTGTCGACGGTCGCCGAGCACAACTCGGTTCTGCGCCCTCTGCATTATCTCAAAAGCAAGGGGGTGACGGTGGAGCTTGCGCCTTTGACCGCGCGCGGCGAAATCGACGTCGAATACCTTGTCAAAGCGGCGCAGGGAGCGAAGGCGGTTATAGTTACTCTCGCCTCGAACGTCACGGGTACGGCGCCCGACATTGCCGCCGTAAAGAAGGGCATTGCTCCCGAAACGTACCTTATCTGCGACGGCGCTCAGGCGTGCGGACATAAGAAGATTGATATTTCCGCGCAGGGTATCGACGCTCTGGCGGTGGCGGGGCACAAGGGTATGCTCGGCATACAGGGCAGCGGCGCGCTCGTCTTTTCCGAAAGGTTCAATCCGTCGCCCGTAATGTTCGGCGGCACGGGCAGCGAAAGTATCAACCTGAATATGCCCGACTTTTACCCCGACAAGTTAGAGAGCGGCACGCTGTCCTATCCCGCGATAGTGTCGTTGGGCGAGGGCGCGCTGTACCTCAAAAACCATATGACTGAAAACAGCGACAGACTGACCTATCTGACCGACCTTTTACTCGAAGGATTGAGCAAGATAGAAGGGATTAAAGTATATTCGCAGTCCAATCATTACGGCATAGTTGCGCTCGAATTCAAAAATCTGCAATCCGAAATGGCGGCGTACCGTTTATCCGAGGAGTACTCGGTTTGCGTGCGCGGCGGACTGCACTGCGCTCCGCTCATGCACGAAGCGCTGTCGTCCGAGGGGTTGGTACGCGTATCGCTTTCCGCTTTCAACAACGAAAGGGAGGTGGATTACTTCCTGCGCGCGGCGGAAAAACTCGCGCAAGGGTAAAGCCCGCCCTTTTTCAAAGTCCTGCACTTTTGCGGGGCTTTTATTTTTTTTAAATCGATTTGAGCTTTTGTATTATCTGCCGTAATTTCTGCCGCTTGAAGCCGTCCAAAAGGGGCGCTAAGGTGTTGTAAAAATTGTCTAAGTCTGCGTTAGTCAGCGTTCCTTCGCGCTTGCCCTGTTCTGCCTGCGCGATTATGGTCTGCAAAATCTGACCCTCGCTCTTGCCATTGAATGCTTTCGCCATCATCGCCGCCATATTAACCGTCTGGTCGTAATTAGCGCTACCGCCCGACTTCGCACCGGTCGCACCGCCGCCCGAATTGTTTGAGCCGCCGCCGTTTTGGGTATACGATTTAAAGTCCTTCATAATTTCCCCCGCATATAATGGAATAAAGCCGAAAAAGGCTCTATACAGTTTATGACGGAGGTCGACTTTATGCAACTACTCGTGCTTGTGCTGATGCTGATGATGTCGGGCAAAAACGCGAATATAAAAGAACTGAAACCCATTATCGAGGAGTTTGGCGGCGGCGAAGCGGCGGAAGCCTTCAAGCAGGCGGAGGAGCTTTCGGGCATGCTTTCGGCGGTGCAGTCGCTGACTTCGATGCCGCAACAGCCTACCCCGCAACCGTGCGCGCCTGTTGAAGAGTGCGCGGGTGAGGGATTTCCGCTCGCGCCGATAGCCAATATTGCTGACGAAAGAATTACATATTGCTTATCGCGATACATAGCTTTGGGGGAATAAAAAAGTAAATCTTGCATTTTGCAGTGCGGTGTGATACAATAAAGATATGAAAATAGGAATTTCCACTGCGTCGCTGTTTCCCGAAAAGCACACGGAAGAGGCGGCGCGAATAATCAAATCGCTGGGCGCGGAGGTGGCGGAGGTTTTCTTTTCCACCTTCTACGAATACCGCCCCGAGTTCTCCAAGGCGCTCGCACCGCTAATCGAGGGGTTGAAGGTCAACTCGGTACATACCGTGCCGCTCAATTTCGAGGGCAACTTTTTCAATCCCACCAGAAGGGTGCGCGGCGACGGCTTTTACTGGCTCGACCAGCTCGCGCGTTCGGCTAAGCTTTTGGGCTGCGAAAATTACACCTTCCACGGTTTTATGCGCGCGGGCAAATCGAACGACGATATGCGGTTTATCGGGGAGCGCATTGCCGAGGCGCACTCTTTCGCGGCGGGCTACGGCGTCAATCTTTGCCTCGAAAACACGGCATATTACGCGTTCAACCGTCCGTCGTTCTTTAAAGAAGTGAGAAAGTACTGCCCCGATTTGTACGGAGTTTTCGATTTGAAGCAGGCGCGGCGGAGCGGGTACCCGTGGCAGATGTACGTAGCCGAAATGTCGGGCGCGATTGCGTACGTTCATATTTCGGATATGGACGAGAACGGAAAAATGTGTCTGCCGGGCAAGGGGATTTACGATTTTTCGGAAATCTTCAAGCGGCTTAAAGGAGCGGGCTTCGACGGCAACGTTTTAATCGAGACGTACCGCGGCGATTACGGCGGCTTCGACGAGCTGAAAAAGAGTATGGACTTTTTAAAAGAGATTGAATATAAATTATAATAAGATAATGAATGACCGCCCCGCGCAAGTTTTGCGCGGGGCGGTCGTCGTTACTCTTCAATGTCTGTAATGTAGGCGCGGTTTTTTATAAGTATAAACTTAATTTTTTTGTCGGAGTAAAATTCCCACCGTAAGCCGTATACTTTGGGCGTCAGGTAAGTTTGCTCGCCGCACTTTATTTTAAGTCTGTATAAGTTATTTTTCCCCATCAATTGGAAAACGCGGTCGCAAACCGTTCCTTCGTATTTCGGTTGAACTTTAACGGCTTTGCGGTATGCGTGTATCATCAGTCCCAAATGTATGAGAACGGGTATCGTCATAACGGCGGTCAGTGCAAGTACTATGTAAAAGGGAATGAGATTGGTTGAACAGGTTTTTGTGAAAATCAGCGCGAACAACGGGCACACGATAAGCATTGCCGCGCATAAAATAAATATGTTTATAACCTTTTTTATCGTGGAATATTTCATTTGTTATATTATAATACTCAGGAAAATAAAAATCAAGCAGCGTTTTACGGCTACTATTCCGTCAATATTTTTCAAATAATGAAAGGTGGTCACAAACGGCAAAAAAGTTTAAAAAATAAAAAAATTTTTAAATTTCTGCTTGACATATGATTTACCTTTTGTTATTATATAAAAGCTGTCGACTGTGACAGCACGGTTTTTCTTTAAGGAAAATCGTCAAAAATTCCTGCTTTCGCAAGGAAACCGAAGATTGACAACTGCATAGAGAAGAAGAAAAAACAAGTACAAAAGGCAATTTTA